>JABJGI010000020.1 GCA_018662305.1 Porticoccaceae bacterium | reverse complement strand
GTCGTCATTAATGTACTGAGCGGTTAATCCACCGATCAGGATGCCAATCATCGCCCCCGGCAGCAGAATCATCAGATTTCTTTTGTCATAGTTCCCACGATGCTCCCATACGCTTTGCGCGTCCATGATTAGCAATATGGGCAACATAATTCCCGCAGCCTGAACCGGCGAAATCACCAGCGCCATAAGAGGAACCGCTATTAAAGCGACGCCGCCGAAACCACCTTTGGACATACCGGTGATAAGTACAGCTGGAATGGCAACAAGATAAAACCAGGGATCAGAAATCATTTTTTGAGAATCGCTTGTGGGAGCTAAATTAGAGGACTAACTATAATCGACCGCTGGCGGCAGTACCAAACCTCGCACTTCGCCAAAACCAATTCGCGGATAACCTTCCTTTTCACTTATACCCTTAAAAACTACTTCGTCACCAACTTGCAGAAAGCTGCGCTTTTCTCCGGTAGGCATTTCACGAGTGATCGATCCTGCTTCAGAAAGCTCCATCAGACAGGCGGACGCGCTAGGTGTCTCGCCCGAAACCGTACCGCTACCAATTAGGTCGCCGGGACGTAAATTGCATCCATTACTGGTGTGTTGCGCAACAATCTGGGCGATAGTCCAGGAAGCATCCAGAGTTTTGTTGCGGCTATTCACCACTGGCTCCATACCCTCCTCCCGCATTTTCTCAGTCGATACCAGGACTTGGAAATTGACATCTATGGCACCGGAAGCGCGGTTCTGTTCCGAGTCGAGGTAAGGAAGTGGTTCTGGCCAACCTTCCTCTGGTACTGCTTGCTGCGGAGCCCTAAAGGGTGCCATGGCTTCCATGGTGACCACCCAGGGAGAAACAGATGTTGCATGGTTCTTGCCAAGAAAGGGACCAAGAGGAAGGCGCTCCCATTTTTGAATATCTCGCGCCGACCAGTCATTGAGTATGCAAAAGCCAAAGATATGGTCTTCAGCTTCCTCGATAGGAATTGGATGCCCACGCTCATTCCCTGTGCCAACAATAATGCCGAGCTCCAGTTCATAGTCGAAGTTTACGCAAGGCTTAACAACCGGAGTCTCGTTCTCAGCTTCTATTTGGCCAATTGGCAAATAGATGGGGGAACCTGAAATAACAACCGAAGAAGATCTCCCGTGATAGGCGCGAGGCAACCAGTATCCATTTGGCAGTGGCTTGGATGCACCGGACATCAACTTGCGCATGCGCTTGGCGTGATGGTGAGAGCATTCATAATCGGTAAAGTCACCGATGTTCATCGCCAAGGCCAGATTCACGTCAGACTGGGCAACCAGAATTTCGCCACTGACAGCTTGGGCTGTATCCGCCGACTCACCATCACTCTTAAGCAGATCAAATATTTGTTTGCGTACCGCGCGCCAATGATCCCGACCCAGCGCCATAAAATCATTCAACACTGCCCCTTGCAGCGATTGCACGACTTCATCATCAAGACCAGACAACAAACCGGCATGCGCACAAGCTTTTAGATCCAGAATCTGATCACCAATGCCGACACCGAGTCTTTGCTCTTCACCGTCCGCGAACGCGCAGAAGGGGAGGTTCTGTATTGGAAAATCTGCTCCCTTTAGGTTGGCCGATTCGACCCAACTGGTAGCATCCGCTACATGTGTTTCATTTAGCATTTACTGCATTCCTCTATACAAAGTTACTGTTATTAATTGGCGAACCAGTAGTCCATTGAACCACCGAGCTGCATCAACATCCCCAAATCGTCGCCAAAGAACCAGCGATAGGCCCAGTCCTCTCCATCGAACTCCATAAATCCAATTTCGTAGGCTGACACCTCATTGCCAAGTGCTGGAATACCCAAGAGGCTTTCAGTGTTGGTGGCGGTTAGACGGAATAGAATCATCACCCACTTGCCGTCCGACATCATATTGGCAATTAGATCGACGCGATCTGGGAAGGCTCCTCCGAAGGGATATTGAGCTGCGTTTTCGGGAGTCGCTCCCTCGGTAATATTGGCAAAGCCGCGACGAGTACCAAGACCATATTCTGCTGGTGGAGGCAATAAACCCCCGGGCGGATTCTCGGACTTATAGGCGTTGATCATGAGTTTGTTGCGATAGGGCTGAGAATCTTCCGGATTCGCCAGCAGACCAGCTATATGCTCGTCGCCCGTCATAACGGGAAGGTAAACGGGGCCAGCTTCCCAACGCCCGTCATCTCTCTGCGGCAAAGGCTGACCAATTTGTCGGAGCAATGCGGCCTCATCCGCCATAAACCAGCTTTTGGCGATTTTGCCGTCTTCCATCCAGAATATTGCCGAGGAATCGATATCGATTTCTTTTCCCGTTGCAGGAATGCCATATAGATTCCCTTGGTGAACTCCCTGAATGCGGTAGCGCACCGCGACCATATCTTCTTCCGCCATAACAATATCAACCGAGTCTCTGCGATTTTGTATAGCTAGACGCAAAGGCTGAGCCGCGTCCATCAGTTCAGAACCCAGTGCATGGTGTCGCATATTGTGAAATTCAGAGCGAATGCGTTCATGATTTGTTGCGAGAAGTTCGGCCGCGACCGACTGATTTTCGGAGGTGCTGTAGGCCTCCATATACTTCCATACCTGAAGTTTGTTGTAGTCCTGTTCAGAAACAGCTTGAGCCAAATCAACAGCCTGATCCGAGTCAAGCGTCTGGGCATATGCCTGCCCAAAACAGCTGCATAAAAGTAGTGCCGCGAGAGCCATTCTCGCGGCCTTGATAGAAATTTTCATTTTAATTTCCCTGTTTGTTAGATCGCTATTTGGTATTTAGCTAGTCTTCGTTCTGAAACCAATGATCCTGCGAACCACCCAATTGCAGTAACAAACCTAGATCATCTCCAAACCACATATTGAATTTCCAGACTTCACCATCGAATTCCTGATAACCAAATTCGTAAGCGGCAACCTGCCGATCCTGAGCTGGGATTCCCACCAGGCTGTTTGAATTCGTGGCAGTTAATCGAAATAGAATTACTGCGCGCTTCCCATCGGCAATTAAAGTGGCAATCTGGTCAACTCGATCGGGAAATGCGCCGGAAAATGGATATTGGCGCACCATCTCGGGTGGAGCAGCATTGACGATATGAAAAAAGCCACTGCGCAATCCGGTTCGCTGTGATTGGTCTTCATGCAGAACCTGATCTCTATAAGCTGGCGCTTTCCAGGCGGTTAGTTGGAGTTTATTTAAATACTCCTGCGAGTCTTCTGGGTTCGCCAAAAACTCTTCCATTAAGTCGTTGCCGGTGCGCACTGGCAACACATGAGGCCAGGCTTCCCAGCGACCATCGGCTCGAGCGGGCAAGGGTTGGCCGACCTGACGGAGGAACCCCGCCTCGTCTGCCATCCACCAACTCTTGATGATTTTTCCACCATCTAGCCAGAAGATTGCTCCAGCCAGAATATCGATGTCAGTGCCCGTCGCAGCAATACCGTAAAAATTACCCGCATGAGTTCCAGAAATGCGATACCGAATAACCACCATGTCATCTTGGGCGATAAAGGTATCTACGCTGTCGCGACGATTTGCTATGGCCACATCCATGGGATCAGCCATATCGCCCAACTGGGAACCATCTGCGTGATAGTCCATGTTGGCGAACTCCGGCCGAATAACTTCATAACCCGGCGCCATTAGTTCAGCTTCAACTTCTTCCCTTAGCGAAGTACTCAATGCTTCCATATATTTCATAACGACCAGTCTGTTGTGGTCTTCTTCCGAGACGAGGCGGATGGATTCCATGTCCATCTCAGAAATATGAATCGCCATGGTGCTCACTTCAGATTCAGAGGTAACGCCCTGGTCTTCTGATTGCTCAGTACAGGCAGCAAATATCAGGCTTCCAAACATAGCGCTTGTTAGTAATAGATTTTTCTTCTTTGTCCTAAATATCATTGTTACCTCCCTAACTTTGGAACTAATTGTTTGAGTTCATATCCGGAAACCAAAAACTCTGAGGCCATCCGAGTTGCATCAGCATGGACTGATCGTCCCCCATCCACCAAGCGTCGCGCCAATGCTCATCGACGAATGTCATAAAGGCGACTTCCCAAGCATCAACATAGTTATTTGTGGCTGGAAAACCATAGAAGTTATTGGTGTTTGTTCCTGTTAGTCGGAACCGAATCATGATGGTATCGCCATCAATTAGGAAATAATCTGTCAGGTCGACTCTATCAGGGTATCCACCGCCAAAACCTTGCGAGGCATCACCGTTAATGGTCCCCATTTCAACCACATGCTTAAACCCCGGGCGCAGAAAATTATCGTAGGGGCGCGCTCCGTTTTCTTCATTAATAATCCCAGGAGGTGGGTTGTTGGCTTTGCGGGCTGCGACCTTTAGTTTATTGCGATATTCGCGCGAATCAGCTGGATTGGCCAACATAAAATGCATGATGTCATCGGAGGCCACCGCGTGCTCACCACCAGTAGGAGGAATGACATAACGGCCATCTGCGCGCATAGGCATTTCCGCGCCTACTTGCCGCAAAAAACCCACCTCATCTGCCATATACCACCCTGAAACGATTTGGCTGTCAGCCAATTCAAATATCGCCACAGCGGGTATTTCAAAAGCCCTTCCAGTAGCCGGGATACCGTAAAAGTTTCCCTCATGAGTACCGCTAATATAGTAACGAACCACGACTGTAGAGCCTTCGCCCATAATAAGATCAGCTCTCTCTAACCGGTCCGGAATCGCGGTCTCATCTGGATCTGCTAGTTGCGCTAATTCCGAATCGCGCATGTTGTAGAGAAAATTTTCAAACTCGGATCGAATGTGCCGATAGTCAGGCGAAAAAATATCCGCGCTAACCTCAGCATAATTTTCAGTGCCACGGGCCTCAATATAGCGTTGTACGACCAACTTATTTATTGTGCTCTCAGAAGGTTCTGTACTAACCGAATCAGCAGTCTCGGAATCAGATCCACAACCCAGCAACAGCAATAAAGCTGAGATTAACCCGACTTTTATTACAGATTGAATGGTCGACCTTCGAGCCACACCCCTAATCTTCAGCAATGTATTCCTTAATAAATTCAACAGTTTCCAAGTCCACATTTGCAGTTTCCTCAAATCGCTGGCGAATGTAGTTTAGAGGAACCACTTCGTAAAAATAACCCAGCACCCCAGTAACCTCATCGACCATCTCTTGATCGACTACAGCCATATCAAAGGCTTCGCGCAACGCCTTTAGCGCAGCAGGATCAGTACTGGGTGGAGCGAGCAACATATTGTCTGCAACGCTGCGCAAGTCCAGAGCCAACTGTAGGGCATCCCAGTATTCACCCGATGGCGCCTCACCTTTGATCTGCTCATAGACTTCCATATAGGTGGGAATATCCGCAGCAAAAGAAGCGCGGGGGTAGTTGCCTTCGGCGTCTCGGTATGGGAAGTGCCAAAGAGGAGCAACAATTCCCGGCTCAATTAGTGTAGATACCACAGCGGAGCGGTACCCTGAGAAGGTGCCCCCAAAGCTGTTGATCTCATTTGTCTGGATGGCATTCCTGACGGTATTTTCACTCGAGTAACCGGTGACATAACGGTAGTCGAGGCCAAGGCTATCGAAAGCCAGTCGAGGCATTAGATCAAGACTTGAGCTGGTGCGAATGCCTCCCAAAACCAGGTCGTTTGCCCCTGAAATTGCCGCCGGATCTACCAGCTGGGCAGAATCTAGATCCTGCCTTGCAAACTGCATAATGGGACCGCTACGCAAGCCACCTACTACCTCAAATTTGTCGAGTTCGTAGCGAATGCCTGGCTCACCTAACAATGGAACCAACAGACTAATGGGCGCAAACAATATCGTCATGCCATCTGGGCGGGCTCCCTCATATGCGTAATTGAGAGCGCGAATCCCAGCAGCACCAGACATATTCTGAACAATCACATTGGGGTTGCCCGGCAGATGTTTGCTCAGGTATTTGTTTATTAGACGGGCACTAGTATCTGTGCCACCGCCTGGGTTAAATCCAACCAGGATAGTGACGGTCTGACCTGTGAAGTCTTTGGCCTCCACCTGACTAAGATCAAGGCTTTCTGCGACGGTTTCAACCACCTCAGCAGGCGCTTCGCCGTCGGAGCATCCAGCCAGCAGGGTCGCAGCAAAGAGCACAACCAATAATTTTTTTAGTAATTTCATATTTATATCCCTAGATATCTTCTGCCAAGCGCATGCCATAACCGTTCACCGCATTAACGCGAAGATTCTCATTTCTGTTGGCGGCACGCACATTACGAGAGTAGTGCGTCCATGAACCACCACGCATAGGTGCCCGAGCACAGTCGCCAGTATCCCAAGAGCTGCCATCGGTGGGCGCACCTTCGTAGCGGTCGTTCCAACAATCAGACATCCATTCCCAGACGTTGCCCGCCACGTCGTAGAGACCCCAGGGGTTTGGTGCGAAAGAGGCCACCGGTGAGGTATACGCCCACTTGTCCTCACCCACAACACCTTCTCCCTTTGTGCCATCGACTCTTGCACAGCAATCTGGGTGTCCGTAATTCCCATAAGCTCGGGACATCGAATTCCCCCAAGGAAAGGCCGTTTCAGTCCCCGCTCTAGCCGCATATTCCCACTCAGCCTCTGTGGGCAAGCGGAAGCTTCTGCCGGTTTGCTCATTTAGCCAGTCAATAAGCTCATTGGCCAAAACATAGCTCACATAGGTTGCCGGATAACCCTCGCGCCCAAACGCCTCGTCTTTTTTGTGAGGTTCGCGACCAGTAGAAGTTAGGAAAAAATCCATCAAATCATAGGTCACTTCAATATTTGCGATTTTAAAATCGCCAACACTGACTTCATGCACCGGCAACTCATTGGCATCGCCCTCTTCTGCCATATCGCCCATCTTGAACGTACCACCTGTGATGGTGATCATTTCTGGCAAAAGTGCTTCAACCTGTTCCGCTATATCGTCCGATTGAGCACATCCAACATTGGCAAATGCTAAAAGGACGGTTGGTGCAATCCACTGGATTCTCTTCAGATTTTTCATTTTCCCCTCAATACTTAATTAGTTGATTCGACAAAATTCGATTCAATTACGGTTAGATAAAAACCCCTGCTACACAAACAACCAAAGCGGGAAACCCTCTGGCATCAAACCTGGCAGCTTTTGACTAAGCCAGGACGGATACCAAAATAAATGCATGACTCGATCGTAGAAGCCGATCATAAATACCCAAGCACAGGTCGAATAAATCAAACAAGTGCGGAGACCATAACCACCCCAAACGGCAAGGTAGAAAGAAATAAAGAGTGGCAAAGCGAGCTTTTGACCAATAACCAACATCACTAGCACCATGACAATCAGCCCTAACATAAAGAGCATCGCCTTGATGAAGAGGGCTTCTTTTGTCGCACCCCGAAGTGCTGGAACTAGTCCGCCTTCCGAACTAAGCAATGATCGGAATTCCAAACCATCTTGAATCAACACAATAAAAACAAATAGCGCACCAATAGCACCCAACAAGATGGGGAATTGTTTTACTGAGTTAGGCCAGTCTCCTGCCAATATTGCCGCTACAAGAAAAATCGTAATAAAGAGAACTGACAGCGGTAGTGAAAAAATCGGGCTGCCTTCAGCTCTATCAGCGGGCGGCTTACCGCCGCCCTTTTCAAGACCCTTTTCTTTGCTCTTCTGCATAAGCATGCCGCGAATAACAAAGCCAATTGTGCATAGAACGACAATACCGATAATGATAACTATCGGGCGCTGCATCCACTCAAGGCCGTCGTAAACCCTCCCTGTAAGCAAATAGGCATTTTCCATAATGCTGCCCAACACCAGCGCCAATACCAATGGAGGTCGAGGCCAGTTCCCTCTTTTCATAAAGAAACCGACAAAACCCATGGTGATACAGGCTACCCAATCGCCAATATGTCCGCCGCCCAGCCAGGCGCCCATAAAGACAAACATGATGATGGCGGGAACAATCATATGCCCCGGCAGGAACGCAAGTTTGGCGACATGCTTTGCAGAAAAAATCAACAGAATCGCGGCCAAAATATTCGCGATGGCAATGGACCAAACCATACTAAAGGTTGTATCTAGCTCAGTTGTGAGCATCTCAGGCCCTGGTTTTAGGCCAACAATTAGCAGCGCTCCGAGAAGAATAGCTGCACCCAAACTGCCAGGAACACCAAAAGCTACCGTAGGTAACAAAGAGCCACCACGTGTCGCGTTGTTAGCTGCTTCTGGCGCTATCACACCACGAATATCGCCTTTGCCAAATTTGGAATTATCTTTGGATGACTGAACCGCGTGCCCATAGGCAAGCCAATCGACAATAGAGGATCCCAAGCCTGGCAACATGCCAATATAGGTGCCAATCGTTGCGCATCGAACCGCTAGCCACCAGTTTCGACAAGCGTCCTTAACGCCGTCCAATATGCCACCACCCTCTACCTCTTCGTTGTCTTTCCGGGAAATTGAGATATTGCGAATGGCCAGCTCCATCAATTCAGGCAATGCGAACAATCCAAGCACAACGGGAATGAGAGGCAAACCGTCAATCAGATAATCAACACCAAAGTAATAGCGCGGAATCGCGCCAGAGTCGGAATAGCCGACAGTGGACATTAGCAATCCCAATGCAGCCACAGCCAAACCCTTAAACATGTTGCCGCCACTGAGTGAGCCAACCATGGTAAGACCCAGCACACCCAGCATAAAAATTTCTGGGGAACTAAAAGACTGAATAACCGGCCTGATGAGCGGCAGCGAAAGTGCTAATACCAGGGCGCCAAAAACACCCCCAAATGCCGAGGTGGTAAAGGCTGCCCCAAGTGCACGAGCTGCGTGTCCCTGTTGCGCCAGGGGATAGCCGTCAAGAATAGTGGCCTGGGAAGCCGAGGTGCCCGGAACACCCAGCATGACAGAGGCAATAGTGTCACTGGTGGAGGTCACAGCGTACATACCCAACAAAAGCGCAAAGGCGGCGACCGGGTCCATTCCAAAGGTAAAGGGCAGCAATACGACTAGCCCAATAATAACGCCTAGCCCAGGGAGGATGCCGAGGAAAATGCCAAACAGAACGCCCAGAAACAGAAACCCAATAGTAGGCCACTGCATAACCAACAGGAATCCGTTAAGCAAATCAGCGAGCATAGTCTTTCCCCCAAACTTCTCCGCTTAAATTAGAGTGCGGAGTCTTAGTTTGTCGTTCTGCGCACTACCACAGCCAAACCAGCCCGCAGAAAGCGGGCTGTCAGTGGTCCAGCAAAGGACAAGTTATTCTTCATCAACAATTGGATTACTGAGAACACCAATAGATGAAATCTCAACTTCGATGGTATCGCCCTGCTTCATCCAAACAAATGGATCCCGACCAAAACCAACTCCACCAGGAGTTCCCGTTACTATCACATCACCGGGTCTTAACGGACCGATGCTGGAGAGGTATTCGATCAAATAGGGTATGTCGAAACAAAGATCATCAACACAAGCATTCTGCATCACCTCTCCGTTTAGCCGCGTCTCAAGATTCAATTTCTTTGGATCAGGAATTTCATCCGACGTCACCAGCCACGGACCAAAGCTACCGCTTTGATAGAAGTTCTTACCTGCAGTGAAAAGCTGTGAATGACGTTGGTAGTCTCGAATTGAGCCATCGTTAAAACAGCTGTAACCCGCGATATAGTCGAGAGCCTCTTCAGGTTTGATGTGGTGACCCGTTCTGCCAATTACCACAGCTAGCTCTCCTTCAAAATCAAAGCGTTCCGAAAGTTTGGGACGAATCATCGGCTGCTTGTGGCCAACCTGGCAGTGGTCAGTGCGCATAAATATCCAGGGGTGGGCAGGTTTCTCCCGCTTCATCTCCTTGATATGAGCCATATAGTTGATACCCACACAGAAGATTTTTCCTGACTGAGGAATTGGAGGAAGAAGATCCACTTCTTCCATCGAAAAATCCGCAGGGTTGGCAGCCAAAGTCTCCAGCTCATTTAATGCATCCGCTTCTAAGACAGATTTTAGACTGGGATATTTTGCGCCTAGAGCTGCACCGGCATTGACGATACCCCCATCTACAATAACGCCATAGCTGTCTTTGCCGTTTTGCCTAAAGCTGACTAGTTTCATTTTTTCTTAAACCCTTTTGGAAATTATTGCGCTAGCGTTGCTGTGAAGGATTGCCTTTTTGTCCGCATCTGAAATATCTGCCTCGGCAATCGCCTTTTGCGACCAATCCGATCCGAAATCGGTGCCATCTGTGCCAAAGACAATTCGGCCTGCCCCGTAGACCTCTACGGCTCGTTCAATCCCGCGAGTCCCCATCGAATTACAATCCACTATCACTTTGGAATTTTGGATCTTTACCGAAGGTGGTTCTTTATGAGGTTCACGATCAAGACTAATGTGGTCCAGCCGCTCAATTTCGAAGGGAATATTGCCCCCGAGGTTGTGACACTGGACGGTGACGTCTGGATAGTCGGCTAGAAAGTCGGTCATACAGAGCGTGATCATGTTGGAGGATATTCGAGACTGCATATCCAGGGTAACTCGGCGCGCACGCGAATTATCAACCTCGTCTCCAGGTGGATAAGAATCATCATTGGGAAGCATGCCAGTATGAACCAATATATGAGCAGCATATTTTTGTGCCACGGCAAAAATGGGTCGGTAAGGTTCAGCATGCTCTAGGCTTAGCAATGCATTTCCCGGAATGAGTGCGCCTAGCATGCCTGGCAGTTGCAATACCCTCTCAAATTCCTTGGCAGCGATTTCAACATCGGCCAATGGCAGAGTAGCTAAGCCAAAAATTCGATCAGGGTAGTCTTGATGAAGATCGGATATCGCATTGGCATAGAGTGAACAAATATTGAGTGACTCCTGAACCGGAAGTCTTTCGACGCCAAAAACCGCAGAAATGGACAACACCGCAACATCGATTCCGTTTCGATCCATATTTTCTAATCGACGGAGGATGTCGCCGTAGTCTCGAGGCAATGGAAAACGACCGCGAGGCTGATGAATAAATTCTCGGCCCGATTCATCAGGCTCGATTTTGGGAGCTGCTGTGCGCACGCGCAGTTCTTCCACGAGCTCACGTGGAATCCAATGCGAGTGCATATCAATTGTCATCCCTACCCCCAGAGAAAATACCGAACTATTTCTTAGTAATTTAGACGCCTTTGCATCCAACAGAAAGTAACAGCTGAATTATGTACACCCAAACACCGACGAATTCGGAATAACAACAGGCGAAGAAACTCAACTCTGGATAGAGACTAGCAAAGACCGGCGTTAAGGTAAACCTTGCTTTATGGTAAGTTTTACTTAACTATAGATCGGATTAGCTATCGAACAATCCGCTGAACCAGCTCGAAACGAATTGTGATCAAACAAGAATAGAACTTCGTTCCGGGGAAATCAATTAATCCAACTTAAGTTATCATATCGGATTTCATGGACTTGTTTATTTAGGGGGAGATCAATGGGACGCCTAATTCTATGCCTGCTGACAACACTGAGCTGCTCTTATGCGGGAGCCCATCACACTTGGGCCGTAGACTATGTGACTGATGGTCAGCTCGCCGAAATCGAGGGGGTTGTCTCTTCAATTGCCTGGGTTAATCCACACGTTCAATTCGAAGTTACCGTAGACTCAGGGTCCTCTTCAGAAGAAGTCTGGCATATTGCTGGCACCTCGGTCAGCAATTTGGCTCGCATGGATATCAATAAGGATATTTTGGCGGTCGGCGATTCTGTTCGCATGGCCGGCTTCCCAGCACGCAGATCAGACAATGGAATGTATATGGTAAACCTGCTGCTACCTGATGGCAGAGAAGCAGTGTTTCAATCGAACGCAGAACCGCGCTGGCCCGGCGAACAAATTGGTAACTCTGCGAGAATACGCGGTGAAATTGGAGAAATAGACTCGTCGCAGTTGCCCACTTCAATTTTTTCTGTCTGGACGACAGTAGTTGGCATTCCTGAGAGCCGCACACTGCATCCGCGAGCTACAGAAGACTATCCCATCAGCGAAGCAGGACACGCCGCTATAGCTGCTTACAACCCAGAGACAGATGATCCCTTTGGCAGTTGTGAACCAAAAGGCGGCTCCATCGTAATGGACGCCCCCTATCCAATGGAGCTAGTCGATTTGGGGGATACTATTCAGGTGAAACTTGAAGAATACGACCTGGTTCGCACCATTCACCTAACCGATATTCATGATGACCGAAATTTCGAAGCAGACCTTTTGGGCTACTCCACAGGACGCTGGAATGGGGACACTCTTTTAGTAACAACTACCAAGTTCGATTACCCTTTTCTGAATGTTGGATCGGTTCCCCACTATATTCCACAAAGTCGGTACGCTCATTATCAAGAGACCTTTAGGCTTGGCTCTGATCGTGACCGCCTGTACTACACCCTTACAGTGACAGACACAGAAATGCTGTCCGAACCACTAGTGATGAGGAAGTACTACCTATTTCGCCCAGGTGAGACAGTTCAACCCTATCTCTGTGACGAAGAAGGGTTATTTACTGATTAGGTCGAACGTTATTCTCGCCACTGAGCTCGACACAGTCGAAACTTTGAAGCGGTCGGTCTGAACGGTTCCAGGTAATCCTGCCGGGAACCGGCTTACTGAAATAGAGAGGGTCGGTAGCTTCATAAGAGCGGATCAGTTGCGTTCCGTCATAAGATAACCCGATTCGTTCAACCACTCTCATTTGATCAGAGTGGAGTATTCCCGGATGAGGAAATAGAACGCCCGCTTCAAACCCGAGCGTATCGATAATCAGCTCTTCGTTTTCAAAACGCCCGATGGAATGCCCCACCATGCTGGGTTCAATATTTTCCGGGTGCTCAGACAGGTTCATATGTATGGTACGCACCACATCCATATATTGGTGTTTGATATAGATAGTGTCCCCGTCCTGAGATATTTCTGAGATACCGTTTGGCTCTACAGCGGCCCGCATAATACTGGCGCCGCTGCATTCAAGAGCAGGGTCATCGTAAAGTAGGTCATAATTTTCTGCCGCCTCTCTACCTCGGTCTGTCATGTAGTCGGCATAGATTCCAAGGGGGTTTTCTTCGGTGCCTATCTCTTCCTGAGTGGGCCTTTCTCCATCCAGGGGGAAGGAGATTAAATCTCCCACCAAGTCGCCATCAGGACGGAAGTGTGGCGTGGTTCTCCAGCTGCCAAAGATGGTTGCGCCATCTTCTGGAACGAAGCCTTCATTACTCGAACCGGTAGAATTTGTGAGTTGCTCTCCTGATTCAGCATAGATTACCCCTCCTCGAGTCATCACAGTGCCATCAGCCAGCTCTATTCTGGCAGCAGCACATCCGAAAGGGTCGCGCCGCGCAGCAGGGCCAGTGACGGTAATTTGGGTACCCGGCTGCAGCAACTCTTCAGTCCAGCCCGAATGTCGAAGGATGACTGCAGCTTGCATTTCGCAGTTCCAGTTAGTGAAGCTACCGTCTGGTTGTGCAACATCAAAATATACGAAGGAGTGCGGATTAACGAACAGAAACTCAGTAACTACGCCGGTCGCACTTACTTCGGTAGAGGAATCGTAGTGAGGTGTAATTGAATGGTGCGCATCAGCTGCACTCACCAGAAAAGCTACGGCAAACCCACAGATTAACCCTTGTTTCAGTTTGACCATTTTTGTTTCCCCACCTGTTTCTGCTAGCTTAGTCTCTTGCTTTTGGTATGACTAAAGTTGAAGGCCAATCCCTATAGAGAAATCGCATTTTAAGAAACGAATTGTTGAGCAAATACCAAAAAGTTGGGATTAGATCAGGTCGACAAAATATTCAGTGCGTTTAATGTCTTGTCCACTTGCGCTCTCCTGCCAGAGCACCTCTCCTTTCCCTTGCGCCATTTCCTCGGTTTCAATACAGAGCAGACTACCATTGGGAATGAGTATGTCTTCCCCGGCTAACCAAAGCACAATAATACTGGTACAGGACTGATGACTGCTGATCATCACGTCACCGGCTTCAGTGTCGATATCAGTCAAAAAAGAAATCAGTTCGGGCAATCTACTTCCCGTAGTGAGACGCTCGTCTACAAAGATTTCACCATCGAACTTCATCAAGTTTGCTGCGATGTCCAAGGTATTTTTTACTCGAACCATCGGACTGGAATAGAATTTAGTCACTCGATCAAGCTCATCCAGTTTTTGGCGCACAATTTTGACTACCTCCTGCCGACCGTTCGAAGTCAGATCTCTCTCCTCATCCGTTGGAGCATCGCCAGTTATCCCGTGCCTCAAAATAAAAACTTTCAACTCAAATTCCTATTGTTCTCTTTTCTACGAAGAAAAAGGGAGCATATAGCTCCCCTTCTTAATGCCTTTGCAAAACTTGATTAGTCGTCTTTCGTATTTACCCAAAGCATAACTAGCAAAGCCATCGCTAAATTAATAAAGGCGGCAAGTATCGTCGGAGCCGGCGTCTGCCACACCATAAACCACTCTCCCGCGACGGCTTGAAATCCGAGTAGATAGAGGACGGCCATTACACTCAGACCAAGAAGTCCTTTCTCTTTGCTAGCGTGAAAATCCGCAGCAGAATCTGCTCGGGCTTTCCACATATTCAAAGCGCCCCACAAGGCAAGCACACCAGCAGCGATTTCAACAAGGATAATACCGATTGCACCAAGTGCAACGATGATAGGGCTATCGATAGCGCGCCACATCAAATTTGGATGCTGGCCGGTTTCCTGCATACCAATGGTCATGGCAACTGCGCCATCAGCGCTGAAGGCGCCACCCCAGGTTAGGACATTGTTAAAGGCCGCTAACACCATAAATAGGCCCAGCGCCAATACCATTAAGACTTTACCAACTCTCATATCTTCTCCCCTTTTTTAGGCTTTATGTCTCTGCGAATCGCAAGTCAGATACTAAATGACTTCTCTACCACCATTCGAATAGGTGACTTTCAGTGTTAGGGACCCTTCGTTTAGCAGCCAAGGTCGCACTCGAAATTTCCGCGCGCCACTTTTATGCATTGGATCATTGGAAGCTATTTGATTCGCGTGCTCGACTGAATCCGCACGAATAATCACCATTCCCTCTCCTTCCCATTCTTTACACTCATCATCAGCAAGCGGGCCAGCTGCAAACATTACGCCGGTTCGCTCAAGCTCTAGTTGATAGGCAAGATGTTCTTGTAGGTTTTCGAAAATGGCATCCATCCCCGAGACTGGCTCGGTCTGGATAACGTAGAGTTGTTTGGCAAGAAGGCCCTTTTCAGTGACCTTGTCTATATGTTGCTGCCAGGATGATTTCTCTTCAGTCATCTTCTCCCCCGAAAAAATGAACACAGGCCTCTATCTAATTAAGAGAAAGAGGCCTGAAAAAAGGCTTCTATATTTGAGAAGCCCAGTCAGTTTGTTCAATCAGCTGACGGACATGGTTCAAGAATGCTGCCGAATAGGCTCCATCAAAAGCCCGATGATCAAAAGATTGAGCCAATATCCCGACGGGACGAATACCGATGGTATCTCCATGCTCAGACTCAATAACCACTGGACGCTTCTTAATACCGTCGGTGGACATAATGGCCACTTGAGGCTGACTAATAATTGAAGCCGTCATCATGGTGCCAAAGGGGCCTGAGTTAGAGAGCGTGTAAGTTGCACCAGACATGTCGTCTGGAGTGAGCTTTCGCGCCTTCGCTTTGGTGGCCACTGTTTTAATGCCTTCGGCAATTTGACCCACAGATTTGTTTGCACAGTCTTTAATAACCGGAACAACCAAACCTTCAAAATTGAGGTCAACTGCGATACCAAGATTTACGAGACTGTGAATTTGAATACCGTCACCCACCACGCTTGAATTTACGTGTGGGAACTCTTTGATGGCCATAGTAATGGCACGCGAAATAAAGGGCAGATATGTCAGTGAATAGCCTTTGTCGGCCTTCCACTGAGGACTGAGCTTTTTACGCACAGCATCCACAGCGTGATAATCAACTTCGACTGTTTGCAATACATGCGGGCTAGTCGCTTTAGACATCACCATATGATCGCCAGTCATCTTGCGAATCTTGTCGAAAGGTACAAAGCTTCTGCTATCAACAGCAGGCGTAGGCGAACTGCTTGCAGCTGGC
>JABJGI010000021.1 GCA_018662305.1 Porticoccaceae bacterium | reverse complement strand
CCAAGTCTACCGAGACGGTCACCAGCTTGGATTAAGGCGCTATTGCACCGCCGCCAACGGATACTTACTTGGTGAAGATGGCAAGGCGATCTCCGATCTCTGTCCTTCAGATTTACGACCTGCTTTTCTGCAAAACTATCTGGCAGGCCTAACGCTTCGAATGCAGAACCAGAGTGCCAAGCTAAACGAGTACGCAACAACCTTTACCTTCTTTGAAGCGGAGTACAACCGGCTGCTCAGATCGAACATAGCTGAAGACGAGCTGGACGAGGCCAGAGACAGGGTGAGGTACGCCAGATGGATGATGGAGTACTACAAATTTGTGCTCAACAATACGCAAAGTAAGATCGACGCCTGGTCGCTCCAGCTCAATTAAGCCTTTACCGGACAAAGTTTATCTCGGGCTTAAATGGCGCTAATTGCTTTGGCACATTGCAATTTTTAGCCAATTTAGTTTTACTCCAAACCCCTTTATTACAGCTTCTATCATTCAGATGGCAAAGATTCTCGTATTGCACGGCCCCAATCTAAATCTCCTGGGAACTCGCGAACCTGGGGTGTACGGTGCCCAAAGCCTTGAAGATATCAATCAGCAACTCAGCCAGGCCGCAGAGACCGCTGGTCACGAGCTTGTCAGCTTCCAGAGTAATGCTGAACACGAGTTGGTGGACAAGATCCAACAGGCTCGAGATGAGGTGGATTTCATCCTAATTAATCCCGCCGCTTTTACTCACACCAGCGTGGCAATGAGAGACGCAATGGCAGCGGTAGCTATCCCATTTATTGAAGTGCATATCTCCAATGTGCATCGACGTGAAGAATTCAGACACCTCTCTTATTTCTCTGGATTGGCAGAAGCTGTCATCTGCGGGCTTGGGCCCGATGGCTATAACTACGCTTTAGATCACGCTATCAAACAGCTCGACGGGAAGGATTAGCAGTTAATGGATATTAGAAAAATAAAAAAACTCATTGAGGTATTGGAAGAATCCAACATCGGCGAAATCGAAATTCGTGAGGGTGACGAGTCGGTGCGACTGACCCGCGCCAGCAGTGATAGTGTCCCATTCCGGGCCGGCGACGATGCACAATCCAAGGCTGCTGCTAAAGATAAGCCCAAGTAGTAAATCACTTTGTCCTGGCTAGAACTGCGCATTGAAGCGACGGCGCAAAACAGTTCTGCGATTGAAGAAGTTCTCTTCTATATCGGCGCGCTTTCAGTAACCACCCTAGACGCCAAAGATTCCCCAATTTACGAGCCCGATCCAGATCATCCGCCTATCTGGCCCGAGCCTATTCTGGTGGGTCTATTCGATAGTGATGTGGATCAACAGGCCAGTATGAAGATGTTGCTTGAATACTCGGAGCTCGATGCTGAACAATGCCGCTGGGAAATACTGGAGGATCGAGTCTGGGAAACTGAGTGGATGCAGCATTTCAAACCACTGCATTTTGGTGACAACTTTTGGGTCTTTTCTAAACCCGTCTCCGAATCGACGGCAGAGAAAGAAGCAACCACCTTGCTGTTAGACCCAGGTCTGGCTTTCGGAACCGGTACCCACCCCACTACCGCTATGTGCCTGGAGTGGATAGTTGAGACCAACTGCGCGGGCAAGACTCTGATCGATTACGGTTGCGGCTCCGGCCTACTCGGAGTTGCCGGATTAATGCGCGGCGCCGAATCGGCATCCTTTGTTGATATTGATCCGCAGGCACTACTGGCGACGCGTCAAAATCTGCAGCGGAACCAACTGGATCCTGAGCAGTTCGAAATATGTCCCCCGGAAGTATTTAGTGCTCAGGCAGCAGATATATTGGTGGCGAACATTCTCTCCGGCCCTCTGGTTGACCTTTCAAGCAGTTTCGAAAAACTGGTAAAACCCGGTGGCCTACTCTGCCTTTCAGGCATTCTTTTCAGTCAGGAAACAGAAATTCTGCAAAGTTATGAATCCGGCTTTAATGATTTAAAGGTTCAACGCAGCGGCGATTGGCTTAGAATCACGGGTAGCAAAAATTAACCCGGCTGCTACGCCAATCATGCAGAGATAACCAAAGACTTGAGCGAATACGGATCAGTAACCCAGTGCCCGCACTGCAAAACGTCCTTTCATGTCGGCCCGATTCAACTTGAGGCGGCACAGGGGCATGTGCGCTGTGGCGGCTGTCTAAAGGTTTTTGACGCCAACAAACATTTCTTAATTGAACAAAAGCCCCTCTTTAGCGGAGCTGCTGAAGAGCCTGTAATTGAAGACGAAATCAGCATTATTCCCGGCGCGCTAGATGAAGATGATGCAGACTTGATGCCCCCTGCAGAGGAGGCCAAGGATGCGTTTATCGACGAGCCGGCAGAAGAGCAAACAGAAGCGCAGGTCGAAGAGCAGACAGAAGATCAAGTTGAAGAGCAGGAGGAATTCTCCGACCAAGAGCTTGATGAGCCACTAGGCCTCTCTGAGGAAGACAAACCAACGGAGTCTATCGAGGAAGAAGATCCGGAAGATCTGCTGCAGAAGCAGGATGAAGTCCCGGAAGCGGATGACAATATTGAGCAAGTCGAAGAAGAGGACTTGGATGAAGAGCTAGGGAAAACAGATTCTAGATTCACTGATATTGAGGAAGTTACCGAGGCTGAGATTGAAGCTGCGAGAGACGAGATTATTCCCGAAACCCTCAAGCCTGCCGACGAGGGCGATGAGGCGATCGACCATATCCTCGACGAAGCTTTCGATGATCTTGAAGAAAATTTAGCAGCTGACCAACCGCGGGAAGAAGCACCGGAACAAGAGATTCAGTCAGAGCAAGATTGGCAACCATTGATTGCAGAGCGGACCGGAGCAAAAGCGGAAGAGCCTGAATTTTTCGGCCAATCCGAGATCGATGAAGAAGAGCAATTAGCCGAGCAGTTGTTTGTTGATTCCAAAAAGCGTCGTGCCACTAAAAAGCTGAGCGCGCCCTGGGTTGCCGGAGCGACGCTTCTCTTTGTCGCACTCTTCGCACAGAGCATGTATTGGCAACCAAACAGCTTGAGACAATACGACTTCTACAATCAGGTCTCCTTGAACTACTGCGCCCTACTGCCCTGCCGCGAGCAGATCTTGCAGGACTTATCCCAGCTTTATATCACTGGCTTGGTGCGGCCTTCAGACGAATACAACAACGCTCTGAGTGTTCAGGTAGAACTGCGGAATCGTGCCGATCAGGCTCAGCAATTTCCTCATATTGAGCTTGCCTTTACCGATTTGCGCGGACAAAAAATCTCCCTACGGCGGTTTAGCCCCTTGGAATATTTGCGCGCAGAAACTGCCGGTAGAACCGTTCTAGAACCTTTCCAACGCGTTCAAATCGAGATGGAACTCTACGATCCGGGTGCTTCGGCGATCAGCTACGAATTTAATCTTTTGTATCTGAACTAAAAGCTCACTGGAACCGTCTTTTTGAATTGACCTACAGCGGGTCTGGCGTAGAATTACCAGCCCTTTTACGCAGTTACTTCTAACCGGAATTCATGCACTTCCATATCGGTCCACACAAAATTGCTGCCCCTGTGATACTGGCGCCGATGGCAGGCATTACCGATCTTCCGATGCGTCACGCGGCACGGAGCTGGGGTGCGGCTTTGACCTATTCGGAAATGCTCACGGCAGAGACACGCCTGTGGAACAGCAAGAAATCTCTAACCCGACTTCCTCAAGCCGAAGATCCATTGCCTCGCCCGGTTCAAATTGCGGGTTACGATGCACAGATGATGGCTGATGCTGCCATCGCCTGTGAGCAAATGGGCGCCGGAATTATCGACATCAACATGGGCTGCCCGGCTAAAAAAGTATGTAAGCGCGCTGCAGGTAGCGCTCTGCTTCAGGATGAAGAACTGGTCGAACAAATCCTCAAAGCTGTGGTTGATGCTGTCTCCGTTCCAGTGACGCTGAAAACACGCACCGGCTGGAGTGCTGAAAACAAAAACGGTGTTCGAATCGGCCGTATTGCTCAGGACTCAGGTATTGCCGCCTTAACCGTTCATGGCCGCACCAGAGCTTGTAAGTTTTCCGGCTTTGCTGAGTACGACACCATTGCCGAAATCGTAAGCGCTCTAGATATTCCGGTGATCGCTAACGGCGATATTCAATCACCTGAACAGGCACAAGAAATTCTGCAATACACCGGCGCCTCAGCCCTGATGATAGGTCGAGCCGCCTTAGGCCAGCCCTGGGTATTCCAGAGAATTCGTAGCTACCTTGAATCGGGCAAAGAAAGCCCGACACCAAGTTTTCAGGAAAGGTACCAAACCATGCGCCAGCATCTTGAAGATATCCATAAGGTCTATGGCGAGGTTCAAGGTGTGCGAATTGCTCGAAAACATATGGGTTGGTATTTTCAACATATGGATGCCAAATCCACCTGGGGTAAAGCCTTTAATCAATTAGACACGGTTGAGGACCAATACCAACTCCTCGACTCCATCGGTGAAAACTCTCCAATCATTTCAAAGATCGCTGCATGACCAATAAAAATAAACAGGCGCCGCTTGCCGATACAAAGTCCCTTGCAACTAAAAAACCAAGTGCAAAGAAAAAAGGCAAAAAGAAGAGCAAGAAAACCGCAGACATGTCGCTTTCAGAATGCGTCACCCTTAGCCTCGAAGGCTACTTTGATCATTTGGGGGACGAGCGCCCCACAAATCTGTTCGATTTTGTGATGAAAGAAGTTGAAGCCCCCATGCTGAAATTGGTGATGGAGCGAACCTCAAACAACCAAAGCCAGACCGCTGAAATTCTCGGTCTTAACCGTGGCACCCTTAGAAAAAAACTCAAACAATATGACCTCCTTTAAAAAATCTGAACTAAAACCTATTCGCCGCGCGCTTATTAGCGTTTCTGATAAATCTGGAATTGAAGACTTTGCAAGAAAACTGACTGATCTAGGTGTTGAACTGCTTTCAACGGGAGGAACCTACAAGCTTCTGCAGCAAGCGGGAATTACCGTCACAGAGGTTTCAGATTACACCGGCTTCCCGGAAATGATGGACGGGCGAGTAAAGACCCTGCATCCCAAAGTTCACGGCGGCATATTGGGTCGGCGCGGAACCGATGACCAGATCATGCAGGAACACAATATCGAGCCCATTGATCTGGTGATCGTTAACCTCTATCCCTTTGAAGCGACTGTCGCCAAACCAGACTGTAGCCTGGATGATGCAGTAGAAAATATTGATATTGGTGGCCCCACCATGGTTCGCGCCGCTGCAAAAAACCACAGAGATGTCACCATTGTTGTGAACGCTTCCGACTACAGCCGAATTCTCGAAGAGCTAAATGAACAGAGTGGGCAACTTAGCTACGAAACCCGATTCGATTTAGCTATCCGCGCCTATGAGCATACATCGGCTTATGATGGTGCCATCGCCAACCACTTTGGCAAATTGGTCCCTGGAGGAAGCGAAAGATATTCGCGCACCTTTAACCTGCAGCTGCATAAAGGTGACGACCTCCGTTACGGCGAAAACCCACATCAAAGTTCAGCTTTCTATCGCGAGCAAAGCCCGGCGGAAGCCTGTATTGCAACCGCCCAGCAATTGCAGGGCAAAGAGCTTTCTTACAACAATATTGCCGATACTGATGCGGCGCTGGAATGTGTAAAACAGTTCGACGAGCCCGCCTGCGTAATCGTCAAGCATGCAAACCCCTGCGGAGTCGCATTGTCTTCTTCCATTGGTGAAGCTTACGAACGCGCCTTTGCTACCGACCCAGAATCAGCTTTCGGCGGCATTATTGCCTTCAACCGGGAGCTGGATGTAGAGACGGCCCAGCGTATAGTCGACAAACAATTTGTCGAAGTCATTATCGCGCCCAGCGTCAGTGAGGCCGCTCTGGAAGTCACTGCAGCAAAGAAAAACGTTCGCGTCTTGAGCTGTGGTCAATGGCAGACAGAAAGCACCGGCTTCGAGTATAAGAAGGTCACTGGGGGAATGCTTATTCAGGACCGGGATACGGGAATAATCGGCGAGTCTGATTTAAAAGTGGTTAGCGCCCTTAAGCCTACCGAGGAACAAATTCGTGATGCGCTCTTCACCTGGAAAGTTGCCAAATACGTCAAATCTAACGCCATCGTCTATGGCAAGGCAATGCAAACCATTGGAGTCGGCGCCGGCCAAATGAGCCGCGTGAATTCCGCCCGAATCGCTGTCATCAAAGCCGAGCACGCTGGCCTCGAAGTTGCTGGTTCGGTCATGGCTTCCGATGCCTTCTTCCCATTTCGCGACGGAATAGACAATGCCGCAGCTGCGGGAGTTGCTTGTGTAATACAACCCGGCGGCTCTATTCGAGACGACGAAGTTATCGCCGCAGCAGATGAACACAATCTGGCGATGATCTTTACCGGCATGAGGCATTTTCGGCACTAGCCAGTTGCAACAGACCCTTAAGTGGGTCTGTGCAATAATCTTGGTGATCGGAAACCACCATTAGAGGGGAAATCTGTGACTGTTGAAACCATCAAGGATATTCTCGATTGGACGCGCAATCTGCATGTCCAATTAGAAGAGATTTATCGAACCACCTCGGATGAAACTGATAGCGAGCGAACCAAGATGCTGCTTAGCTATGTGGCCGATCATGAAGCCAAGCTAGCGGAAGCGATTGAGCATTACGAGAAGGATGCTACGGTGAACATGATAGATACCTGGGTTCAGGACTACATCATGAAGAATCCCTTTATGCAGGGCATGATGACCAGCTTAAAGTTTGCCGGTATGAGTGGTGATGAAATTCTAAATGCCACGGTTTCCTCGCATCAGCACCTGATTAATCTCTACAAAGACCTGGCGGAATCGGCTCAGACGAAGCAGCTGCAAGAACTCTTTGAGAATATGCAGTCACTGGAGATGCACGAATTGATGCGCATGGTGCATACCACCGAAAGATTTAACGACCTTTAAAAAGAACTAAACATGAATATTCTCGTAATCGGCTCGGGCGGGCGTGAACACGCTCTCGCCTGGAAAGCCTCCCAAAATCCCGATGTGGAAACTGTCTATGTAGCTCCCGGTAACGCCGGAACAGCATCCGAAACCAAGCTCAGCAATGTTGATATTGGAGTCAGCGATTTTGACGCACAGATCGAGTTTGCCAAAAACAACGGAGTCCAACTGACCATAGTTGGCCCTGAGGTGCCTCTGGTGGAAGGCATAGTGGATAGATTTGAATCCGAAGGTCTGAGGTGTTTTGGCCCTTCTGCGAAGGCTGCCCAGCTGGAAGGTTCAAAAGCTTTCACTAAGGATTTTTTGGCTCGCCATGATATTCCCACTGGCTTCTATCAGACATTCACCGAAGTGGAACCGGCTTTGGCCTACATTCAAGAAAATGGTGCCCCCATTGTTGTGAAGGCGGACGGTCTCGCAGCAGGCAAAGGCGTGATTGTTGCTGAAACCAACGAACAGGCCGAAGAAGCCGTGCGCGACATGCTTTCTGGCAACGCCTTTGGAGATGCAGGATGTCGCGTGGTAATTGAAGAGTTTCTTCCCGGCGAGGAAGCCAGCTTTATTGTTATTGTCGATGGAAAGAATGTTCTTCCCATGGCTACCAGTCAGGATCACAAGCGCATAGGTGAAGGCGATACCGGGCCTAACACTGGTGGCATGGGTGCCTACTCTCCAGCTCCAGTTGTTACTGCAGAGATCCACAATCGCATTATGGACGAGGTGATCCATCCTACTGTTGCAGGAATGGCTGCGGAGGGCATGCCCTATACAGGTTTCCTCTACGCTGGCCTGATGATTACTCCAGAGGGTGAGCCTAAGGTGATTGAATACAACTGTCGATTTGGTGACCCCGAGACTCAGCCCATTATGATGCGATTGCAGTCCGACTTGGTTGAGCTCTGCAATGCGGCCATTGATGGATCCTTGGACAGCGCCATTGCTGAATGGGACTCCCGAGCAGCAGTAGGTGTGGTGCTAGCGGCTGGCGGCTACCCTGCCAGCTACGACAAAGGCATGGTCATCACTGGACTAGATCAAACACATTCAGAAGATAAAAAAACCTTCCACGCTGGAACTGCTGACAAAGACGGAGATATCGTCACCGCCGGGGGGCGTGTCCTTTGCGCCACCGCGCTGGGCGAAGATGTCTCCACTGCTCAGGCTAAAGCCTATGAACTAGCTGACACAATCAAGTGGAAAGATATGGTAATGCGCAGGGACATTGCTTGGCGAGCTATCAACCGCTAGAATCCGCGCCCTCTCTTAAGGAGATCGTTGAACCGATCAATTTTAGAGATAAATCCTGAGGGGTGGCCTTTTAAACAAGGTCTGAGAATTCGGCGTTATCGATAAACCCTTTGAACCTGATCCGGTTAGCACCGGCGTAGGAATAGGAATTTCACGATCCTCCCTATAGCAACGCAACCGGTTCTTATACCTCTGAGTATTAGGACCCTTAATGAAATCACACTCTATTAAATTGTTGGCTGTTTCAGCCGTTCTTTTAGCCCTCGCGAATAGCGCAGGCGCACAGGTTTACTTCGAAGAAATTATCGTTCAGGCCGAATTCCGTCCGGTGAATCTGATGGAAACGCCTAACAGCGTGAGCCTGATCACTGACGAAGAAATCGCCAACCGAAGCGCTAACTTTCTCACCGAAATTTTGGCCAAGGCTCCGAACTTAAATTATTCTTCCGGCGCATCCCGTGGACGATTTTTTCAAATTCGCGGCATCGGCGAACGCAGCCAATTTGTTGACCCGCTCAATCCAGGAGTTGGCTTGATGATCGATGGCATTGACTACAGCACTCTCGGTGCCGCCGCCAGCCTATTCGATATCAATCAGGTGGAAATTCTTCGCGGCCCCCAGGGAACTCTCTTTGGTGCAAATGCGCTGGCAGGCATGATCAACATTGCATCTAATGATCCCACTGACACTCGAGAAACCATCTTCACCGCTGGCATCGGTGACATTTCTGGGAATGAAGGCGGAGCCGACAGCTCGAATCTCGGGTTAGTGCTAAGTGGACCTCTGTCAGATAGCACCAAGGGGCGCTTAGCCATTCAGCAAAATAAAAGCGATGGCTTTGTAGAAAATATCTATTTGGATCGTGACGACACACAAAACATCGATGAGTTAACTTTGCGAGGCAAGCTGGATTGGCAGGTTTCTGACGATTTGCATATCGACTTCACCGCATTGAAGCTGGATATCGACAACGGCTATGACAGTTTTACGCTGGATAATCTGAGAGAAACTATCTCGGACGAACCAGGCACAGATGCATTGGACTCCTTTGCTTTGTCGACCCAACTGACCTACGAAATTTCCAACGGACACGAACTAGAGGCGCTCTTCTCAACTGCACAATCGGAATCTGAATACAGTTACGACGAAGATTGGACTAATCCCGATATCTGCACAGGCACTCCCTGCGAAGGCTGGGAGTATTCGAGTTTTGACGAATACCTGAGAGACACCACTACCAATAGTCTGGATGTCCGAATGATCTCGGATGTTTCCATCAATCAAATTGGCTGGGTTGCCGGTTTCTACATCAAAGATCAGCAAGCGGATCTAACTCGAAACTACACCTATGATCCCCAGTTCACCAGTGAATACGAGTCGCGGAATACATCGATCTACAGCGAACTCACACTTCCAACTGCATCAAATGCCACCCAGATTCGGGCCGGATTTAGAGTTGAGAACTTTAGCGCCGATTACAACGACAACCTGGCTCAGCGGACGGATTCCGACGAATCATTGGTTGGCAGCCATCTAACCTATGAAGCAAAAATCGGAACGGAACACTTCACCTATGTCCGTATCGCACGTGGCTACAAGACAGGTGGCGTGAACGTATCTCAAGGCGCGGTGATTCCTCTTGAATATGACACCGAGACTCTGTGGAACTACGAATTTGGACTCAAAAGCGCTCGGGATTCCGGCCTCAATAGCCAGCTGGCTTTGTTTTATCAGGACCGCCGTGATGCTCAGGTCAGACAATCTTTTGTTGAATGCCCCGCACTAGGTGCCTGCTCTTTTGAAGATTACGTGGAGAATGCTGCAGAAGCCCATAGTTTAGGACTAGAAGCTGAATTCTATATGCCAGTAAACGACCGATTTAACCTCAGTGCTAGTCTCGGTATTATGAAAACGGAATTCGATAATTACCTTAGTTTCAGTCACATCAACGCAGAAGATATTGGTGGCGAAGTGGTTCCCTACGACATGTCTGGAGAACCTTTAGCGCACTCACCTGAATATCAGTTTAGCCTTAGCGGCGACATTATCTTGACCCAGAACTTAAACCTCTGGGTATCGGTGGATGCTAAAGACGAGTTTCGTTTTTCTAATCGCCACTTAGCCACCGCTGAAGCTCATGCATTGGTCAATGCACGTCTGGTGTGGGATGCGACGGACACCATTCAAATCGCCTTATGGGGCAAAAACCTGGGCAATGAAACCTACACAACACGAGGCTTTGGCTCATTTCCCAATGATCCCCGAGACTTTTATTCAACTAATGGGCCCTACTTCCAATTCGGCGAACCTCGAGAGGTTGGCTTGAGCGTCGAATACCGTTTATAAGCTGGACATCAAGAGGAGATACCAAGCATGAGAATTTCTGTAGAAATGAGTCTGTACCCGCTGCAGACGGAATATGTCAGCGAAATCCTCGGGTTTCTTGAAGAGCTGAACAAGGTGGAAGGCCTTAGCGTTAAAACCAATACCATGAGCACCCAGGTATTCGGCGAATACGATTTGGTGATGTCTTCTATCGCTAGGTGCTTAAAGGTGCCCTTTGAGTCTGGTGTACCCATGTCTCTCGTGACCAAAATTCTCAATCTGGATCGTGAACATTCAGTCTTGAACGAATGATAGAAAGCACTAGATGAATAGTTCGAGTAAGCCTCTAAATCTCCATTTTGATTTTGTTTGATCTTATTCTCGCTCGTCCCTGGGAGGCAGCTGCTGTCTCCTTGGGGATTGCCTATGTGATTCTGGCGGCACGAGAGAATATTTGGTGCTGGCCGGCCGCCCTGATATCTACGGCTATCTTTTCCTGGCTATTCTGGGATGTCAGTCTGCTGATGGAGTCGGTGCTGAATGTCTATTATCTCGGTATGGCGATTTACGGCTGGTGGTCCTGGTCTAACACCAACTCCCATCAGGCTAAGGAAATTCATTCCTGGTCTGTCAAAAGACATGCCCTTTGTATCGGTTCTATTTTTGCCTTGGCTATCGTCTCTGGACTGCTCTTAAGTCGCTACACAGGTGCCGCATTACCTTTTCTGGATTCCTTGACGACCTGGGCCGCTGTTATCACCACCTATATGGTGGCGCAAAAGGTATTGGAGAACTGGCTCTACTGGATAGTGATCGACGCCATCTCGATATACCTTTATATAGACCGGGAGTTGTATCTGACGGCACTACTATTTTTTAGCTATGTATTTATCGCCGCATACGGTTGGTACAGTTGGAAAAAGCTGCTTCAAAAACAGGCAACTCATGTCGCCCATTGAGGCGCTAATTCAGCGCAGCCAAAAAGATGGCTACTTCACCGAGGGTGAAATAGTTATTGAAGGCCAAATAAAGAGCGGAACAGTAAATCAATGCTGGAAACTTAAGTCTGGCGAATACCAGTATTTGGCGCGGATGAGCCGTGAACTGCCGGCACAATTCCTTACCAATTGGATTTCAGAAATTGAGCTAAACCGAAGGGCAGCAAAAATTGGAGTCGCGGCTGAACCAGTTTGGTTGGATGCCAACTCCCTATCCGCCATCTACCCTTGGTGTGGTGATCCAGTTAGAAAAGAAGTCCTTTCACACTCTCTTCTATCGAGGTTAGGAGAAATTCTCTCTCGCCTACACAGCCTGGATTCTTCGGCAAAAAAAATCGGCTATCGGCAAACGATAGAGAGTTATCTGAATATTATTCAGCCTCAGGAACATCCTAGGGAGCTTTTGAGGCTTGCTGATCATTGGGATCAATACTCAGCGCTGGTGTTTTGCCACCACGACCTTAATCCGGGGAATATTCTTTGGGACGGCAATAAACTCAGACTCATTGACTGGGAATATGCACGCACAGCTCACCCACTTTTCGATTTGGCATCCCTTTCCCACCATTATGATCTATCAGACGAGGATCTAGAGCATCTGCTCAATCACTACACGCCCGACCAATACTCAATAGAAGAGGTACGACTGGGTGAAGATATGGTGAAGGGGCTCGAACAGCTTTGGCTTAGTGCAGCCAGTTCAAGCATCGGAAATTAGTCGAATCCTGTTAGAATCTGCCTATGCAAAACGACAACGCAAACAGAAGCTACAACCGGACAGATCAACTGGTTGAGTGCGCCAACAACGCCTTGTTAACTCTCTTCGCTCGCCCTGAGGGAGGGCGTCCTTCGCCTGCGAATACCCTTGACGAGCCCCTACTAAATGAAGAAGAGCGGAAACGCTCAGCCAGCCTGATGCGGGTAAACCACACGGGCGAGGTATGTGCCCAAGCGCTTTATCAGGGTCAGGCATTGACGGCAAAACTGCCGGAAATCCGCGAGGAAATGGAAGTTGCCGCCGCCGAAGAGATCGATCACCTAGATTGGTGCAACAAGCGCCTGGAAGAGTTGGACAGTCGCCCAAGCCTTCTCAACCCCTTTTTCTATGCCGGATCATTTGCCATCGGTGCAGTCGCTGGTGCTATTTCAGACCGGATATCTTTGGGCTTTGTCGCTGCTACGGAAGATCAGGTCTGCCAGCATCTGGAAGACCACCTAGGACGATTACCCAACTCAGACAGCAAAAGCCGCGCTATCGTCGAACAAATGCACGAAGATGAGGCGAGACATCAAGATGCCGCAATGGCGGCTGGGGGCATAGAGTTTCCCGAACCCGTCAAAAAGCTAATGACCAAGGTATCTTTTCTCATGACGGAAACCACTTCTCGCATTTAACTTCCATCTATACCAATAACTCTCAACTACATTAGGAATTAAAAAATGAGTACAGCAACTGCACGACATATTCTTGTGGACAGTGAAGAACAATGCCTCGATCTGAAGTCTCAGATTGAAGGCGGCGCAGATTTCGGAGAGCTGGCGCAACAGCACTCTAGCTGCCCTTCAGGTCGTAGCGGCGGTGATTTGGGTTCCTTTGGCCCCGGTATGATGGTTAAGGAATTTGACGAAGTCGTTTTTTCTGCTGATCTGAATACCGTTCAAGGACCTGTCAAAACTCAATTTGGCTACCACCTTTTGGAGGTCACCAGCCGCACATAGCGCGGTCAAATAGATATGTCTGAATGGCATCTCTATTTAATTCGAACCGGTACCGGAGCACTCTATACCGGTATCAGTAACGACGTAGGCAAAAGGCTTGAGGCACACCGCCTCGGCCGCGGTTCTAAGTTCCTCAGGGCTCAGGAATCCTTTGATTTGGTATACCAATGTCCCATAGGCGACCGTTCACTCGCTTCGAAGGCTGAGTACCGCCTGAAGCAGCTAGATAAAGTTGATAAAGAACAGATCGTTAAACAATCTCACAACAGAGCACAACTTCTGCAAAAGCTTGGAATAGAGGAAGAAATACACTAGATTGCTTGTATCGAAAGCTATTGTTTAGGGGGATTTATGGATAACAAACTGGTTCTTATTATTCTTTCCGTTTTACTGCCACCAGTTGCGGTATTTTTAAAATCTGGTGCAGGCAAAGACCTTGCTATCAATATCGTGCTCTGCCTCTTGATGTGGCTGCCTGGCGTGGCTCATGCCCTTTGGCTAAATGTGAAGTAGCAGAACAGGGTCAAATTAAGCCCATAAAAAAAGGCCAGCATATCGCTGGCCTTTTTTATGGTTGGTTTGAATTACAGACCAACTACATTTTCTGCTTGTGGGCCTTTTTTGCCCTGGCCGATAGTGAATTCCACTTTCTGACCTTCAGCGAGGGTTTTGAAACCATCACCAAGAATACTTGAGAAATGAACAAAAACGTCCTGTCCATCTTCTTGAGAGATAAAGCCGAAGCCCTTTGATTCGTTAAAGAACTTAACTGTTCCCGTAACCTTGTCTGACATAATGCTGTCCTGTTAAAAATTAAGAGTATTGCTGAAAATTGGTATGACTTAAGAATTCCAGGACGAGCTATAACTTAAAACTTCGAAACACTGATCTCAGAAGCCGATTTTCTGGCAATCCCGACTATACAAGGATGCCTACCCCCGTCAACAGTTAAAATTCAAAAACCCCATGGAAAACCGCATCTTGCACCATTAAGCGGCACGAAATGCAGCCATTTGAACCTTTAGTGTCAGGTCAGTTGCAGTTTTATGAAAGCCTTATTTAACCGTGATGCAGGTACAGGGGGACTCATGCGCTACTTTTTTGGAAACACTGCCGAGGAACATTCCCGATAGATTCCCCAAGCCTCGGCTTCCAATAACAATCATGTCGGCATTGGCGTCTTCCGCATAAGCCACAATTGCCTTACCAGGGTCACCTTTCAGAATCTTCTTACTGATACTAGTTGCACCTAAATCTTTGCAAATGCTCTCAGCTTTATCCAAGACCTCCTTGCCGTATTTTTCCAGGCTTAGGTCATCCATATCTGCTGGCACAGGTATGGTGCTCATGGAAAAAACGTCTTCAACAACAAAAGGCTCTATAACGTAAGCAATCTTAAGCTCTGCCGGATAATGCAGTGCGAGATCCACAGAAAAATCCAAGGCCTTCTTCGATTGGTCGGACCCATCTACAGGCACAACTATAGTCTTTGACATAAGGCTCTCCTCTAAGACAATTGTTTCGGCTTCGATAACAATTTATCTCCCCCTGTCCAAAAGCGTATTGATAGAAATCAATATCACTGCCGATATAGGATCGTTGGCTGAGCGAATTAATTTAAAGGGTTTTTCGAAATACCAAGGCGTCTTCTACAAGACCATTGTTTAGCCGATAGTAGTCTTTACGTTCGGCAACCTGTTCGAACAGGAGCTTTTTGTAGAGATTAATCGCAGGTATGTTGGATCGCCGAACTTCGAGAAAACACTGTTGTGTATTGTCCGGCAAGAGCTCGAGACATGCCTCGAGAAAGTCCTCGCCAACACCTAGTCCCTGAAATAGCTGAGAAACACCTATATTGAGCAATTCTGCGTCCTCCCCAGTAGATATTAGACTGGCAAAGGCCACCACTTCAGAATCCTGCTCAATATTGAGAACTACCCAATTTTGGTACAACGGCTGCTCACAACAGCTTTGCCACTGCTCAACAGACCAAGGGGAAGGATTAATCGATTGATGAACTACCGCTACCTGGGGTAAATGTTTTGGCTGCATCCGATCTAACTGGAAATTGGGCCGAATCAACTTTGTCACCACAGAAAGCCCGCTCTAGGAACCAGCTAGGTCTCGAATATTCTGCCAGGTGAGAGATTTAGACTTGGGATCAGCAAGCATATCTTCAAGGGAAGGTACCAACCGAAATTCGCTAATCTTTCCCACACCAGGAAGAACCTTACCGATTAGCTGCTGATAGCCACCCTCAAGATTAGGGAATTGACTCAAGGATTGTTCGCCGAAAAGAATGAGCTTCAAACCAGATCCCGTCTGCTCTGACCGGCCTTGAACAAAGCTTGATAGAAATTGCTGGGTTTCTATCTCAGTCGTCTTTTGTGCATCAGTGAGAGGCCATTTGCCCGAGCCTCCTTGCAGATTAGAAGGTCTTAGACTAGCCGCAATGGCTTGAAGCAATCGAGCGTGCTGATCAGTGGGTTGATCAATCTGCACACTCAACATAAGGCTGGAGTCGGTTTGCTGCCAAAGGAAGTGCAGTGGCTCAATTGCAATCCCAATATCCGCAGGCTCCTCCTCTAGGAGCGAATCATCCTTAACTTGCTGCCCGGCCACTTCCACTTCTGGCTCTGCCTTCAGTATATCTTCGGATTTGAGCGGCGAAGATTTAGCTACCATTTCTGAGCTAGAAGGCGCCTCCTCAGCGTCCTCGGTGATAACTTCTGACTCAAACCCAAGGGCGTCAGCTTCCATATCAGACGCTGGACGCTGGACGTAGATATCCACGCCCATTGCCCGCAAGTATTCTGACTGGTGCTTTTGTCTTTCCATCAAAACTGAGCTTAGACGCCTTCTCTCTGAGGATGCGCACTAGAATCTGATTGCATCAGATTAAGCGCATCAATATAGGCCTTGGCAGAAGCCAACAGAATGTCGGTATCCGCACCAGTTCCATTAACAATGCGCCCATCTTTCTCAAGACGAACCGTCACCTCACCCTGGGCCTCAGTACCCTGAGTAACGGCATTTACCGAGTAAAGCTCCAAATTCGTATCCGACTTTGCCACCTGTTCGATTGCCTTAAAGATCGCATCAACCGCACCATCTCCTTCGGACTCGATTTGCGATTCAATTTCGCCTCGCATCAACCGAATACTCGCCCGTGGTGCTCGGCCACTGCCGGTACTTACCTCGAGAGAAACCAAGCTAAAGGCGTCGGCGCTATCCTCAGTTCGTGACTGACTTACCAAAATCTGTAGGTCTGCGTCATAGATCTCGTGTTTCTTGTCCGCCAATTCTTTAAAGCGCACAAATGCTGCATCCAATTCTTCTTGATCAGCAAAGACGATACCCAATTCTTCAAAGCGCGCTTTTACGGCGGCTCGGCCAGAATGTTTACCCAACACCAATCGATTGGCATTCCAGCCGACGTCTTCGGCTCGCATAATTTCGTATGTTTCGCGATGTTTCAGCACGCCATCCTGGTGAATTCCGGATTCATGGGCAAAGGCATTTACGCCGACAATGGCTTTATTTGGCTGTACCGGAAAACCAGTAATGCTCGAAACCAAGCGCGACGCAGGAACTATCTGAGTGGCATCGATACTGGTTTCCACATCATAAATATCGGCACGGGTACGGACGGCCATCACTACTTCTTCCAGAGAAGCGTTACCAGCACGCTCTCCCAGTCCATTAATGGTGCATTCAATTTGACGCGCACCGCCTTGAACAGCAGCCAGCGAGTTGGCCACCGCCAAGCCCAGATCATTGTGGCAATGAACCGAAAATATCGCCTGGTCAGAATTGGGTACCGCTTCGATCAATCGGCGGATTAAATCTCCATATTCTTCGGGTTCGCCATAGCCGACTGTATCCGGGACATTGATAGTGCTCGCTCCAGCCTTGATCGCTGCCTCAGTAATTCGGCAGGCGAAGTCGAATTCAGATCGACTGCCATCTTCAAGGGAAAATTCGACATCGTCGCAAAGACTGCGTGCCAATTTCACTGAATCAATCGCGCGTTCCAGAACTTTCTCAGGCTCCATCTGCAATTTGTACTTCATGTGGATAGGAGAAGTGGCAATGAAAGTATGAATACGCCCGGCATTCGCTCCAGCGATCGCTTCGCCAGCTCGGCGAATATCTTTCTCAGTAGCTCGAGCCAAACTGGCGACTCTGCTGTCGACAATATTGTCGGCAACCAACTTAACCCCCTCAAAATCTCCGGGGCTTGCGATGGCAAAACCTGCCTCGATCACATCAACCTTAAGCTTTTCGAGAAGCTTGGCGACCCGCAACTTTTCACTTTTTGTCATGGACGCGCCGGGGCTCTGCTCGCCGTCGCGCAAGGTTGTATCAAATATAACTAATTTATCTTTGCTCATTTTCTTGTTCAGCTATTTTAGGCAGCCCAATGCTGCAAATAGTAACGCTCCCACAGATTAATGGGGCACTCGGAGATAATTTATTTGTATAAGAAGTATCTGCCCTAAGGCAGGAGGAGCAGGGCAAGAGCAAACCCGCCAAGAACTGGCGCTGTGGGAAGAGAAAAATGTGTTGTTGCTCTGTACATGGGAGGAATTCTACACAGAATCCTTCTGCTGTCTAGCTATGCTCCGAATAGACTATCTCTATAGAGTCACAAATTAGTTTTGAAAAAACTGGGAAAGAGCCTTTTTGGCCTCTTCAGACTGCAATGCCGCCAGAAACCCAACCGCTTCCTCATCAATTCTTTGATGCAATTTCTCAGTATCGCCCTGCAACATCTTTTTCGAAGCAGCCAATGCCTTAGCCGGCTTGTTCGCCAGTGCTTGAGCCAGCATTAGGGAGGTAGCTTCGAGCTCCTCTACTGAACATACTTTATTGCACAGGCCCATTTCCAGAGCCCTTTGAGCAGATAGTGGGGCCCCGAGTAACAAAATTTCCGCCGTGTTTACCCTTCCCACTTTTTCTGGCAATAGCAAGCTGGAGCCACCTTCGGGCACCAGCCCTAAATCAACAAAAGGCGCTTGCAACAGTGCATTCTCTGCACAAATAACAAGGTCACAATGCAGTAACATGGTAAAGCCAATGCCAATAGCCGGGCCTTGGACAGCGGCAACAAGCGGAATCGAGTTATCCACTAAGGAATGAAGAATTCCCATAGGAGGAAAGCTCGTCAAATCATTGGAGAGCGCACCACTCTGTGCCAACCCAAGAAAGTCCGCTAGATCATTGCCGGCACAGAAGGCTTCGCCGTTACCGCGAAGAAGAATAACGCGCACTGCTTCGTTATCTTGCGCCTGATCTAGCTGTTCAGCTAACCTTAAGTACATCTCGCTCGTCAGGGCATTTTTTTTGTCTGGCCGATCAATACTGAGGGTCAAAATACCTCGATCTACTCGCGACTGAATCATCATCAAACTCCTCGTTGTGTCCCGACTCTATGCCCAGGGAGACTGCGCTAGATGCTGAACCGCTTGTTTAAATTCCGTCTTCATTTGCTCTACTACAGAGGCAGTGTCTTCAACTGATTGAATTGCACCTAAACCCTGACCCGCTCCCCAAATGTCTTTCCAGGCTTTGCTTCCTCCGGAGAGCTTTTCGAAGTCCATCAGGTCTTTGTCGCCTTCCGGTAAATTATCGGGATCTAATCCAGCCCTGCTTATCGAAGGCTTGAGGTAGTTGCCGGACACGCCAGTAAAAAGTGAGCTATAGACAATATCTTTCGCTGCGCCCTCAACCAACATCTGTTTGTATTCTGATTCGGCATTAGCCTCCTTTGTGGCAATAAATCTCGTGCCGCTATAAGCGAGATCTGCGCCCATCGCCAGCGACGCCGCGACCGCTTCACCAGAAGCGATTGAACCGGACAGAATAATGGTGCCCTCAAACCATTGGCGAACTTCCTGCACCAAGGCAAATGGGCTGAGTGGGCCCGCATGGCCTCCAGCTCCAGCGGCCACGAGAATTAGACCATCCACGCCCTGTTCCGCGGCTTTCTGCGCATGACGCACATTGATAACGTCGTGAAAAACTAGCCCTCCATAGGAATGCACCGCCTGCACAATTTCAGCTGGAGGGCTAAGACTGGTAATTACAATGGGCACCTGATGTTTTACGCAGAGACGCACATCATGCTCCAAACGAGTATTGCTCGGATGACAAATTTGGTTGACGGCGAAGGGAGCAACCGGCCCATCACTTGGTTCTGCCAAGGCTTCTTTGATTTGCGACAGCCAATCGTCCAGAAGACTTTCTGGTCGAGCATTGAGAGCCGGGAATGATCCGATTATCCCGGATCGGCATTGGGCGATAACCAGATCGGGATTGGAAACGATAAAAAGCGGAGCGCCTATAAGGGGCAGACTCATATTTTCAGATAACGATTTAGGCAAGCTCACGCAAACCCCTCCCTATAGATTGTTTTAGTTATTTAGAGCTTTAGCTCATTCCAGCCCGGTTTGGCAGCGAACCGCTCTCCCACATCAGACTCTAATCCAGCGATTCGGTCCGAGGTAGCTTCAATTCCCTGTGAGCGGATATATTGCATAGGGCCTCCTAAGAATGGCGGAAAACCAGTTCCGAAGATCATGCCCATATCGAGGCTATCAGCGTTCAGTACGACGCCCTCTGCCAGACATTGAACCGATTCGTTCAACATCATGTAGAGCATGCGGTCGGAAATTTCTTTTCTGTTGTGGCCGGCGCTGGAAACCTTCGGCTTGACCGCTTTGCCTTTGGACCATTTGTAAAATCCCTGGCCGGACTTTCTGCCGAGATTTCCTTCCTCGATATGCTTGGAGACCACATCGCTGGATTCGCCGCCAAAGGCAGAGATCATCTCTTCTGCCACCGCCTGGCAGATATCCAGGCCAACAGTGTCCGACAATTCAATGGGCCCCATAGGCATGCCAATTTGCTCGGCCAGCTCATCTATCAGGGCTGGCGGAACGCCTTCTTGATAGATTTTCATTGCTTCGCCCAGGTAGGCCATCAGCACTCGGTTGACGAGGAAACCAGGCGAGCTTTTCACCTCGAGCGGCAATTTTTTGATGCGCCCGACAAATGAGAGGGCCAGATTCACCACTTCATCCGAAGTATTTGAACCTCTGACCACTTCTACTAGCTGCATCAGAGCCACGGGATTGAAGAAGTGGATTCCCACCAACCTCTCTGGACGCGCCAACCCCTCAGATAGCTGCTCAAGTGGCAAGCTGGAGGTGTTTGTTGCCAATACAGCCGAGGATTTCATTCGCGGCTCCAGAGCAGCGTAGAGCCCTTGCTTGGCTTCCAATTTCTCGGTAATGGCTTCAATGACTAAGTCTGCTTCTGGCACCCCATAGGCGTTTGGATCGGGAATTAATCGATCCATCGCTGCATTGATTAGATGAGTGGACTTAAGTTTGCGCTTGAAAAGTTTGTGAGCGCGCTGAATTGCCGGCGCGATAAATTCTGGTTTGGCGTCCTGCAGAGTCACCCGGAAACCACTAAGCGCACACCAGGCGGCGATATCGCCACCCATCACACCTGCTCCAACCACATGGACGTGGCCGCCTTCAAAATTTGCTTTTTTACTTTCGCCCTTCAGTTCTTTATCGAGCAAAAAGATCCGAACCAGGTTCTCGATCGCACGGCGCGAATTGTCACCATCGAATAGGGAGGCCACAGATTCCGCCTCTGCTCTGTAGGCTGATTCCTGCCCACGCGGGTTTTGCTTCCAAAAATCGATAATGCGATAAGGTGCCGGATAGTGGTCGCGGCGTGCCTTTTTTGCGACCTGCTTGGCCGCCATGCTTCCAACCAGAGCGCGCAGAGGCGGCAAAGAGAGAAGATTATTTTTAAAACTAGGTTTTCTGGCAGCTTTGCCTTTTGCAACAATTGCCAAGCCTGCGTCCCGAAAGTAGCGCGGATGAACAGCGATATCGGCCATTCCCAATCTTTTTGCCGCTTTGCCGTCGACCATTCTTCCCGAAAGCATCAGTTGCAGCGCCTGATCACCCTCAATTAAACGCGGTAGCCGAACCGCACCACCGTATCCAGGATGAATACCCAGTTTTACTTCGGGCAACCCCAAACGGCAATCCCGCGAAGGGTCTACCACGCGATAGTCACAGGCCAACGCCAGCTCCATACCACCGCCGAGGCAATGGCCATGAATCAACGCAACAGTGGGACACTTGAGTCGTTCGAAACGAAGGAAGAGGTTCTGACCGCGCTGTAATTTCTCAATCACCTGCTCGTGGGTTTTAAGGTTCTGGAATTCGCTAATGTCAGCGCCGGCAAGAAAGCCAGCTTTTTTCGCTGATGAAATCATCAAAGCCTGAGGAGGCTCCTGTTCGAAATGCTCTACGATCTGCTCGAGTTCAGTTAGCACCTCATTGTCCAGTACATTGACCGAACTATCGGCTTTGTCGAGTATGAGCTCTGACGCGTTTTCCACTTCTTCCAGGCGCCAATGGCGTAAGTTTTCCCAGTTCATCAAGGGTTTCCTTTCTTAATCTTTTTTACTTCGGATTGTTCGGTTTGTTTTGTCGAACTACTCTATACCCGCTCAACCAAGGCAGCCCCGCCCTGACCACCGCCAATACAAAGAGAAGCTACGCCGCGCTGCGCATCCTTTAGATGCAGAGTTCGGGCGATATGCAGAATGATTCTGGCTCCCGACATGCCAACAGGGTGACCGCTGGCTACGGCACCACCATGAATATTCAAGTTCTCAACCGGCAATCGACCCAGAGCTGAATCCAATCCTAATTCAGTTCGACAGTATTCATCGGAGTCCATGGCTTCCACACAGGCCAGCACCTGGGCTGCAAAGGCTTCATTGATTTCCCAATAGTCAATGTCAGACAAGTTCAAATCGTTTTGCCCAAGCAGATCAGCAATAGAGTGCGCAGGCCCAAGCCCCATATCTGCCGGGCTTAAACCGGCCCAGCGGATATCCGACACCTTCGCCAAGGGTTTCAAATTAAGGCGTTCGACAGCCTCCTCTGAGGCCAGTAACAGCCAGGCCGCCCCGTCGCTAATTTGTGAGCTATTTGCAGCAGTCACCTTGCCATAAGGCTTTTCGAATACGGGTTTAAGAGTGGAAAGCTTCTCGACATTAGAATCGGCCCGAACTCCGTCATCTCTATCATAGAGCTTGCCGGAGCCATCAATTATGGGAATGACTTCCTCTTCAAAGACGCCATTTTCTTTAGCGGCAGTCGCGCGCAGGTGGCTCTGCACCGCCCACTCATCCATTGCCGGGCGATCAATACCAAAGCGCTCGGCAATGCGTTCCGCCGTCTGCCCCATATTTAGGCTAACTACAGGATCTGTTAATCCATGTTCAAGAGCGAACACTGGTTTCAAAAGTCCGAGGCGAAAGGAGGTAACCACCTTTAGTTTGGCCTGAAGGGTTTTTGCCGCCATCAATCGACCCAAAAAGCCCACATAAGCGTCGGAAAAAAGGATGGGAGCTCTACTCATTGCCTCCACACCGCCTGCTAGAACAAGGTCTGAGTGGCCAAGCTGGATCCGATTCATGGCTGAATCCACTGCTTGCATTCCAGAAGCGCAGTTCCGCTGCACAGTCCAAGCGGGAACCGACTCTGGAACACCCATACGCAAACTAGCAATGCGGCCAATATTTGCTTCATGCTCAGATGGCATGACGCAGCCTAGGATAGTTTCATCAATATCAGAGGGATCGACCCCCGTCTTCATCAAAAGGTGCCGTCCGGCGAGGGTTGCCAGATCCGCAGAAGCAAAGGGCCCAGCCTTTCCTCGCGCTTTCAGGATGGGTGTGCGCGCACCATCGACGAGATAAACTGCTTTGCTCACGCAGCCTCTCCTTTACTACTTGTATCAGAGTTACTTATATTCGAGCCAGCCGCAGGCTTCACCCAGTGATCATGCTCAAATTCATCGACCTGAACCGCCTCATATCTTGCGGCCTGAACCTCCTTCAAAGTTGAGGCCTCCAGCTCGGTGATTAATCCTTTGGATACAGCTTCCTGAACGGCTCCAGGGAAATCAACTTCCCAGGCATCGAGAGATCGACGAACTTTACGGAACTTTCGTTCAATATCTGCTGCCGCCAGCACCTGATGAAATGTCTTCTCCATATGGGCGACGTGGTCACCCTCGGCGATAGGCTTGTAGATTCCCTCTATTAACTGATTACGAGTATCGGAGTTGTGCGTAATCAAAGCGGCTAATCGCCCTTCCAACTTTCTGTCTCGAGCATTGGTTGGGATGCCGAAAGGATAGAGAGCCAGCTTTAGGGCCGGCGTTGCCGCACCTAAGGGTTTGTTACCTAAAATTGTACGCATAGCCTCATGGAACATGCGATAGCAATCTTCCATGGCCCAATTGAGAAGATCGAGATCATCGACTGGCTCGCCGCGGCTCTGATAGTGCTTCAGCACAGCGGAAGCCATGTAGAGAGCGCTAAGCAGGTCACCCAACAAGCAGGAATAAAATTCCAATCTTTTCAAGTCACCGCCAAATCGCAACATCATCAAATCAGCCATTAGGCCAAATCGAGCACTGAGGTGCGTCAAGTTCAGGTAGTGATTTTTGGCTGGCGAGTCGACCGGTGCGGACACAAAGAGTGATTTACTCAAACTACCCAAAAAGGAATTGGACAAGTTGCCCAAAAACATCAGCGCGTGGTTACTGATAGCCTCATCGAAATCAGCCAGAGCTTCTGGGCTGTCAGCGGCTTGCGCTGCCTCCATCTCCTTTAGAATCCAGGGGTGTGATCGAACCGAGCCCTGACCAAAGATAATCAGACTTCGAGTGAGAATATTGGCACCTTCCACGGTAATACTAATGGGGATCGCCTGATAGCTTCTGCCCAGAGGATTTCTCGGCCCCATGCAGATGGCGGAACCACCCTGTACATCCACCGCGGCATTAATAGTTTTGCGCATACGCTCGGTCAAATGGTATTTGGCAATGGCTGAGGCAACGCTGGGTTTTTCGCCGGCATCAATGCTGGTAGCAGTCATAGTCCGAACCGCATCCATCAAATAAGTATTCCCCGCGACTAATCCTAAAGCTTCCTGTACGCCTTCGAAGTCACCAATTGACACGCCAAACTGCGAACGGATACGGGCATAGGCTCCGGTATACATGCAACAGAATTTTCCCGCTGCGGAAGATAGGGAAGGCAGGGAAATGCCTCGCCCATCGGACAGGCACTCCATCAACATGCGCCAACCGTTTCCAAGCTGCGCTTCACCGCCAATGATGTCATCCATCGTGATAAAGACGTCTTCACCGCGAATGGGGCCATTCATGAAGGGCACATTGAGTGGCATATGGCGTTCACCGATTTGCACACCCTCTCGATCCGCTGGGATCAGCGCTACCGTAAATCCAACATCTTCCTTATCGCCCAATAACTTGTCTGGGTCATAGAGCTTGAATGCCAATCCAACCAAAGTGGCCACAGGAGCAAGAGTGATATAGCGTTTGTTCCAATTCAAAGTTACGCCGATCTCTTCTTTGCCGTCCACCATCCGTTTTGTTACGACCCCATGACTGGTCATCCCAGCAGCATCAGAACCGGCTTCGGGCTCCGTTAGGGCGAAACAGGGAATTTCTTTGCCAGTAGCTAAACGACGCAAATACCGATCTTTTTGTTCTTGAGTACCGTATTCATGCAACAGCATTCCTGGCCCGAGAGAATTCGGAACCATTGTGGTCACGCCTAGAGTGCCTGAACGACTCGCCACCTTCTGAACCACACAGGAGTGTGCGTAGGCAGAAAACTCCAATCCGCCGTATTCCTTTGGTAGCACCATGCCGAAAAAGCCTTTTTCTCTCAGATAAGTCCAAACCTGAGGAGGTAAATCTTTTAAATCATCTGCCACCTGCCAGTCATCGACCATGGCACAAAGATCTTCCACCGGGCCATCAAGAAAGGCCTGCTCTTCGTCTGATAGCTTGGCGCCTTCGGCCTCACGTAACTGACTCCAGTCCGGTTTCCCAGAAAAGAGCTCTTGCTCCCACCAAACTGTGCCGGCCTCTAGAGCTGCAGCTTCAGTTTCTGACATGGGCGGCAAAACTTTCCTGAAATAGGCCAACATGGGCTTCATAAAGAGGTTTTTTCTCAAGGGTGGTAGCAGCGCAACCGCCAACTTGATCAAAAGCAGCGCCCAGAAGACATTGTGAAACCATTCCGGAAGAGCCGACGCAGCGTCATACACAGCGAGGACAACCACGGCTGCAAGAACAGCGGCTCCAAATTGAGCCTTGGCCTGATTTAACAGGTTAAAGCTGAGGAAAACCGTCAGTAAGGTGGCCGCCACATATGCGACCAAAAGTATTAGTTCAATCACGATCTATCTCCTAAAAAGAATCGCTTTTTTGATGCTCTTAACTTTAGGCAACCCTAAGACTGCACGGAAGGCACAAAAGTGCTAAAGTCTTGCACAAATTAAAAACCTATTTGAGCTGCTCGTGTCAAAAGTCACACCAAAAGAAGAAGTTCCCACATTCAAACTCTTCCAAGGCTCGCGAGAGTGGCCCATCAAAGAGCTAGTGCACCACGAGTTCATTCAGCAACGCTGCGCTGAAAATCATGGCCGAATAGAGACGCACCGTCACCTAGATTTGTTCCACGTAATGTATCTATATAACGGCAGCGCCAAAGCGGTACTGGACGGAGAGGAATTCAGAATACACGCCCCGCTTCTGGTGACCGTGCCGCCTATGTGTATACATGGCTTTACCCCCACCGAAACCATCCATGGCCATCTGCTCACTATTCCCGGCTCTTCAATGTCTCACCTCTTGAGCTACGACGAAACTTACACCGAATTTGCCGAGCAGCCCAAAATTATTCGTGGAGAGGGCGTCGGGAAATGGCCCGACTTGGATCAGATGTTTCGTGAACTGTCGCGTGAATATACACACGACAATCTGTCTCGATATATCGCCATCCAATCAATTTTAAGGCTGATATTTGTGTGGGCGATTCGCCATCAGGCGACTTCCATCGCGGGAACTGAAGTTTCCTCCTCAGATAGAGATACGACTCGAATCAGGAAGTTTAAAAAGTTGATTGAAACCAACTATAAGTCTGGTCTTTCCATTAAGGACTATGCCAGCCAAATGGGAATGAGCAGCGCTCAACTGAATAACATATGTCGATCCAAGGTGAATCAATCGGCACTGCAAATTGTTCACGAAAGAATGACTCTGGAAGCGAAACGATATTTGATATACACCTCACTGACTATAAGTGAGGTGGCCTATGAATTGGGATTCACCGACCCTGCCTATTTCACGCGCTTCTTTAGCAAACAGGTTGGCCAGCCACCCAAGCAATATCGAATTAGTCACCGTCCCGATCGGGCGACGTCGAATCCTCCGGTATTTTCTCCTGAGACATCTCATCGTCACTAGCTTCATCGACTTCTTCGATGGGTACCTGAATAATCTCGGCGTCATCATCGGGCCGCACATGCAGGACATCGTGAGCACTTACTAGCTCACTCATATCCGTGTCGGGCTCCGGCGTATCGATCCAAACAAGTTTGCGATAGTAGCCGGTTCGAGGCTTGCCCCAGATACCTTTTGATGAACGCAGCAGTGGACACTTGATAACATCAAAATAAGGTGAGTAATCAAAATCTCGAGGTGCGTATAGCCTTGGATTGCGTCGAAATAACCTAAAGCTTCCCTCCGAGTCTCCTTGGATCAGGGGGAGAATGGGGAAATCCACTTCGCCAAAAGCTTCTGCAATCATTGTGGAACAAACAGCTTTAGTCGATTCACCGGCATTGTGTTCAAACAAGCTTGAGTGCCACTGTCTGGGTATCACAGTCCACCAAGGGATCAGAAACCTGGCCAGATCAAGAAGTTGGTGCACGCTGTATGCAGTTCCAATTCGATCTACCATGTATTGGATCACATGATCCCGGTCGTCCTTGGTTAAACCGATAGGACGACAGATTCGCATGTGATAGGTGCTGTAATGACTGAGTGGCGTAACTACCGTACCTCGGTCAATCTCTGATTCAACCAGAAGCGGTTCATCTGGATCTTCATTCCAATGCTGCGAAACAGCGGCAAGCAGTTCGGGATCTTTAATCGAATTGAGACTACCGATACAAAGTGCAGCGTGGCTCCATGAACTGCGGGAAATCACCTTGATGATGTAACCCACTCGCGAGCGCCCCTCTATCAAAAGCACATCTCCTGCTTTGATAGAACTGGTTAGACACTCTAAGTCATTGGGAGAAAGTGAAGCAGACTCTTCTTTCCTGGTGAGGATGCCAATAAAAAAATCCCAAATTTTTTCTTTGATTGGCTTGAACAAAATCCGGCTCTCCTAGTCTGATCTATTCTGTGATAACGGCATCAAGCAACCACAGAAACACCGAATTTTTAAACTAATGCAGATTAAATGGGAGATGAGAATTATTTTTTCGGTCGCACGTAAAGCACAAGAGAATGATCCGTCAGCTCAAACCCATGCTGCTCGGCAATTTTCTCCTGCAGGCGCTCAATTTCCTCATTGTGAAATTCAACTACCTGGCCTGTCTCGGTACATACCATGTGATCGTGGTGCTCTCCTTTATCAACCTCATAGACCGATCTCCCGCCTTCAAAATTGTGCCTCAGCACTAAACCCGCCGCTTCAAACTGAGTTAATACTCGATACACAGTCGCCAAACCTGCTTGCTCACCATCCTCCAGCAGTTGTTGATAAATTTCTTCTGCGCTCATGTGCCCGGTCGTGGCGTGTTCGAGGAGCTCAAGGATTTTTACACGAGGTGTTGTTACCTTTAATCCGGCTTTTTGTAGTTCTTTATTTTGATCAGGCATTTAGGGCTCTACTAGAGTGGAGGTTTAAGCTATTATCCTATTTTTGCGTCCCTTTGAAACCATTGATGGAACCTTCTTATGTTTAGCCCGTTGAGAAACAGGTTAATTCCTACTTTCGTCGCTCTAGGTCTTTTGCTTAGTGCATGTACTTCTGCGCCAAATCTCCTGATATTCCCGGGCGTTCATAAGCTGGATTTACAGCAGGGCAATATCATTGATCAAGAGAAACTAGATCAACTGGAAGTTGGCATGTCACGGGCACAGGCACAGTTTGTTATGGGTACGCCACTTGTTGCAGATACCTTTGATCTGGATCGCTGGGACTACTTGTATGAATTACGCACTGCTGATGGCGAAATAATCCGTCGCACAGTGACGCTGAATTTTCGCGATGGCGTATTAACTCAGATACGGGGTGGATATCAGCCTCCCGAAGAAGACTCCTCACTCTGACCGGAAGTCTCAGCTTCCTTCCTTTTTCTCTTCGCCTCTTCCGCGCGCTGACGCCTAACTTCTTTTGGGTCGACTAGTAGAGGACGATATATCTCTATTCGATCCCCTTCCCTCACCTGATATTCCGAGGGAGCAGCGAGCCCGCGAGTTCCCAGCTGATTCCCAAAAATACCCATTTCAGATTGCTCGACATTCAAATCAGAGAAATGGTTCTGAATCCCAGATTGAAGAGCCGCATCTAGGGCGGTTGTGCCCATGGCTACCTGCAGCGGGAGAATTTTTTGCCGGTCCGGTAAAGCATAGGCAACTTCGATACTGATCAGTTCTTTGGTCAAGACAACATCTCTATGTAAGCTAACGAGCTACTATACTGCGAGCCGCATTAGGAATAAATTTCGTCGGCGCGCTGGCAGATTGCATCGACCAATTTGTTGGACGCATCGACAACGACTTTGGCAATCATTTTCTGCATTAACGAGCGCTTCATTTCAAAGGCTAGATGAAACTCCACCTTACAGCCCAAGCCCTCAAATTCGCGAAAGCTCCACTCTCCCTCTAACTGGGTAAAAGGACCATCGAGGAGTTCCAAAGTGATGCCTTCAAAT
>JABJGI010000023.1 GCA_018662305.1 Porticoccaceae bacterium | reverse complement strand
GGAATATAGATCATGTCGCCCGCATGAATTAGATGCGTTTCCTGACAATCGAACTCTGCAAGCAGTTTGACCTGAGCGTTTTTCTGCAAGGCAGTGTTGTGGTCGCATTTCTGCCCCAGTTGCCATTCCCGCGTTCCAGAGGCTTGAATTAAAAACACATCGTAGTAGTCAAAGTGCGGGCCAACGCTGCCACCAATAGGTGCGTAGCTGGCCATAATGTCTTCCAAACGCCATTTGGGCAGAAAGCTGAACTGCTGAAGTATCTCCCAGGCTTGCTCATTCCACTGATCCAAGCCTTGCACAAGAAGGGTCCAGTCTCTTTTGGGTAAGCTGGCAAAATCACCCTCATCAAACGGCCCTTGCTCGCATCGCCAATCGCCGTTCAATTCCTTCCCGGAAATAATGCGTGATTCCACCTCGCCTTCGCAGGCGAGCCCAGCAAGGTCATTTCCCTCCGTTATACCGAGGATTTCCGGAAAAGCCTGTTCAAAAACATAGGGCTTTTTCTGCCATATCTCTCGAATGAACTCTTCTCGACTAATGTTTTTAAAGAATGACATATTGATTCAGTACTGGTGCTGGGGTTTGCAAAATCTAGGGCGCGACAGTAACGCATTCACCCCACGGAATTCTATGCCTTACCAAGCCGAGGCTTTGAAATAGACCGGGTCAGAGCTTTCAAACTAAATAAAATGAGTCTAGTTGAGGGGAAGGTGCTTTTTACCCAACTCTTTAAAGACTGCATCTGCTTCGTTAGGGGGGCTAAAGAGATTGCCCTGCAAGACATCGCAGCCAAGCCCTTTCAGAATCTCGACTTGCTCCGCGGACTCGATCCCTTCAGCTACTATTTCCTGACCCAGGTTGTGCCCCATCTCTATCATGGACGCCAGCAATAGCCTGACTTGTTCATCGCTCAGCATGTCATCGATGAAGTATTTGTCGATTTTTAGACGACTCGTCTTCAGATGTTTTAGTGAAGCAAAGGATGAGTAGCCGGTTCCAAAATCATCAATGGCCAAATTGACCCCCAAGTCATCCAGCTGCTGAATGATGGATAGATTTTGCTGGTCGATCTGTACCAGACTTTCAGTGATCTCAAGCTCCAGTGCTGTGGGATCCATTCCCGTTTCTTCCAGAGTGCGGGATATAAAGGACACAATTTCCTTGTCTCTGAAATAGCTCGGCGAGATGTTTACTCCCATTCGAAGATTCGTAAATCCGGCCTCTTTCCAAGCGACGGCCTGACGACAAGAAGCAAGAACGATGGATTCGGTGAGTTGCTTAATAACCCCTATTCGCTCCGCGGCGGCAATAAAATCAGAGGGAGATACTTCACCATAATCAGGATGAGTCCACCTGGACAGAGCCTCCATTCCAACAACCTCACCGGTCTTAATATCGATTTGCGGCTGGTAAACAACGGAGAATTGCTGATTCTCTGGGGCATCTCGCAAGCACTGCTCAAATTTCAACCGCGATTTTTCTTTCTGCGCCAACTCTGGATCATAGAAAACATGCTGATTTTTACCCAGACCCTTCGCGGCGTAGAGTGCAGTATCAGCCGCTTTCATCAACAACGAAATGTCCTCGGCGTCATCGGGATAACGGGCTATACCTATGCTGGAAGTAAGCGTCAGCTTCCTGCTAGACAGCTCCATAGGCTCATTAATCTTATTGATATAGCGCTCAGGGATCTCAGCTTCTTTGATGCTTCCCTCATTCGGAATGAGCACACAAAATTCGTCTCCGCTGAGTCGAGCAACCACGTCAATGTCGCGGCTCACACTCGTAAGACGTGAGGCTGTCTCCTTCAGTACAGCATCACCCACATCGTGGCCAAGATCGTCGTTCACCGCTTTAAATTCGTCGACGTCAAGATACAGAACCCAGAACTGGCTGTTGTTGTGCTTGGACTTTTTGATCAAAACCTCCAGGCTTTGATAAAAATAGGCCCTACTCCCCAAACCCGTAAGTTCGTCGGTATAAGCGAGCTGACGTATGCGTTTTTGCGAGTAGTCCCGCTCCATCACAATTCCAGTGAGCCTTGCAGCGGATTTGAGATCTGCCGACTCTTGATCGTTAGGCAATCCGGGATGGTTGTAATACATTCCAAAGGCACCCAGAACACGACCTGAAGGGGCTTTAATGGGTTCCGACCAGCAAGACCGCAATCCATGTGGGAGAGCGTAGGCCTTCAAATCTGCCCATTTTGGATCTGACTCTATGTCTTCCACCAGAACCTGTTTTCCGGTGTAGGTGGAGGTACCGCAGGAGCCCACCTCCGGGCCATACTTCAGCCCGT
>JABJGI010000024.1 GCA_018662305.1 Porticoccaceae bacterium | reverse complement strand
CTTCCACGCGGCACTTCTCGTTCTATCAAAAACAGGGTGCAACGTTTTACGCCTAGGGCAACGTGCTTTTCTACCGTGTTCTCACTAATTCCTAGCTCTTCCGCAATTTCACGTTGGGAATAGCCGTACACTTTTTTCAAAACAAATACTCTTCTGCACTGCAAGGGCAATGCGCGCACCGCTTCACAAAAGAAAGAAAACTCCTCTGCCGAGGCCACCTCATCATAGGTTTGATCGTAGAGCTCGTCGGACATCAACAATTCAGGGTTTTCTAAACTCTCAACACTATCTGCTAGTCGCGACTCAGATCGCTTTACATGGTCTAGCGCCAGGTTTCTGGCGGTTCTCATCATGAATGAGCGCGGTTCTCGAATATCTTCCTTTTTCTTAACCTGGCAGAGACGGACATAGGTCTCTTGAACGATGTCCTCAATTTCCTTCGGCGGCACGATCCTTGAGGCTAGGCTCGCCAGGCGGCCTCGCATCCCCAAAAAAGTCTCCGTAATATTCTCGATGTCAGACATTCGTCCCCCGCAAAAAATTTTCTGACTCAATTATGGACGATTCCAAACGAATATTCCGCTAGTCTTTCCAAGGTTTGGGGGCTCTCTGTACGCGGAATCTTGTGTGCAAGTACAATAGATTTATGTTCACCGCCTCTTCACCTCACACAAATAGCTACAAGGTCAGCTATATGGATACCAGCTCTCCCTTGTCGAGCTGGTCGAAACAGCCCATATTTCTGGAAGACAAAGAATGGCCATCGGTGGAGCACTATGTGCAAGCGATGAAATATTCCAATATCAGCTATCAGGAAAAAATTCGAGCTGCGGAACACCCCAAATTGGCGAAAAAACTGGGGGAGTCTAGGTGGAAAAGAAAGAAGCCTGAATGGCAGTTAGAACGCGAGGTCTATATGACGCGCGGTATGTATATCAAGTGTAAGACGCATCAAGATGTTTACGACGCATTGATGGCGACTGAAGACCAGCCGATTTTGGATACCAGCAATTTTGACTTTTTCTGGGGCTGTGGCCGCGATGCTCGCGGTCACAACAAGTTTGGCAAGGTACTAATGGAAATTCGCGCCAAATTACAGGGAGAAATCTAAAAGTCGAATGGGCTCCTCGCAGGAGGCGGAATTTTAGCCAATACCTCTGGCCCGACAATGCTCCAATCTACATAGGGCCTGCCTTTAGGCCGTGGGTTTTCTACAAGAGGACATCCATAGGCTGCATCGTCGATATAAATATCAGCAAAAACTTTATTGCTGTCGCTCCATTTCTGCGGCCCCTCATTGACGAATTTGAATTTGATTCCATTGTCTTCACAGTATTTCTGTGCCTGAGTTAAAACATCGCCATACCGCTCACCATCACAACGGACGGTCCAGAGAATTAATATGGCACCTGCTTCCCGAAACTTTTTTATCCACTCAATGGCACCTGGCACGGGTTCTCCCAGTTCGGGAAAAACGTGATCCACAATAGTTCCGTCAAAATCAACTGCTATATACATTTACACTCCAAAGAAAAACCAACAGGCATAAAAAAAGCCCGCCCAGTTTGAGCGGGCTTTTTAAGGGGCAAATTCTAATCTAAATGCTCGTTAAAAAATGCCACCATACGATCCCAGGCGATTTCTGACTGTGCCTCGTCAAATCGTGCCGTCGAATTGTTATGGAAGCCATGAGCGGTTCCAGGATAGACGTGGCGCTCGTAGTTCACACCTGCCGCCTGCAGTGCAGCTTCATACTCAGGCCATGCGGCATTAATACGTTGATCATTTTCAGCGGACTGCACAAGCAATGCCGCTTTAATATTGGCAGCTTCTTCGGCAGAAACACCACTTCCGTAAAAGGGCACTGCAGCTTGTACCTTATCGCCCAATTGCGCAGCAATGTAGTTGGTCGCGTAACCGCCAAAACAAAAACCAGTTACGCCCAGCTTATCGCTGGCGAGCTCGTGAGAATCCAAATACTCGGCGCTGTTAACCAGATCTTGAAGCAAGGCATTTCGATCCAGGCTGGACTGCAATGAACGACCATCATCGTCGTTCCCAGGATAACCCCCCACTGGTGCAAGACCGTCTGGGGCCAAAGCGAGGAAACCTGCAGCGGCAAATCGTCGTGCGACATCTTCGATATGAGGATTTAAACCGCGGTTTTCATGGATAACCAGAACTGGCTTGAACGGCCCGGAGCCGCTTGTTGGTTGTACTAAATAGCCACGCATCTCTCCTGAAGTTCCACCTGGTGATGGGTAGGTCACGTAGTTCGCTTTTATGCGCTCGTCAGTAAATGAAATAGTTTGCGCCTCGGCGTATCTAGGCAGCAGCGAGGTCGCCATAGCCAGCGCACTCACTCCGCCAACGGTCATCACCGTGGCCCGATTCATAAATTCGCGCCGATCGATAAAGCCGTGGCAGTACTCGTCGTAGAGATTTAATACTTTTGGATCAATTTTTTCCGTAGTCATATCTTCCTCCTCAGTGGGTTTTGAGTGCAGTAGCTTTACTCTGGGCGAATATTGCTAATACCGCCTAGCTCAACACAATTGTATGGGGTCACAGGTATATCGCTTCGAGCCCAAGCATTGTTTCCTGTGTAGGCCCGCGTCCAAAACACCGGATCTATAGCTTCGTAATCACGCCGCAATACATTGCCATCTTCGATCAGGCTAAACCTTTCCGTCACCATCATCTCTCCACTGTGCAGCAAACCCGGATGAGGAAGCAATACTCCGGCTTCAAAACCACGGGTTTCAACAACTAGGGTATCCGCCTCAAACCAGCCAACAGAATGGCCCGTCATCGAGGGCTCAATATTGCTGGGATGATCTCGGGTCGTCATATCAATGGTTCTAACCGTATCCATAAACTCGTGGCGGATAACTATTTGATCATCCCTAATTGTGATGTCTGATGCGCCGTTGGGCTCGGAATAGCCGCGGATAATACTTGAAGGGCTGCACTCTAAGGCAGGGTCATCAAAGCGCTCATCGTATCCAGAAGCTGCCTGCTTACCAGCCTCAGTTAACAGGTCACCGTATATCTCAACCGGATCACCGGAGCGGGGAAATCCGCTGCCACCGCCGAAGTTGCGGCGAACCGTAATCCAGGTTCCAGCCATGCTGTTGAGATCAACCTCGACCTCTTCTAATTCCACAGTTTGCGTGAGAACTTCTTCGCCCTTTGTAATTTGCCCACCTCGAGCGATGTGCGTGCCATCGGGCAACACGCCAGACTGGAAAGCACAACCAAGAGGATCTCGCCGCGCAGCGATGCCTTCAATTTGAACAAACTCTCCAACCGCAAAGGTTTCCTCAGTCCACCCCTGCCTCATATAGTTGGAAGCAGCGCCAAATTCACAGTTCCAGTTATCTACGCTGCCATCCTCATTAGTCACATCCAAATATATCCAGGCATGTGGGTTCACAAACTTGAACTCCGTTATAACACCTTCGATAGACAAGGGTTTGGTATTGTCAAAATGCGGTGAACTTGCGTGGTGAGCAAATGCTGTATTCCAGGATACCGCTAAAAAAAGTAGGCTCAGTAGGCCGAGATGGTTTTTCATAATTTCCCCGTTCTTAATTTTTTCTCTGGTCTAATCATTGGTCAGCCCAGCACTCAAATATAGGACTCGCGTCGCGCTGCGATGTGTTGTCGTATTCCCCTATGATCGGTAAATATTACTAAACAACAGCGAAATTTTTTGTTAATTGTTTTTATCAGGTTATTGTATGGCTACCAAATATGGAATCCTGTGATCGCTTGATCTGCATGCGCAGGAAGCCTAAATCTAAAAAAATAATATTATTTGATTTGCATGGGGACTATATGAACAAATTCACTCGGCTGCTGGCGGTCACAACTCTGCTGGTCGGTGCAATACCAACACAGGCTCATCATTCTTTTTCTGCCACATTCCAGGCGGATGCAAAAATCACCCGCGAAGGCGTGGTGACCAACTTTAGTTTTCGCAACCCTCATATATTGGTGTATTTCGACGTAACAAACCAAGACGGCAGTGTTACGGAGTGGGTAAGTGAGGGTGGCGCAGCTACATTAATGCGCAGAGCCGGCTGGAGCGCCGACACTATCGAAACTGGTGACCACATTCGAGTTTTTGGTGACTCCACGCACGATGGATCACCTATGACTTCCATCGATACCATCGATATCCTCGATCCGAATACCAGGCTCGTCATCAATGAGCTAATTCCAAGCACCGGTCGACAAGACCCAGAAACAGTTGCAGCAGAGGCAATGCCTCTGACACTTCCAGACGGCAGGCCCAACCTCAGCGGCGCCTGGAGCAACCACGGCATGGCCAATGGTCGACCACGACGACCCGAGCTCGACTTTAGTTCAGCAGGAGAAGAGGTTCAGGCAACCTATGTGCTAGCCAACGACGGCCAGGTATTTTGTGATCCTCCAGGATTGGTTCGGCAAGTGGGAACAACACCTCACCCCATTAGCATCACCCAATACGAGGATCGAGTAGTCTTCCAATATGAAGAGTACGGTGGTTATCGAGAAGTGTTTTTTGATAGTCGTGCCCACATCGGATTCAAAACACATCTGGGCGATTCCATCGCCAGATACGAAGGCAACACTCTGGTGATAGAAACAATCAATCTCTTGTCCAACCAAATATCCCCTCCTGGCGATATTCTTAGCGATCAAATTACGACGCTTGAAGTGTATAGCCGAGCGGACAATGACACATACGGCCCCATCGTAAATCTCGATATGTATATTGAAGATCCTCTTTACCTCAACAGCACACTGGTAATGTCCCGGGAAAAAATGAGCGCGGGTGCGGACTACCAGATGATTGAAAATGACTGTCACGCGCCGCTGCGCGAACGCGAATCGGTTCATTCAGCGATGAGCTTTTTCCTCACCAGTGAAGGCCTTGGTGATGGCGCCAATCTAGGTGGCTTGGACGGCGCCGATTCACACTGCCAGGCTCTCGCAACGAGCGTCGGTCAAGGTTATAAGAACTGGAATGCCTACCTGAGCACCACTGGTGAAAATAGCATAAATGCTCGCGACAGAATTGGCTCTGGACCCTGGTACAACGCCAGCGGTGAGCTGGTTGCAACGGATGTTGAACAGCTGCATTCTGAAAACTGGATTGCTCGAGCCACAGCCCTGAATGAACGCGGCGGAGAACTCAGCGCTATTGACTCAACCGCCCAAGATGATGGCATAAATAGCCGTCACGACATTCTCACCGGGAGCGAACTTGATGGCACGGCATCGCTTATAGTGGGCGATACAACATGTAACAACTGGACTAGTAATTCAGATGGCGGAGCCATTATTGGACATGTCGATCGTCGCGGCGGCGGCATCAATCCAACATCCTGGAACTACGCACATCACACTAGAGGATGCAGTGCACACCTACTCGCTACCAGCGATGGCGATGGATTGTTTTACTGTTTTGCCACTGGTGAATAAGGGAGTTGATAAAGGCTCTAAAATCTAATGGCTGGTGAATTCATGGGAATACAGCAGCTTTAATCAAGCTCATGGGGGGAACTATGAGAATTGCAAAATTAACGACGCTGCTCTCGATATTTATGTGCGCTCTGTCTTTTCCGGCCACTTTAATTGCTCATCACAGCGATGCGGGAATGGACGAAAATGTTGTTATCTCCTTTGAAGGACAGGTGACAGAGTTCCTCTGGCGCCAACCACATGTGTACCTTTCGGTGGAGACTATGAACAGCGGCGAAGCTGTGGTCTGGGATCTTCAACTCGCCGGCATTAATTCCCTCGCGAGAAACCGCGGATGGAACGCTGAAACCTTTCTACCCGGGGACGAAGTATTTGTGCGAGTTAATCCAGCCATAAATGGTAGACCTTACGGTAAAATTTCTTCGGTTGAGCGCCTGGATGGCGTCTCCTTGGATAACCGCCCGGACTCCGCCCCTGTGGAGAGAGTTGCCGCCGAAACTTTGGACGGATTTTGGTTAGCAGACAGATCCAGAGCCGGACCATCCTATCCAGGCGGATTTGACGGCTTTTTCCACGCACACCTTGTTCCTACTGAAGCTGGTCAAGCAGCTCAGGATGCCTATGATCCCCTATCAGCGGAAAACCCTGAATCAACCTGTGTAGGTCGTCCAACTCCCTCTGCCTTTGTATCAACCTCGGGCTACTTGATGGAGTTCGACCTCGCTAACCAAGATGAAGTCATCATTATCAACAGTGAGTGGTATAACGAGCAGCGCTTCGTATATATGGACGGAAGAGACCACCCCGATCCATCAATTACCTTTGCCACCGGACATTCCATTGGCTATTGGGAGAACGACATTTTGGTCATTGATACACGAAACTTTGATGACCATCGTTCGCCATACCAGATCGGAATACCCTCAGGCTCGCAAAAGCATGTAGTGGAAAGATACCGATTAATCGAGGGCGGAACGGCCATGACGGCAGAATTTATGCTGAGCGATCCAGAATATCTCGCTGAACCAATGCTGCACAGCCGGATTCTGCTGCACTCCCCGCATATGCAAATGCTGGGAACCGATTGTGATCTGGAGAGCACATCCCGTTTACTTAGGGCAGGTGGATAGATTTATTAATCGGGGCCGAAGTCTATTTCGGCCCCAGCACTTGCCAGAACAGCATCAAGCCGACCAAAAATATTGCGCTGTAAATAATGCGGTAAAAGAAGTCGTTGGACACCTTATGATTGGCCCAAACCCCAACCTTTACGCCAACTACAGCCAAAGGAATCAAGACTAGAGAAGTCATCAGATTTGTTACTGCCAACATCCCCAGCAAGAAATAGGGAATCAGTTTCACAAAGTTCATCGCAGCAAAAAATATCACCGCCGTCCCCTGATACAGCCGCCGATCCATTTTTTGCGGAAGCGTATAGAGCTGAAAAGTCGGCGCGCCAGCATGGGCGAGAAAGCTGGTAAAGCCGCTACTGGCACCCAAGAGCACACCCAGTGGCGCACTGGGATTGCTCACTGCCTTGGCAAATTGGCCCTTAAGGAAAAAGTGAATGGTAAAAACGATGGCAATGGTGCCGACAATAAGGCGAATCAGGTCGTCATTAATGTACTGAGCGGTTAATCCACCGATCAGGATGCCAATCATCGCCCCCGGCAGCAGAATCATCAGATTTCTTTTGTCATAGTTCCCACGATGCTCCCATACGCTTTGCGCGTCCATGATTAGCAATATGGG
>JABJGI010000025.1 GCA_018662305.1 Porticoccaceae bacterium | reverse complement strand
TTGGTGGAGGCGGCGGGAATTGAACCCGCGTCCGCGAATCTTACGCAACAGGCGCTACATGCTTAGCACCTTCTATTTATTTAGTCGTTAACAGCCCAAAGGCCAGGACGTTATTGACGAGTTCAGCTAAATGTTTAACAGCTCCGCGCCAAACGGACTTCACTGCGATCTTGTGAGATATGACACTTGGGCGATTCGCCGCAACCCGAAGGTTGATGAATCTCCGGACGCACAAGCACGGCTCCGGCCAAATGGCAATCTACTGTTTCTTAGGCAGCGATTGCGTAGTTGTCGTCGTTGGCAACTATAAGTTTGCGACTTTTATTAACGAGATTGGTCACCATCTCGGCATGCTCCTGGTACGTTAAGTATCCTCGTCGAATCCAGATCGCCCCCTTTGACTTCCCAATTGTTTCCACTAGCGGCGTCGCGCGGCTGCTCAATCTTCGGTCACTTACTCGGTGTAAGCTCCCTCGATTTCACATTGCGCTTCTTGCTAGTGAAAAAATTTGTCGCCAAAGCGTCTTATCTTTAGATTGAAAAGAGCTTTGCTCAGTGCTGTTAAAGAACGGGTTGCGCACCATACTATTAGATTGTGACGCGTCAAGGAATTTAAATGCGGTTTTCCTAAGGATTTTGTATGATGCGCTTCTGAAAGAAATTTACATTTATGGAGTGATTTATGAGTTTGAATACCCGCATTCTGGCGCTGGTTGATCCTTCGCAAAAAAAGCAGCAGGCACTCGCCAGAGCAAGATTTAACGCCGAACGTCGGGGTGAAAAACCTGATCTAACTGTTTTTATGGCGGTAGATCACGAAGTGCATAAGCACATGAAAACTCCACCGGTTCTTTCCCGCAATGCAAAGTGGGTGACTGAAACCATGTCAGCCCTAAAGGACGCTGGGCTGGAACATGAGCTTTCTATTAGCTGGGATGAAGAATGGGCTGATGCAGTTCTTGCGGAAATTAAACGCTCTAAACCAGATCTGGTGATGGTGCCCGTCTATCAAGATGAAGACGGTAACCGCGTGTTGACGGATGAAATTTGGAAGCTACTTAGGACATCCAAGGTGAACATTTCTTTGATTCACCCACGTAAGGATGATCGTGAGCAGCGAGACGTTATTCTCGCCGGTATCAAAACTCAGGATCCAGCCTTTGATGAGCGAACCAAGCGAACTATCGCTCAGGCCAAGGCGTTGGCAAAAATTTACGGTGCCGAAGTGCACTACGTAAACGCCTATCAGGATTCTGCCAAGTTTCCGGATCGCACCAAGATTATGAAGATGACGGGAGTGCCAAATTCTAATGTACATGTGATTGCCGGCCCCATCAGTGAAGTCCTGCCTAAGGTATCGCGCAAAGTAAAAGCGGATATCGTCATGATCGCGCCCCTAAGGAAGCAGGGTGTAATTGGTACGCTGCGCGGCACAACCATTAGCCGTATTATCGGGAATATCCAAAGCGATATTATGGCGATTGTTTAGTTCCAGTTAGCTGATAGAAAAAAGGGCCGCATCTGCGGCCCTTTTTTTGTTAGTCCTTTTCAGCATTTCCTTTTTCCTCGAATCCTTAGCCAGCGAATTATTCCCGTAGTGACTAATATCAGCAGTGCAATGCCTGTGAGATCTACGACGAAAACTCCGACACTGCCAAACAAACGACCCGAGTGCAGGTCAAGCAACCAGCGATGCCAGTTCAGCTCGAGCGGCACGATGAACGCTTTGCTGGTTTGCGGCTCTTCTGACCAAAAAAACATACCATCTTCAGCCTCGGCAATCTGCCAGTTGAATTGCAGTTGCGAGTATCTGAAAAGTTGAGATTGAGATTCCACGCAGGGTGCGAGATTACAGGCTCCAAATCGACTTATCGGATTCGGTAGACCCGAATAAGTATTTATCTGTTCGACGAGTTCTGGCGTACCCGTTTCAACCAGATAGATAGAAATCTGCTCTTCACAAGCAACCCAAATCTCTTCGGCAAAGCGACGAGCACCAATGAGGTTTTCAGAACAGCTTGAAGTGTGCGTCACACCATCGGCTGATACCCAGAGTTCGACGCCATCGGTTTTGGCTTCGATTTCACCAAGCCGAATAGTCTCTATGTCGTTTTCTTTGAGGTTGTAAGACCAGACCGCTAACCAAGAAGGAATTCGCGTTTCAGACAAAGAGAGTGATTGTGCGTGATTGATCAAAATACCTGTTGTCGCAAGCATTATCAGCACGATTGCCGTGCTTAACCCAATGCGAACATGCCATCGTCGAACGAAGCTTGAGAGGCTTTTGGCAATCATTACATCAGCTTTGATTAGTGGCTTCTCGATGAAGCCATAGAGCCTGCTTTGCCATTTTTCTCATGGCATTTACTGACAAAGTTGCTCCGGTAATGCCGTCGATGCGGCGGTCGAGCTTGCTTTCCTTCAAACGGATGCCATCAAACTGTTGGCGGAAAAAAGCGTGGCGGATTTCGCCGCCCCGAGTTTCACGGTATTCCATTACCTGAGCGAAGAGAACTCGGTCCTCTTCTACAAGGTAGGCAAAGGTGATGGGATATTCTTTGCCTATTTCCTCAAGTATCCACAACGTCCGCTCTTCGCCTACCCAATATCTTTGCCGTAGGCCGTGGATCTCGAAACCGAGTTCATCCTTAAATTGACTCTTGGTTTCTTTGGTAAGCCATAGGGTCTGTTGCTCGGGTTCGACCTCTGGAAATGCCTCTTGCAGCACTTCGTCCAGAGTAGTGTAAACACCAATTTGCGCCCAACCGAAAACCGCCCAGCTCATTAAGAGCAGGGCGGCGTATCGTGATGCCTTAGCGAATATTCTTATCAAAGTAAGCCCTTTAGAACGACCAGCCTATGCCAAGATTTACTGCATCAGATCCGTCTTCCAGAGAATCTTGATAGTCAGCCTTAATGGCGACTCTTGGATGCAGCCAATAGTTCACACCGTAGTCAACGCGCTCGGTAAGTTGTGTTGGTCTATCGCCTCTTGCGGGGTCAACTTCAGAATAGCGGGCAAAGATACCAAGCTTGTCGCTTAGTTTGTAAGAGGGTTCTATAAACCAACCCGAGGGTTGATCTGAACCATTGGCTTCAAATTCTGCGTTGTCTATATCCCAGCTGGCGTATAGCGCGCGCAGAGAAAAGTCATTTTTCTGATAGATCAGATGGGCTTGAGTCAAAGTTGCGGAGGCTTCTTCAGCGAGCGTGCTTTGAGCAATATCGGTTTGAAGCTGCACGGACACCGCGAGGTCTAGCCCTGGTACACCCGTGTATCTGAGGCGACCGGTGTAAGCCAGGTTGTCCGCAGTCGCCAGAGCAGACTTTTGCCGGCCGCTGCGTATTCGAAAGTTTTCAACCTGCAATCCCGAGTGCATCGCAGCGTCGTAAGTCAGCCCCGGAGTAATTTCTCCAGAGAACATAATTCCGGTTTCCCACCAGGTTGAAGGCACCACTTCAGATTCCACCAAGTTGCGCTCTACACCGTAAAAGGTGTCGGGTTCATGGGTTTCGTTGAGGATGCCGACGGGCAACAGGTATTGCCCCATAGTGAGACGATGGTTG
>JABJGI010000068.1 GCA_018662305.1 Porticoccaceae bacterium | reverse complement strand
GTCTGGCCCTGATGTGTTTGCTCACTTCAGCGCAATCGCTGGTGACGGATTCAAAACATTGGCTGAAGGCCAACAAGTTGAGTTCAAAGTAACTCAAGGACCAAAAGGTCCACAAGCAGAGAACATTGTAGCTATCTAAATTTAGCTCAATTTAATCTGAGAAAGGCAAGCCTCTGGGCTTGCCTTTTTTTTGCCTGCTCGGAAATGGAATTGGGGTGATAATACTCATCTGAACTTAGATGCCAGACCACAACAACATAGGTGCTGCCAGCATCAGACTAGATACGAAATACATGAGAACTACAGTGCTAACCACACTGGCGCTATTGGCTTTTGCCGGGAATTCAGTTCTCTGCCGCCTTGCGCTTAACAGCGGCGAGATCGATGCGGCGAGCTTTACTTCTTTTCGCTTATTTTCAGGAGCGGTATTTCTGCTAATTCTGGTTGCGATAAAGACACGCAAGGTTATCGACGTAAAAAGCGGTAGCTGGCTATCGGCAATGTTTCTGTTTGCTTACGCTATTACATTTTCCTACGCATATATTTCCTTGGACACAGGGACTGGTGCTCTTATTCTTTTCGGTGCCGTCCAGATCACCATGATTGTTTCAGGCTTGATAAAGGGGAACATGCTTTCAATAGTTGAATGGATAGGATTGGCCCTAGCCTTCACAGGTTTGTGCATTCTTTTACTGCCCGGAGCGAGCTCGCCATCGCTAGTTGGATTTTTTCTGATGGCAATATCCGGTATCGCCTGGGGTTTTTATACGCTGGCAGGAAGAGGTTCGAAATCTCCGCTAATAGATACGACCAATAACTTTTTAAGAACCATCCCTTTAGTTCTACTGATTATGTTTTTCACAATTGCTGATACGGAAATTTCGAATCGAGGTGTAGTGTTGGCGGTCGCTTCTGGGGCTCTGGCATCAGGCTTGGGCTACGCAATTTGGTATACAGCTCTAGCAGGACTAACGGTAACCCAGGCAGCTGTGGCTCAATTGTCCGTTCCAATTATTGCTGCCTTTGGAGGAGTGATCTTTTCCAGCGAGACGATCAATACTGGATTGATCGTCTCTTCAGTATTCATATTGGGCGGAATCGCTACTGTCGTGGCTAGCAAAAAAGTTCGGGCAAACTAGAGCAAAATAAAGACCAGCTTTTTCATCAAGGGTACTCTGCCCGCAGTTAAATATTCCTATAAATGCCCCGTTTTCACATAAATTAGCGCGCCATCCTCCTTTGTGAACGGCTCGTGCTGGCTTAGATGAGGGCTGCGTATCCAGGAACCCTGAGGATAGCTCCCATGTTCATCGTAAAAGGTGCCCTCCAAGACAAAAATTTCCTCTCCACCCCAATGTTGATGACTATTAAATTGGGTGTTCGGCGCCCACTTTACCAGCGCGACATGCTCAGTTCCGAACTCATGCAAAGGCATAACTTTTAGGCCAGAAACCAATCCTGCACGCCAGGATTGCGAGCTAGTATCAATGCTCTTTTGTTCGCTGTCCTCGTCGCTAAACTGATGCAACTTGACGAAAATTGTAGCGCCCTGCGCACCGATTCTAGGTGTATGTGATGTTCCAATTGGGTTGCGTACGTAACTTCCCTTTCCATAATCACGATGCTCATCCGAGAAGGTACCTTCGAGCACAAAAAACTCTTCGCCTCCAGAATGTGTATGTGACGAAAATTCACTATGAGGCGCATACCTGACGATGGTGGTCGCTCGGGCGACTTCGTCCCCAATTCGATCGAGCATCATGCGCTCGACACCGGGCATGGGCGAATCCACCCATTGGTAGTCCACAGGCCGAATAACGACTCTCTCATGAAAATCAGCATTCAACATAGTTTTCATATCGCATCCTCATAAATCAGGGAGTAGATTGGCATCTAGTGATCCCAAAATCACTCCCAAAACACATACCTCTAGTTTCTGCCGGCCATCACTCCGCCATCAATATCCCATACTGCGCCAGTTACCCAACTGCTGTCATCTTTCAACAAAAAGTTGATGCTATTAGCAATATCCTCTGGGGTGCCAACACGCCCAATTGGGTGAAAACCGTTAAACCCTTCCAATACTTCATCCACTTCAGAAGGATTAATAAAAGCCTCATAGATAGGCGTTTTTACGACCGCTGGCGACACTGCGTTCACTCGAATATTATGATCTGCCAATTCCATAGCCATATGTTGGGTAAGGGCATGCAGGCCAGCCTTAGCCATCGAGTAGGCCGAAGAAGGAGTGGCTTTAATAGCCTGTTTTGCCCACATTGAACCGATATTTACAACTGAACCTCCACCCTTTGCAGCCATATTCTTCGCCACCGCCTGAGAAATAAAGAACGTAGCCTTGTTCAAGTTTAAATAGGTATCGTAATCCTCGGCTTCGTGATCAAGGAAAGGCTTGGGATTAAAACTTCCTGCTGCGTTCACCAGATACTTGATATGGCGCTGATCCCTCGCGATCGATTCAACAACTCGACTGACATCCTTGTTGTTGTAAAGATTAGCCTGCAGAGTTTCAACCAGATCGGTATTACCTATCTCGGCCGCTGCGCTTTTCAACTTATCAATATTGTTCCCTAGAATAATAGTGTGAATACCCCTTGCAACCAGCTGCTTTGCAGTAGCCAAACCCATCCCACTCGAACCACCAACGATCATTGCGACTATTGAATTACTCATGTTTTATCTCCTGAATGTGTTAACGTTTTGCCGCAATTTATCGGAGAATTTTCGACTAAATAAGTAAGCACAAATGGGTGCGGTAGGTACTTATAGGTACATATTATTGAAAACACAGACAAAAATAATTTCGAGAAAAATTGCACCTACGCAGAGCTCTCGCATGCTTGAAAAAATTTATGGGTGTAAATGGTCGCTGACAGTATTTCAGCTGCTGTCGGAAGGTATAAATCGGCCGGGTGAAATGGTACGAAGCGTGGATGGCTTAACCACTAAAGTGCTGAACACCTGCTTACGAAGAAATCAGGAATTTGGGATTCTGGAGCGTATTTCTTACAACGAAGTGCCGCCTAGAGTTGAGTACAAGGTGACTCCCTTTGGTGCCAAATTTATGCGAATTCTGGATGAGATTGAAAATCTTCAAAGCGAGTTAGATAAAGAAAACTAGCCCCTCGATTGCTGATCGCGCACGCCATCCAAAATCTCACACATCTGCTCAGCCCCATCCAGAATCCGTGGGCTGTGACGATGCATTAGGTCGGGGTTAATACTAAACAGCTGATTCTTCTCAGCCGCTTCGATGGCAGGCCATTCGCGCCAGTCGTCTAACCATTCGGGGCGCTCCTCCGCCATACCGGGGGCAATAATGACTTCCGGGTTTAGCCGCACTACCGACTCGATTGAGATACGAGGAATTAGCGTTACGGCATCGTCAAAAATATTCTCTCCACCACAGAGGCGAATCACGTCAGAGATTAAGTGTTCACCGTTGACCGTCATTTGTGGTTCGTTCCAAAGCTGATAAAACAGACTGACCGGCTCGGCGTTCTGATATGTCTCACGAAAATTCTCGAGGCGCGCAAGATAGGCTGTTGATTGCTGCACACCCAGCTCCCCATGACCGGTAAGCTCGCCAAATACCCTTAATGATTCTCCAACTTCCTCGAGAGTCCGTGGTTCGTGGCTAAAGACATTGAGGCCCAGCTCTTCAAGGCGAGCAATGCTGTCCTCGCCATTGCCACTTTGCCAGGCAATGACCAGAGTCGGCTGCAAGGCCAAAATTGATTCATAGCTTATGCGGTCATAGCTTCCTATGCGTGGTATCTCCTCAGCTTCAGCTGGGTAGTCGCTATAACTCACTGTGCCGACAATTTCTTCTCCCGCGCCTACGGCATAAAGTAGCTCGGTAATGTGTGGTGCCAAGCTGACAATACGTTCTTGAGCAAAGACACTTGTAGAGGCTCCGATCCAGATGAGTATTAGCAATCTAATTTTGTTCATTTGATTTCAAGCCTCTAGCTCGATCCGATAACCCCAATAGAAATAATAAGCAGTATCAGCTCTTGCAGCTCGATGCTCGCTCCTAAGAGATCCCCGGTATACCCACCTGCTCGGGAAAGAAACTGCCAACGCAAGAGAACAAAGAGTGTAAAGGATGCGATCAGGCTGCCGATCCAGAATCCCAACCCAAGGCCGGATCCAAAGAAATAAGAGGACAGCAGAAGTATCGCCAACAATTGCGTTAACCCAAAGCTAATCTGAGCTGCCCGGATTGAAAGCCCACTAGCTATATCGCTAGCCATACCTCCCTGCTCTCGCTGGTTTTCACTAGTCTGCACAGTTTGCGGATCAAACTTTCCTGCACGGGCATACGGCATACTGAACAAAATTGGCAGCAACCAGGCCCTGGCCATAAAGGGAATAACCAACAGCGCTGGCCATCCGTCGCTCTGAACTAAACTGAAAATCAGCACAAATTTCAGCAACAACGCCAGCACCAAAACCACCACTGCCATCGGGCCACAGGTAGGATCTTTCATAATATCCAGGGTGCGCTGCCTATCCCCCATACCGCCAACCCAAGCGTCTGCAGCATCCGCTAAGCCATCAAGGTGCAAAGCACCGGTAAAAGAAACCCAGAGAATGAGCAGTAGCGCGGCTTCAACTGGCGATGGCCAATTCTGAGGAAATATCAGACTAAAGGCTGCAAGGAATATCCCAAGCACCAGTCCCACAGCCGGATACCAGATCGGCGACCTGGCTCGATGCTGCGGTCCAACTTCCGCTGCGCCAATTGGTAGCCGACTCATTAACCCCATGGCCGCTAGAAAGCTCAGCCATTCGAAATTGGGGTCTATTAGGCGCTTCATCGCTTTAGGTGATTGGTCCAGCTACCTGCCGGTTGTGAAAACTCAACATAGTGAGCGGGCTGGCACTATCGGGAGAATTCGATTCATCTGAATTGTGGAAAACCTTCCACCGCGATAAGCAGGCAAAGGGGATTTCGACACTATTGAATGCGGTGGTCGGTAGTGACTGAAGTTTGGAATAGATGGTGCGGAATATTCCCGCGTGAGTCACCACCAACACCCGCTTGCCTTGGTGTGTATCAATCAATTCCTTCCAGGCATCAGCCAGGCGCTTCGAGACATCCTCAAAGGAATCTCCGCCGGGAGGAGTAAAACTGGAAGGGTCGGAATAGAACTGCAGAATCTCTTCGCCCCGTTCAGCCCAAACATCGCTGCGTAACATACCTTCCCATTCACCAAAGTGAAATTCCCGCCAACGCGCATCAACATGCAAGGGAATATCCAGCTTTTGCGACAATTCTTGCGCAAAATGCTGGCAGCGGATCAGCGGCGAACAAACAATCTGATCCCAATTCAAATCTGCCGTAGAGAGCCGTAGTTGGTTCCAACCCTCTTCGCTTAAGGCCACATCGGTGGAACCGCGGAAAATCTCTCCTCCCTCACAGGCCCCGTGTCGAAGCAAGTCGACCTGGGTATGCTGGGAATTTAACCAATCAGCCATTGGACACACTCACAGCTGCGGCTTCTGTAGCCACACCGGCTTGATCAAAAGTATCCATATAGGAGTGCATTGACAGGGCCGACTGAATAATGGGCACCGCAACCGCAGCGCCGGTTGCTTCTCCAAGTCTCATACCCAGATTTAAAAGCGGCTCTGCATCCAAGAGTTCCAATACCTTTCGATGGGCACGCTCAGCGGAGCAATGAGAAAACAACATCCAGTCACGGACCTTGGGATTAATTTGCACAGCGCAGGCAGCGGCAACAGAGGTAATAAAGCCATCTACCAGAACAGGAATACCAAGCTGGGCAGATCGCACGTATGCTCCCACCAAAGCTGCGATCTCCAACCCACCAAGACAACGCAACCAATCCAGTGAGCTACTGGCATTAGGCCGATGCAATTCTAAAGCCTGATCAATCGCCATGACCTTGCTAGCAAGACCCTCATCATTCACACCAGTGCCTCGCCCCGCGGCGATAGCGCCGTTCATATCAAATAAACCTGCCAGCAGCGCAGAGGCGCTGGTGGTATTACCAATACCCATTTCACCGCCAATAAAGAGTTGAGCCGAGACAGGAACCGAATTGGCTCCTGCCAGCAGCGCGCGTTGAAGTTCAGATTCCTTCATCGCCGGCGTTCGGGTGAAATCCGCTGAACCATTGACAATCTGTATCTGTTTTACCTTGGGCATATCTGGCAGGGGTTGTGCTGTTCCGAGGTTTAACACCTCAAAATCAAAATCCTGTAAGCCAGCCAGCACCGAAATCGCTGCTCCACCGGTGCTGAAATTCCGAATCATCTGTCCGGTAACTTCCTGCGGAAAAGCTGACACAGAAGCCCCCTCACGTCGGGGGTCAGCGACGCCGTGATCCGCCGCATAGATGCGTAAGGCAATTCGCGAGAGCATCGGCTTGTCTTTGTTCTGCCAGGCGGCAAACATCAGAGCGATGTCTTCCAGGACTCCGAGCGAACCGGGAGGTTTGGTGAGTTGGGCCTGACGCTGAATAGCTCCCTTTTTTGCCTCGGAGGATAGCTCGGCAACGGGGGCTTGAATGTCAAAAGAAGATGGCATTTTGTTCCTTAGGTTCTTAATCAGCTGAGGGCTCTTTATTCTTCGAGCTTTTATTCTCTAAGCTCGGTTGTTAGACCGGCGACAACAAGAGTCACCCGATCACAAATTTGTGCGAGTTCCTGATGCAGGAAGCCGCTTTCATCAACAAAGGTTCGGCTCAGTTCGCCCATGGGAACCACTCCAAGCCCGGTTTCATTACTCACCAGAATTACATCACCCTCAGCTTGTTTTAGTGCTGATATAAATTCCTTTTTTTGCTCCGGCCAACAGTTGTGGTGTAGACAGTTACTAAGCCAAAGGGTCAGACAGTCAACTAGAATGCAGCGGTTTTCATTGTTCTGTTCAGCAATGACTCGGCCCAGTTCCAGAGGCTCTTCGACCAATACCCAGTTCACATTTTGGGACTCCCGATCCGCCACATGCCGATCGATACGTGCCTGCATCTCGGCGTCTCCAGCAGTTCCAGTAGCTAAATAGACTAGCTCTAGACCGGAACTCTGATGCGATTCGAGAGCCCGCTGCTCGGCAATGCGGCTTTTACCAGAGCGCGCGCCACCCAAAATCAATGAAAGCTTTGCGCTCATTCGGTTTCTCCAGCAGCCAAGCTACGACGGCTAGAGCCCGGCATCGTCATAAAGCGCTCACCTGTTTCTGGATCAATCACAAATCTGGCCTCGACGGAGAACACGGATTTCAACAATTCAGGCGTAATGACTTCATCGGTTTTTCCAAAGGCTTTAAGTCGCCCACAACTCAAAACTGCGATCCGATCTGAGCAGGCCATGGCCATATTGATGTCGTGCAGAACAATCAGCACGGCGATATTTCGCTGAGCCAGCTGGTGCACCAACTCGATCAACATTTGCTGATGAGCCAAGTCAAAATAGGATGAAGGTTCATCCAACAATAGCAGTCGCGGTTGATCTGCCTTGTCCCATATTTGAGCCAACACCCGGGCCAGCTGAATACGCTGCTGCTCGCCGCCGGAGAGACGTGGATAGAGACGATCTGCTAGATAGTTGGCATCTAGGTAGTCCAACACCTGATCGACAATCTCAGTATCAATTTGATTTCCCGTGTCATGGGGCGTGCGCGCCAGACTGACTACCTCTCTGCCGGTAAAAGGAAAGTTTAGAACCGACTGTTGGGGTAAGACTGCAAGATTTCGAGCCAGATCGCGTCGATTCCAGCCAGACAAATCCTTGTAGTTGAAGGATATTTCTCCT
>JABJGI010000061.1 GCA_018662305.1 Porticoccaceae bacterium | reverse complement strand
AGCGAACAGCATCATGTCGACCTTACGATACCGCTATCAAACCCTCGAGTTCGAGGAATTCGACCTTCATATAAAAAGCCTAAGAGATGCGAATCAATTTTCCGATGACTTGGGTGAAGCAGAAAACCTAGGTATTTCGTCAGCTCAATGGCCTTTTTTTGGCGTGATCTGGGCCTCGAGTGAAGTTCTGGCTCATGAAATGGAACACTACGAAATCGAAGGCAAGCGCATACTAGAGATTGGTTGTGGTATTGGGCTTTCCAGCGTCCTGCTTAACTTACGCCGCGCGGATATCACGGCCACTGATTACCACCCAGAGGCTGGCAGATTTCTCGCAACCAATACTCAGTTAAATGGGTGCAAGGAAATTCCTTTTTTAAGAACTGGTTGGGCCGACAATGCGGATGGCCTCGGCAAGTTTGATCTGATCATAGGAAGTGATCTCCTCTACGAGCAGGAACACGCCGAACTTCTGTCGTCTTTTATCCAAAGGCACACGAACCCCTACTGTGAAGTAGTCATTGTCGACCCGGGCCGGGGGAATCATGCGGTATTTAGTAAAAAAATGGTGGCTCTGGGATTTCAGCATAGTCAATCCCCGCCGGAAAATTGCGAGTATCTTCAGAAGCCGTTTAAGGGGCAAGTTCTGAACTATTGCAGAAGGTAAATTCCATTACTCTCAACGAGTATTGACTGTAATATGCACAAAAAATTATTTGGGGTAGAGAAATGAAACTATTGAAGTGTCCAAAACTTTGGTCGGCAATCGCTTTAGCGGCAAGCCTTGGCTGCGTGCTCACTGTTGTTTGGTGCATGCTCAGTGTACAGAGCGGTTCAATGGGCTTCCGGGATGCGAATGGAATAGTTCGACAGGCCGTTGAAATCGGTGCCGGCGTTGCAGTTTTCTCTGCTCTGGTACTAGTTTACGCCTTCCTCAAAGGCGGCCTAATTTCTCGAATTTTGAGTGGCGCTGCTACTCTTCTAGTGGCGGCATTGGTATTTGTCGCTGTCAGCAGTCAGCCCTCCGAATACGATAACCCTCCCGGGCCACCCCTGAACGATATTTCTACCGATACTCTCGATCCACCGCTATTTGACGCAGTTGCTGCAGTTCGACCAGAGAATGCAAACACACTGGAGTATCCCGGCGCGTCTGCAGTTGAACGCCAAGCTGATGCATTTCCTGATATTGCACCTATCAATACAGACCTGTCGGCAAGCGAAGCCTTCGCTCGCAGTTTAGAGTTAGTTAGGGGTTATGGCTGGGAACTGATCGCCGAGAGCTCGGATTCGGGAATAATCGAAGCTGTGGCAACCACCCCGTTTTTTGGTTTTCAAGATGACGTGGTAATTCGAATTCGCTCAGCCGGCGCTGGAAGCGTAGTGGATATTCGCTCCCACTCACGTCTTGGTAGAGGAGATCAGGGCAAAAATGCCAAGCGAGTGAGAGCATTTATTGCAGATTTTTAGTTGAGGTGGCGCTTAGCCATTTTCCTCTAACCTGAATGGGTATATAATCGACAATTCTTGCTCTTTTCATATTTTTGTCGATTATTTTGCAGTTTCGATTCTGAGCTAAGAATCCAATAATTGATTTTCTCGGTGCGCCTTCATCGCCTCATGGTGAGAAGGCAGCGCCAAATACACATTCGAGATATTCGATGGTTTTTCACATCGAATACGAATAGACAAAATCTACTTAGGAGAGATTGATAATGATTAAAGTAGCTGTTATTGGTTACGGAGTAATCGGTCAGCGTCTAGCTGATGGTGTTGAACTTCAAGAAGACATGGAGCTTGTTGGTATTGCCGACGTTGCACCAACTATTTCACTACGGGCTCTAAAAGCTCGTGGCATGCCTTACGATCTGTACTGCGCAGTTCCTGGAATGGAACAGGGTCTTGAGGATGCCGGAATACCGGTGAAAGGTAATATTGATGACCTTCTTTCTCAGGTAGACGTTGCTCTCGACGCGACTGGCCCAGGCATTGGTGCCAAAAACAAAGAGCTCTACGTTAAGCATGGCGTAAAAGGCATTTTTCAGGGCGGTGAGAAGAATGACATTGCGGACGTTTTCTTCCACGGCTATGCCAACTACGACAAAGGAATCGGCGCTGACTTCCTGAAGCTGACTTCTTGTAACACAACTGGATTGATCCGCGTAATTGACTGGTTAGATCGCGCTGTGGGCGTAGAGCGAGCCGCTATCACCATCATCCGTCGTGTAGCTGATCCCGGTGATACTCACCGTGGTCTCACAAACAATCTGATGATCGAAGCTGTCCCAAACCACCAAGCTGTGGATTTGATGACTATCATGCCTCACGTTGATTGCACCGGAGTATTGGTTCACACGCCAGTGACTCACGGACACATCATCAGTGTAGTTGCGACAACGAAAGAAGATATTTCCCCAGAAGATGCTATCGCGCACTTCAAAAAGCATCCACGCATCATGACTGCAAAAATTGCGGATGGCTTTAATTCAAATGGTGCTTTCTTCCGCTACGCGCGTGACAAAGGCAACATGCGTGCAGATATGTATGAAGTGGGTCTTTGGGAAGAAACCGTTGCCAAATCAGGTGACAATCTGATCTTCTCCATCAACATTCCTCAAGAAGCCATCACAATTCCAGAAACTATGGATGCGGTGCGTGCCTGTACCGGAATGCAATCCGATGGTGTTGAGGGCGTAGCTGCAACTAACAAATACCTCAATATGAGCGCTGAAGGTTAAGTCGAATGGCAGTAATCAACGGCATTCGTGATATCGACGAAGGAGAATTCTCTGGTAAGAGAGTTCTTCTTCGCGTTGATATCAACTCTCCTGTTGACGAGTTTGGAAAGATTGTCAACGACAACCGCATTCAGAAAAGTGTACCTACAGTCCGCGATCTCGCTGACAAAGGCGCCAAGCTAGTCATTATTGCGCACCAAGGTGACACAACAGATTACCGATCTCTTATCAGTCTTGAAGAGCATGCCGGCCGTCTATCTGAGGCCGTTGGCAAACCTATCGACTTTATCGAAGACATCGCTGGTCCGGCCGCTGTTGAGAAAATTAACAGTCTGGAAGACGGGCAGATTCTTCTACTCGACAATATCCGCTATTTGGTAGAAGAAGCTTCTACTTTTGAGGATGTCGTTAAACAAGAGCCTGAGGATATGAAGAGCTGCTACATGATTCGTCGTCTAGCCCCTCTTTTTGATGCCTACGTCAACGATGCCTTTGCTGCTGCGCACCGCAACTCGCCCTCCATGGTCGGGTTTCAGGAGGTACTGCCCTCCTACGCTGGTCGCTTGCTGATGAACGAATTGGCAGCGCTACAAGCTATTACTTCTGAGCCTGAGCGGCCCTGCGTATACATTCTCGGTGGCGCAAGAGCTGGCGATGCCTTTGGCATGATTGAGAAGGTTCTTGAAGAGGGATCAGCGGACAAGATCCTTATGGTCGGTCTTGTTGGTCAAATTTTCATGATCGCTGACGGTGTTGATATTGGTGAGTCCTCTCGCGGTTTCATCAGCTACAAAGGATTCGACCAATATGTCGAGCCTGCGAAAGCTTTTCTGGAGAATCATCGAGATACCATCCTCTATGCTTCAGACATTGCCGCTGAGGTTGATGGCGCTCGCGCCAACGTCGCGTTAGCGGATATCACCGACACCATGGATCTGGCGGATATCGGCGACCAAACCATTGCCGATTACTGCGAAGTTATTGCCAATGCCAAAACCATCTTTGTAAATGGACCTGCTGGTATCTACGAAGACGAAAAGTTTGAAAAAGGTACTAAGACTCTCTGGAACGCCGTGGCAGACGCCGAAGGCTACAGTGTGATTGGTGGTGGAGACTCAGTAACTTCCTTTGTGAAGTACACAGACATCACTCAAATCAATTATGTCTCAACCGCAGGTGGTGCGCTGATACGTTATCTATCCGGTGTTGAGCTGCCCTTGCTAAAGGCGATTTCTAAATCTGCCTAGTTTAGTATTTTTTCTCAAGCTAACAAAAAAGGGGATCCATTCAGATCCCCGTTTTTGTTGCTCTAAATATTATTTTATTGAGGCGCTCGAATAGGCAACCCGCCGGGATTGTTAGGCTCCCGATAGCGGTATAAATAGTCATACATCGTGGTGACATTTCGCTCCAGGTTCTGCTCGAGATTGGTGTAATCGGAGAAATCTTCCATGGTGACTACTTCAAGAATCTCATAGAGGGACATGTCCTCTATCATGTGATCCAAAACTCTCTCTCTCAGAGCTATCAGATATTCACGATAGCGGTGGAAATAAGCCTGAGTCGCTACCGGCGAACCATGGCTGGGCACAACAATATCAACCTCATACATCTTTCCTAGCTCACCCAGTACTTCGATAGCACTGTCCACTTCCATGTCACGAAAATCCGGGTTAGGCAACTGCCCCTCCGGCCGACTCAAGTCGGGAATAAAGAGAACACCGTCCTGAGGAATATGAGTAGCGATCAGGTTGTCGCTATGACTAGGGCCAAAATAGTGCAGGGAAACCTTGATGCCCCCCAGATCAATATCCATTGAGTCTTCAAAGGTAACGGTAGGAATGGCACCAAGACGTCCTTCCCGAAGCATATGGGGTCTAATCTTCTTGTGACCAATAGCAACCGCCGTGTCTTTAAATGCGTCGGTTCCGCAGATATGGCTTTGGTGATCATGGCTTAAGACGACATAGCGAACAGGAACACCGAATCGCTCATCAAGTTCGTCCTTTAACCACTGACCAGCACCGGGCTCGCAGGGCGAAGCGGGGCCGTCGACTAAAATAATCCCCTCGGAAGTTGGAATAAATAGCCCGCTAATACTCCCACCTGCACCATATCGATATACGTTTGGTGAGATTTGGTTTATCCCTCGTGAGTTATCCCAGCTTGTATCATATTGAGCCACCGCCAATGGACTTAAAATCAACATTCCTGCAAAAAATAGACATTTATTGAATTTCATATTTCGCTCCCCTAAGTTCTTTTCCACTGGAACATCCTGTCACAATGAAGCTGGAGCTCTGTCGAGTTGGTGGGAAATTTAAAAAAACTAAACTAAACGGCGAACTCTGGTTTTTGGTGTGTTTCTTCTGAAACAGCCTAAATCTTGAACTCAAAGACAATTTAATTAATATCTTCGCCTAGCTGAAATATGAGGGGATACATTGAAAGACAAGTTAGTCGCCGCTGGAATTCACCTCGGCATTAGTCTGCTAGTAGCAGGCCTGATACTCGTTCTGCTGTTTGTTATATGGTTTCCTTCGCCCTTAATGAGCTTGGGGGCAGTAGAAGGTGTGCAGCTAATCCTGCTGGTGGATTTGGCAATTGGGCCACTGCTGACTCTCATCGTTTTCAAAAAAGGTAAAGCCTCACTGGTTCTCGATCTCTCCGTGATCGTTGCGTTACAAATTGCTGCTCTTGCCTATGGTCTCACAGCGGTTTATAGCCAAACACCATCCTATTTGGTGCTGACCTATGAGGGCCTTTATCTAGTGACCCGCCATGAAGAAAAAACCTATTTGGAGGGATCAGTATTTTCGATGCCCGAAGGCTTATCGGAAAACCCCGCTAGGTACGCAGGCAAAATACCTCTGTACAGCATGCGGGAACCTGAAGATATTGAAGCAAGATCCTTTCAAAACAATGGCTTTATGTTTGGTGAATCCCTTCCCTACTACCTTAATTTGCCGATGTACCAAAGTTTCGATGGCTTTGTTCACCTGATCAGAGAGGGAACGGCAACCAATCTGACGATAGAGGGTCAGAGCTGCACTCAGCTTGCACTCATATCTGTTCACGGATCGGAAATAGCCTGTTTGCAAATTGACGGAAGCAGTATCCAAAAAATCGACTAAATATAAAACCTCGAATAATCGAAGTGATTCAACTACTTTCAAAATAAGAACAAGCTCAGTCTGAGCTGTAAGAAATTCATTTTTCTGACGAGATCAGCAGCGGTAATCATGACTTACCTCACTGATCAATAGAGCTGAGTAACCCTAGTGTAACTTTTCTGACATAGTCCCCGTCCTATGAAAGCCAACCATAGAGTTGGCACATATTTATCAACGTCTTTTACGGGGAAAACATATGAACTTTCGAAACAAATCCGTTCGCCAATCTATTGCACTCTGTGCGGGCTTAGTTATTGCTGCCCCAACCTTGGGGCAAATTGAAGAAATATTAGTTACAGCGCAGAAGCGGGAAGAGTCTTTGCAGGACGTTCCCATTTCAGTAAATGCTCTTGCTGGTGACATGTTTGATCAGTTTGACGTATCCAGAACAGATGATCTTGAAAAAGTCTTTGCAAATATTGGAACCAATCGAAATTCAGGCGGTAACACGGGATTCGCAATTCGCGGAGTTGGTACAGACAACGTACACCTCTCCGGGCAGCAATCCGTTGGCACCTACATCGACGACGTGTCCATGGTCTCGCCTTTCGTAGGAGCGATTGGTGTTTACGATGTCGATCGCGTTGAGGTGTTGCGTGGCCCTCAAAATACGCTTTATGGCCGCAATACCACAGGCGGTGCCGTTGTTTGGCATACAAACCAGGCCACTCCAGGCGATGGCACGAGCGGCAACATCAGGTTAAGAGCCGGAAATGGCGGTAAACAACGATTTGAAGGCGCTGTGGGTTTTGATCTAACTGAAAACGTCGCTGGGCGCATAGCAGGTTTTAGCGATAGCTTCGATGGAGTCTGGACCAATGTCCTGGATGGCAGTGACACAGGTGGTGCATCGGAGAGTTCTGGCGCGCGAGTAAATCTAGTTTGGGACAGCGGTGAAAATGCTTCGGTTTCAGTCACTCTATCTACTGGCGAGATCGAAGGTGAAGACTTAGCGGTGCGCTTGCGGGGTAATCGCCTCTCGGATGGCACGGTCGACCCAGAATTTGAAAACGCCAGAGAGTCGAGCTTTACCGGTGTTACTGATCGCTATGTAATTGCGACTGCTGCAGATGTTGCCTCACAACCATTTTTGCAGGCAGATTACGACGCAAGCAATAACAGTGGCAGAGTTATCGACAACCCGGACCCTTCAGCCGGACTATTTACTCGCCTGGTAAACTTTTCAACTCCTTTTGGGCAAACCTGGCAGGATCCAGAAGATGGATATAACTCAGACTGGAATGGTCTTCGTATAGGTGTCGACTATTCTTTTGAAAGCTTTGATCTTACTTCGATCACTTCTTTTGACGAGACCAGTACCAAAGAGCGAAACGGTCAGGAGCTGACTGGATTTGTTCCAAACCGTGAAGGTGAGTGGGAGACTTGGCAGCAAGAACTGCGATTCACATCTACCACTGATGGCTCACTTCAGTGGCTCGCAGGGCTTTATCTCACTGGATCAGAATCTAAAGAAGATACCTGGGTTGCAAACACCGGCGGCGCGGGTGGGATGGGAGTGACACCGGGAATCGATATCAATAGCGAATATAACGCTGTATCCGCCTATGTTCAGTTGGATAAAGAAATCACAGACGCGCTGACTCTGACTGGCGGAGTTCGTTACACCGATGACAAGCTTTCGGCAGACAATGACAATTGGGTTCGCACAGTTTGTGGCTTTACGCCAAGCGCAGCCGGATCTCAGGAACTCGATCGAGATTTTCGTGCAGCAAATTGCCCTGGACTAACTCCAGGCAGACTAGCTGGGAATACGGACTCTCCTGTTCAGGAGCTAAGCGAGCTTGGCTGGAAACTTGGTTTTGACTACAGCACGATGGACGGCTCCTTGCTGTGGGGTAGTGTTTCAAAAGGCTTTAAGGGCGGTTCCTATGATAATAGAGCCCTATCGACGGGTGATGATCCAGTTGACCCTGAATTCATGACGGCTTATGAGCTTGGATATAAAGCCGACTTCATGGACAACACCCTTCAAATGAACGCTTCTTATTTTTTCTACGAATGGGAAGACCTCCAACTATTTGAGAGCTATGGGGGTGTTCCAGCGATCGTAAACGTACCTCTTATTGAGCTGAAAGGAGTTGAGCTAGAGGTGAAGTGGGCTCCAGATGAACGCTGGTATTTCCAGGGAAGTTTGGGAACCGTTGATAGCGAAGTTACTGATATCACCGGTCTAAATCCTTTGTCACAGGCTCAGCTTGGCAAAGAAGTCACTAATACGCCTGATTTAACCAGTACCCTCTTCGGCTCCTACAGCATGCCGGTCGGTAACAGTTTCGTGGATCTTTCCCTGAACTATCGCTATACATCCTCTATGTACTACACCTTTGTTCAAGCGGAAGCCGTGCGAGACGAATCAGACAGTCATGGTTATCTGGATGCCCGAATTCAATACAGTTTCGGAGAAAATGATCAGTACAGCGCTTCTCTCTGGGGTAACAATTTGACAGAAGAGTTCGCTTGCTCAAGCGTAATCTGGGGACCTGGCGGAGCTCCGCAAAACTATTCTTGCGAAGTCGGTTCTTTCGGCGAGGCTTTATACGGCCTCACGCTGGAGATGAACTTCGACTAGGACTAAATTTTGTAGAAAGAAACATGAAAATAAAAAAGCCCCGATAATTCGGGGCTTTTTTATTTCTTCTGCAGCTTCTATATCGATCTACTGATCCCCAGAACGAATATTGTTATCGCCGCTAAGCTCGACACAGTTATAAGGGCTGTACCCTGTCGCACTTGGAGTCATTAGATCTTGGCCATGTACCTCACCGACAAGAAATAGCGGGTCGTTTATGTAGTAGTCTCTGATCAGATAACCGGTATCAGCATCTACCCGGAATCTCTCCGTTACATGCATCTGATCACTATGGCTCATGCCATCGAAGTGATTCAGTACGCTCTGTTCAAATCCGATGGTGTCTACCACAAGAGTATCGCCTTCCCAGCGCCCGATAGAATATCCTCCGGTACTCGCTGTTATATTGGCCGGATGATCGTCCAGATTCATATGAATGGTTCTAACAAAATCCATAAAGCCGTATTGAAGGGTAATGGTGTCCTCTCCAACATAGATTTCATTTATGTGTTGATCGTGATTCCAGGCGTTAAATATATTCAGAGGGTGACAGCGTAATATCGGGTCATCAAATTCCATTTCATAACCTACCATTACGGCTTCACCAACGTCGGTAGCGGTGTATTGAGGGCGAATACCTTCAGCACCCCTGCGACCAAAGGAACGGGTTACCCAGGCACCTTCAATATTTGAGCGACCATCTTCCAAAAAGAAGGAGCGCTCGACAGCTACCTGAGGTTCGGCAATGGCAGTCTGTACACCATCAACCGCACCGTTTCGAGAGATCACAGTGCCATTAGCAAGCTCAATAGAACTTGTGTAGCAATGTTGCCCTTCGCGGCGGGCCGGTGAACCACTGACCTTGAGAAGCTGCCCCTCATTAAACATATCTTCTGTCCAGCCCCAACGGGTTAATTGAGTAGCCGAGCTGAGTTCACAGCGCCATTCATTGACCACCCCATCCTCTTCTACATCAAAATAGAAATAGGCGTGAGGATTTACCATTCTGAAATGAGAAAACCTCCCTTCAACAGTAATGGGGTTGTCGTGATCAAAGTGAGGGGCTGACGAATGGTGTGCAAAGCTATTGGAAGCCAGCGCAGCGAATAAGCTCGCTGTTACTGCTAAAAGAGAATTTTTCATTTTGTATGTCCCGTAATAAGTCCTGTTTGGTTTTATTTTTTTATTTTTATTGGTAGAGATTTTATCTTCTTTGCTGAAAATTGAGCACGGTTTTTAGTCAATTATTGTGAAGGCAGCCTAAGCCAAATTGAAATATAACCTTTCTTTTTCAATGACTTACCCTCCCAGCAAGGCGCGAACATGCTCAATTCGCTGCATATTTACTCCAAAGTCGCGATAACCCAGCCTCGATGCTGAACGCACCGCAATTTCCCCCTGTTGCGGACGGAAGTGAAATTCAATATCGTCGACAAAACGCATGCGGGCTGAGGTTTGGGTGAAATGACGATAATTACCCTCATCAGTGATCAACTCTGTTCGGGGTAGCTGCGCCATAACCTCAACAAGTCGACTCCATTTTTTTCCTTCAGGATCAGCAATTGCCTCAATCTGAAATTTTACCTGCAGGTCATCACTGTTATGGCAGTTCTGTCTATTCGGGCAAGGTTGTAAAACCCCCTCTTTCAAACCCAAAGCCTTCATCGCCTGCTCCTCTTCTACCTGCACCAAAATTAATCCGCTTAAGGCAATCAACAAAATAGTGACAAGGCTTATCGAAATAGTCTTTTTCATTGCTTACCTTTGATTGCTCACCTTTGATTTTTGACCATTGATTTCTGACCCTTGATTGCTCTCTTATTTGAGTAGTCTACGCACAATTAACGGCCCTGCAGACACTTTAGTTTTCCAGTAATGGTCGTGGTGATTCTACTCCAGAGGCCTGCCAGCGGGCCTGATAGCGATGACCCGCAATACTGTTTAAAGCATCAGCAGAAGCCAGCCGTTCCAGATCTGCCTTTTTTACCTGTGCTCGCCGAGATAATTCGGTAGCTGATTGGTAAGGACTGTCACCTCTAGCCCTCTCAATCCTTAACCCGCTTTCTGCGGACAGTCCCTTTATACGACAAAAGCCCAACCGTAATGCTCTTTGATCGCCCCCTGATCTAATTTCCAAGGTGCTTTCCCAGTTACTCTGTTGAACATCTACGGGCAAAACCAGAATATTGTGTCGTTGGGCATCCTGAACCAGCTGTGAAGCTGAATAAAATCCCATGGGCAAGCTGTTTAGCAGTGCGCAATAAAAAGCCGCCGGATGGTGACATTTGAGCCAGGAGGAGACATAGCAAAGCAAGGCAAAACTAGCGGAATGTGCTTCGGGAAAACCATAGCCGCCAAAGCCCTTAATCTGCTCAAAAATGCGGTTGGCATACTCTTCTGTATAACCCCGTTCCAACATGCCATTGATCAGCTTTTTTTCAAACTTCATCAGGTTGCCATTTTTACCCCAACTCGCCATAGCTCGCCTAAGATTATCCGCCTCTCCTCCACTAAAGCCGGCTGCAACCATAGCCATGCGAATGGCCTGCTCCTGAAATATAGGGACACCCAGTGTGGGCTTTAGAACCTTCTCTATTTCTTTACTGGGATAATCAATTTTTTCTATACCATCTCGCCTTCGCAAAAAGGGATGCACCATATCGCCCTGAATAGGCCCGGGTCTAACAATGGCAATCTCAATAACCAGGTCGTAAAACTCTCTGGGTTTTAACCTCGGCAACATGGACATCTGCGCTCGAGACTCCACCTGAAATACGCCAATACTGTCTCCACGACAGAGCATGTCGTAAGTCGCCGGGTCTTCCTTGGGAATGTCAGAAAGCTGAGAAATCTCGGGCTCGTATTCGGATACCAGCTCGAGAGCTCGACGAATAGCGGAAAGCATGCCCAGCGCCAGCACATCGACTTTGAGCAGCCCCATAGATTCAAGATCTTCTTTATCCCACTGAATCACCGTTCGATCCGGCATGGCGGCATTTTCCAGAGGCACGAGCTCACTTACCTGGCCCTGAGTGATAATAAATCCACCTACGTGCTGGGAAAGGTGGCGAGGAAAACCTAGGATCTGATGTATTAGCTCGTAGAAAAGCTGAACCATGCGCTGTCCCGGTTGCATACCGGTTTCTTCAATACGCTGTTGCAGCTCTTTGGATCGATCCCACCATGCCAATGACTTAGCCAGCTCATCAATCAACAAAGCATCCATTCCAAGGGCCTTACCCACGTCCCGAATAGCGCTACGAGCCCTATAGGTAATAACCGTAGCTGCCAGAGCTGCTCTTTCACGCCCGTATTTTTGGTAAATATATTGAATGACTTCTTCACGGCGCTGATGCTCAAAATCCACATCGATATCCGGCGGCTCATCTCGCTCCCTGGAAATAAAACGTTCAAACAGCATGTTGATCATATCGGGAGATATTTCCGTTATTCCCAAGCAGTAACAGACCACCGAATTGGCTGCTGATCCCCGGCCTTGGCAGAGAATATTTCGGCTGCGGGCAAAGCGAACCAGGTCATGTACGGTTAAAAAATAATATTCGTAATGAAGCTCCTCGATCAGTTCGAGCTCGCGCTCCAATAGTTTTCTATGCTCATCTTTTATACCCTCGGGCCAGCGGATTGCCGCCCCCTCCTCTACCAGCTGGCGTAAATACTGGATAGGGCTTTGATCGTCTGGTACTAACTCTTCTGGATATTGATACCTAAGCTCATCCAGACTAAAGTTACAGAAATCAGCAATTTCTAAACTTTGCTGCAAAAAATCTGCTGGGTAACGCTTATTCAAAATGCGTAGTGATTTCATACAGCATTCAGCATTTACACTAAGTTGGTCGCCCAACTGCTGGATTGGCTGGTTTAACCGAATGCCTGTCACCACATCCAGCAAAGGCTTTGCTGAACGGTGATGCATACGAATTTTCGGACAGGCCACCAAGGGAAGTTTATTTCGCTGGACCAGAGCCTGCACAGCTTCAATATCTTCTGATTCTCCACCCTGAAACTGCCGAGCCCAGCCAATCCACAATCGGCGCTTAAATATCTTTTTTAGCTGTTTCGCTTGAGCTTCGACACTTTCTTTTCTGATATCTGGTAACCAGATCAGCAGACAATTTTTAAGCCGAAACTGAAGATCACTGAGCTTGAGTTGATATTGCCCCTTGGGCATACGGCGCCGCGCCAGAGTAATCAGACCAGAGAGCTCGTGATAAGCCTTTCTGCTAGGCACCAAAGCTACCAAGTGGCAATCACCTTCAAGATGAAACTCACTGCCAACAATCAGCTTGATGCCTAGTTCTTTGGCTCTCACATGAGCCTTTACTACTCCAGCAAGGGAACATTCGTCGGTAATGGCAATAGCGCTGTAACCTAGCAGATAGGCTTGCTCTACTAGTTCCTGTGGATGCGAGGCACTGCGGAGGAAGGAGAAGTTACTTAGGCTATGGAGTTGGGCGTAACCGTTCATTTTTTTGCGACAGATTCTCAAACTCTTCTAGTTGTTACTGCTGGTTTATTAGTAAGTTAAATATTCCATTGCCGTGGGGGCGATCTTTTCTTTGCGTGCCCAAAGAAAAGACCCAAAAGAAAGGGCACCCCGATCGCTTGGCCCTTTACAAGTAAAGGACTTCCCTCGCTCCGAGTAATTGATAGGGGTCGCTCAGACGAGACTTCCTGTCTCGCCTCACTTTCGCGCACGTCCCTGTGCGCTCAACCCCTATAAATTACTCTCCACTCAGCAAGCTCAACGGGACCTTTGGTGCGATCTGGCAGTCTGGGGGGGGGGTTGATCGCGACTTTCTAATATTGGAAAGAGCCGCCGAGAAGCACAGTTCCAATCCGTTAAAAGCGAGGACTGTCTGAAGCGCCATTAAAGGCGCTGAGTTCCGCAGCTTAGGATTGGAGCGAGCATCGCAGGGAACCCGCAAAGCGGGCGGTGGAAATGGAGCAGGCGCTTTTGGTTCCTTTTGGCAAGACAAAAGGAACACCCCCGTGGTAGCGGGAATGCCTAAAACGATTATGGCTAAACCATTTACTGAAAATACGTCTTGAAATTCGACTCCGAATTCGCCCCCGCGAACTCAACCCCCACAAATCGCTGCCCTCTCGACACCTCTCAACGGGACCTAAGTCTGAATTCCACTTCAACTTACTCTTACTCATGCAAACACCCCCTGCGCATACCAATATTGTTGATCATTAAGTTCGCGGTAGACCCAACAATGAACCGAATCTTCCCGTCGGGCGATAAAGTAATCTCGCGCTTCTGGCTGATCCCACCAATAGCCTTCAATACGCTCTGGGCCATCAATAATTTTTAGGCTTTTGTTGATCTGTTGGTCCTTCCAATAAAGTAAATTACCTCGTCTTTTCAGAGGCTGAGGTTTGGGCAAAAGCCAGCATGGTCTAGTGCCTCGTGGAATGGATTCCTGCTTTACTTGCTCGGTTTCAAAAGGCAGCTCAAGCGTTTGAGCGCGTTCGGGCAGGTGCTCTGCTTTGACCTGAACCTGATACAGCTGATTGCGCCCCATTCGGGTCTGCAAGCGCGCCACCAGAGATTCAACGTTGCCCTGAATACGAGCTGACTCCCAGGCAAAAAGACTGTCGCTGCCTAAATTCACCGGCGAGGTCTGGCGGCATTCCAGCTCCAGAAGCTCAACCTCAAACTTGAGCTCTAGCTGCTCGAGGCGAATTCGAGTCAATTCAAACAGAAGCTCCCAGTGACGATGTACTCGTTCACAACCGATCTCGATACTCTGCTTATCGCCCTGGGCAGAATAAAAATTCCATTGAATCTGCTGGCACTGCAACTGCTGCCGCACCAAGTAATCCACCAGTTGCTGTAACAATTTTTTGGTTGGCAATTCCAATAAATCGGTGCGAGCTACAGGCCATGCAAAGGGAATCTGGCGGCAAAAGAATTCCTTGGCTTGATAAACCAGGGGTGGCTTCTCCTGCCCTCCCACAAGCTCGCGCAGGTAATTTTGAAAAGCTTCGCCAAAACGCTTACCCAAAGCGGGACCGGGAAGATCCATAACCTCTCCCAAGTTATTCAATCCCATCTTCTGCAAACCTTTTGCGGCATCCTTCTGCTCGCTAAGTAATTGCAAGGGCGAGGCTCGTAATCGAGAAATAAAAACCCTATGGCTATCCTCATCTCGCAATTCATGGTTCTGAAAAGAAAGTAGCCAGGCTCCTTTGGCCGTATGCGCCATACCCATTTGATAGCTGAGAGACATCTGATTCAAAGATCCTTGCAGCTCCCTAGCTAATGCTTCCACACCACCAAAAAGACGCAGACAGCGAGATACTTCCAGTAATAAGGTGTCATCCTGATAACGCTGAATGTAGGGAGTACGGCTATAGGCCCAGGAAGCCATATGCTTGAGCACTTGAATCTCTTTTTCAGGATCGCGTCGGCGTAGATCGCAACCTCTCTGATCTTCCACCAGCGAAGACACCAGTGCCGACTTCATACCAGCTTTTATACCGGCCTCTTGCGCCCCCTTAGAAGCCATCAGGATGCGTTTGTTTTGCTCAACAGCTACAACTGCATCAGTATCCTGGCGAGTCTCAAAAACCTCCAGAGCGAGCCAGGGAAATCGAATCGCGATCCAAAGCACTAGCTACTACCTTTAAAGCGCAGAATATTACTGCCCTGATCCATTTCATTTTGATCCGTTGCTGCTTTCAGGAAAGGACTAGAGGTCAGATAATTCGGCCACGGCAAAAGCACTTCTCCTTGGCGATAACTACCCCTTTGCTTATTGATGCTCAACCGTAACCCTTGCGGATAATTTTGCAGTCTGAGCTTAAGCACAGCAGGCGAGCTGGAATAATTCCTGGCTTTGTTCGAAGGCGCTTCACGCATTAAAAAACACAGACTGCTACTTTGACTCGCTGCCAGCTGTAACTTACGTAATTCAGCGTAAAACAGTTTTTCTCTCGGCTCCCAAAAGCAGAGAGCGATGGAACAGTTAGCGGCCAGAATTTCGAGCACACTGGCCATGCAATCCCTTTTCTTGCCCGTTTCAACAACTAACAATCTTTTTGGATCAATGCCTTGCTGCATTAAGGCTGGAGCGTAGGGAATGGCCGGGGGGTTAATCAGAAAAATATAGCCCGGCTCTGCCAATAAAGCCTTCATGGAAGGCAGTAACAAATGCCACTCCGCATGACCAAAAGAGTTTTGCTGTAATTCAACCAATCCCCTTTGCGGCCAGCCTTTGTACAAAAGTTTTTTATCTAGATCCACATATCCGGTAGATAGCCCCGAACTAGATTGAGCAGGGCCATTCCGACCTTTCCATAGATCAGGCCGCTGTAAAACTTGCTGCAGGGGTTCCCTTTTTTCTGATGATGAGTAAGATACCGACATACTGTGTTTATATACAGTATTTTTTCTCTAAGCAACCCAAATTTTTCTTCAGGTGAAGCTTTTGTACTCAAATGTCTAAGAACTGGCTAGTTACAGGCCCTATAATGGCGCCTCGAAAAATTCCATACTCTCTCGATACAGGACTTGTCGTGAAAAAAAGTAGTCTGCCCTGCTTATTCCTACTTGGTGCCGCACTCACAGCAACAGCACAAACGCCCGTTTCAGTAGCGCCCCTGTCAGAACTTGCTGTTTATCCGGATCGTTTTGCTCCAGCAACAGTTATTAGCCTGAACGAACCTCTGATCAGCGCACAAATTACCGCTCAGATTGATCTAGTACCTGTGCGCGTTGGCGATATGGTCGAAGCAGGTGACACTCTGGTGGAACTTGATTGCACTGAATATGAATTGGGACGTGAGTCAGCACAAGCCAGACTGGAAAGTGCAGAAGCCCAATACGAGCAGGCCAAAAACAATCTGGAAAGAGCTCAAAGCCTAGTTTCCAACCAGCTTATTTCTGTCGAGAATCTGGAGTCGAGCCAAACTAGCCTTGATACCCTATCTGCCAGTGCCAGAGCTGCACGGGCAAGTCTTGAGCTAAACAGGCTCTATGAATCTCGCTGCGACATCAAAGCACCCTTTGATGCGTTGGTTCTAGACAGGATGGCCAGTGTTGGTCAGCTGGCAACACCAGGAACTCCGATTGCCAGTATTTTGGATTTAAGCTCGTTGGAAATTAGTGCGCAGATTTTTTCCGGCGATGCGGATCAGTTTAATCAGGGGTTAGAACTCTATTTCGAGTCCAACGGCAATCACTATCCGGTTGAAATAAATAAATTGGTTGAGGCGCTCAATAGCACTACTCGTAATCGCGAGGCTCGCCTAAATTTTGTTAACGAGTCTGCCCTTCCCGGCTCCTCGGGGAAGATCTATTGGAGTGACCCCCGCCCTCACCTACCACCAGACTATGCAGTGGAACGAGACGGCAATCTGGGCTTTTTTGTCGCCGAAGGACAACGAGCTCGATTCCAGATTTTGCAGGGAGCTCAGCAGGGCCGAAGTAACCCCGTATATCTGCCGTTAAGTACTCAAGTCATTGTCGAAGGTTACGCTGGCCTGAGTGACGGCGACATTGTTTCAGTATCTAACTAGCTGATCCTATGAACTGGTATCGATCCTTTCTCAGTAATCATGTGCTGGCGAATCTGGCTTTTTTGCTGGTATTGGTTATTGGCACCATTGTCTTCACGCAATTACCCCGCTCCAAAGATCCGGAAATCAACTTTAACTGGATTAATATTTTGACGGTGCTGCCCGGAGCTTCGGCAATAGACGTCGAAAAACGGGTCACCGACCCCATCGAAGAGGCTTTAAACCGGGCAGTCGATGATATCGATTTTGTTTCCAGCACCTCTCGAGAAAACTTCTCCAACATTCTGGTTCGCTTTAACTCCCTAGACGAGCGCACCTTCGACAAGCGCGTCGCCGATTTGCGTCGGGAAGTACAGAACGTCTATACCGACCAGCTTCCTATTGAGGCAGATGATCCAAGCATTCTGGAAATCACCAGTTCCAACGGTTTTCCCTCGGCTACTGTCGTTCTAAAGGGTTTGGGTAGCGATGAAAATTTCCGCCGAACTGCCCGAGTAATACGCGATGAAATTGAACGTATTGACGGTGTAAACAGCGCAGATGCTATCGGCCTGTACGAGCCTGAGCTTCAAATTCAGTTTTACCCTGAACGACTAGAAGGCCTGGGCATAAATCCCGGCGACATTGCCGATACTGTACGGGGCTACTTTCGTGATGTTTCCGTGGGGGATCTAGAGACCGAACAAGGCAAATGGGTTGTTCGCATGCAGGGCACGGATAACGACCCAAGCATTCTCGCGGACTACCCCATCATAACCGCACAGGGCGTTGTGCCACTGAGCGCAGTGGCCGACTTGGTTCTTACCACAGAAGAGCCTTCTGCCCTGGTTCGCTTTAACGGAGAGCCTTCGGTAAACCTGAGCATTACCAAAACAGCGGACACAAATGTTTTGGAGCTACTGGACATCCTGCAGGAATACGTAGAGAACAAGAATCAGTTCTCCGCCAGCACAGGCATTGAACTCATTTTGGCAGACGATCAGACCACCAGTACTCGACAGGCACTTAGCCTAATGCAAAACAATGCACTAATCGGTCTGATATTTGTTTTGCTAGTGACCTGGTTGTTTCTGGGCAGCCGCATTGCCCTCTTCACCAGTATTGGCATCCCTTTCACCCTAGCCGGAACTTTTATTGTTCTCTATGGCATGGGCATGACGCTAAACAACTCCGTACTGTTGGGCGTGGTTATCGCACTGGGGATGATCGTGGACGACGCAGTTGTGGTGGTGGAATCCATCTACTATCGCATGTCGAGAGGCATGGGGGCTCTCGATGCTTCAATCGAGTCGTTAAAGGAAGTATTTGCGCCGGTGACAACCTCCGTGCTGACCACCATCGCTGCCTTCCTTCCGCTAATTATGCTTCCGGGAATTCTTGGCGACTTTATGCGTGTGATACCCATCACTGTCTGCGTTGCCCTACTTGTTAGCCTTCTGGAAGCCTATTGGATCTTGCCGGTACACATATCGAGCATGTCTCGCAAAAACTCAGAACCCAGTAAAGCTGAGAGAAAGCGCACAGAGATCACGCACAATATTCGTGTCTTCTATACCCGCATGCTGATTAAGACCATGCGCCGACCGCTCAGAGCATTTGGCCTAGTTCTTCTAATTTTGGTTACTTCTTTCAGTATATTGATTCACAGTGCGGTTACAGGAAGGGGTTTGATTCAAATGGATTTCTTCGCCGCTGATGCCATTCGCCAGTTTTATGTCAATGTTGAAATGCCGCGAGGCTCCTCCTTGGATGACACCCTTGAAGTAGTGCTTGAACTGGAGCAGCAAACTCTAGCTCTGCTTCAGGAGAACGAGGTTCGCTCGACTGTGGCCTACTCGGGACAAATGTTTACCGAAATTGAGCCGCTCTTTGGAGACAACGTTGGCCAGGTAATGGTGAACCTTAAACCCGCCAATGAGGGCGGACGAGACGTTCTGGATATTGCCGATATCGTCGAAACTGAAGTACTGGATCTCTATCAAGGTCCGGCTGAACTGAGCCTACTTAGACTTGAAGATGGTCCCCCGGTAGAACGACCTATCGCAGTAAAAATCATCGGCGATGAATTTGATGAAATTCAGGCCGCTGCTAGTGCTCTAGAGGCCTACATGGAAAGCACTGGTTCCTTTAACAATATCACCCTGGATTATCGACCCGGTAACCCAGAGCTCGTTCTTAAGCACGATGGTGAAGCTATTCAGAGGGCAGGTATCCTCCCTACTACCGTTACTAGAGCCATTCAGTCCTACGTAGACGGAGAAATCGTGACTCAGTTTCAGAGCAACGGTGAAGAGCTTCTGGTACGTGTCAAAGCACGCCAAGAACAACACTCTGATATTGATCAGCTGCTGCGCCAAACTATCTCATTACCTCAGGGTGGGGTGATTGCTCTGGGTGACCTTGTACAGGCCACTTATACCGAAGGACAACAGAATATTCGGCACTACAACTACCGACGTACCATTACGCTTGAATCTGATATCGACGAAGATCAGATCGATACGGTTCGTGGCAACCAGTTGATTCAGGAACACTGGGCCACTATTCAAGGAGAATTTCCTAGTATTAGTCTGGACTTCACCGGTCAGCTTGAGGACATTCAGGAATCCATCGATTCCATGGGCGGCCTCTTTTTGATGGGTATCGGAATTATTTATCTCATATTGGGAACACAGTTCCGCAGCTACTGGCAGCCCCTGATTATTATTTTCGGCACCTTGCCTCTGGCATTAACCGGTGTAATTCTAGGCCTTCTGATTACCCGAAATGCGGTTAGCCTATATACCCTCTACGGGATTGTTGCTTTGGGTGGTATTTCAGTTAATGCGGCCATTGTTTTGATCTCTGCTGCCAATGACCGACTGGAGCAAGGCATGAGTTTGCTGCACGCAACTCTCTACGCAGCCAGACGACGAGTGATTCCCATATTAATTACCTCTCTGACCACCGTAGCCGGCCTATTCTCGCTAGCTGTCGGCCTAGCAGGAAAATCCTTGATTTGGGGCCCTGTGGCCATGGCGATTGTTAGTGGTCTAACCGTATCGACAGTGCTGACGCTCTTTGTGATTCCCTTGGTATTTCGAATTACTGCTGGATTTGTCATGAGAACACCAAAGCAGGAAGATGAATCAGATCAGCAAAGTATCTCATCTGGATCAGCAGCCTAAATGGCGTTACCAAGCCTCAATTATTTTGGCTAAACCTCGAGTATAGGACTAGCATTAGCTCAATGATTTATAAGACTGTAGCTGAATGACCACCCTTGTTGACCCTTTTGGACGGCAGATCAACTATCTGCGCCTATCAGTTACTGATCGCTGCAATCTGCGCTGCACCTATTGCATGGCGGAAGAAATGGAATTTCTCCCTAAAAGCAGTGTTCTGAGTCTGGAGGAAATGCAGCGAATTGCCTCCGCCTTTGTTAATTTGGGTGTTACAAAGATTCGTCTAACTGGCGGCGAACCTCTAATCAGGCAAGGCATTGTTGAGCTCTCTTCTTCCATTAGCGCTCTCGATGGCCTGAAAGAACTTACGCTCACTACTAACGCCGTGCTTCTGGAGAAATTTGCCCAACCCTTAGCAAATGCCGGTGTTAAACGAGTAAATATCAGTATCGATAGCCTTAAGCCGGACCGCTTTAAAAAGCTGACAAGGCTGGGCGAGCTAGACCAGGTTCTCAGCGGGATTGAAGCGGCAAGAAATGCGGATTTTCAGGCTGTTAAGTTAAATGCCGTCATCCTTAGCGGACAGAACGATGACGAAGTAATCGATCTAGCTAACTTTGCTATTGAGCGGGATTTGGATATTTCCTATATCGAAGAAATGCCGCTGGGAAATATTTCTTCTCACAAGCGTGAGGACACGCAGCATCAAAGTTTGGATATTCGAAAAACTCTCGCTGAACATCTTGAATTAACTGCCTCTGCGGAAACGACAGGTGGGCCTTCAAGATATTTTCGCGTGACCGGATCAAATACAAAAATAGGCTTTATTTCTCCTTTATCGGACAACTTCTGCAGCAGTTGTAATCGCGTTCGCCTAACAACAGAAGGACGGCTTCTGCTGTGTTTGGGCAATGAGCATTCGGTCGACCTTCGTGCACCTCTGCGAGATGGCGTTGATGATGCTGAACTGCAAGACATTATTGTGCAGGCCATAGGAATAAAACCGGAACGTCATTACTTTGATCCAGAGGACACGCAAATCCTCAGATTTATGAGCGCTACCGGCGGTTAGCATTTATGAATGGCGTGATACTGCTTGCAGCGGGTCTATCTAGGCGCTTTGGTAGCGACAAAAGGCTAGCTAATTTCAATAATTCGACGCTTCTCGAAATATCGATCACGAATATTCTAGAGAGCGGCCTAAGTCTGCTCACCGTGCTCAGGCAGGATGATTTTGAGTTGCGCGAGAATCTGAGTGAAAAATATTCAAATGCTCACTTTATGCGTTGCCCAAGTTCAGCACTGGGCCTCGGGCATAGCCTCTCTTTTGGTGTTGAACAGGCCTCCAATCTTCGCTTTAGTGGTGCAGCGATCGCCTTAGCGAACATGCCTTGGGTGGAGTCCGCCAGTTATAGCGCCATCACTAAACGAATCACAGCAGACAAAATTATTGTTCCCAGATATCGAGAACATCTAGGCCATCCCGTCGGTTACGGAAAGCAATATTTTTCAGAACTGGTTGGTTTTCGCGGTGATGAGACTCCAGATTCCATCTGGCGCGCTCATATGGATCGAGTTGAATACTTGGAACTTGATGATGAGGGCATTCTGAAACAAGTGAATTTTCCTGAGGACATTCTCAATTAACTCTTTTAACCCATTCCAGATCTTCAAATTTGGCGAAGTTCTCGCCCTTATTATTTTATCGCTGACATTCTCACTTTCTGCATTCGGCCAGCAATATCGTTCTGAATCCGACGGATTTGAAATCGAACTTCCTGAGCGCCTTTACCCTGTCCAATTGAGCTACGAACAAGACACTTTGGTGGGCCGTGTAAGTGTCAAAAGTATCTCTTTTCACTCCAGCCTTGGAAGATTTCTAGTGGAAATTGCTGAATATCCTGAGACCGACTTACGATCCTCAGCTCAGAGGATAGAAGCTAAGATCATACAACTTCAGCAGAATCCAAATTTTCTTGTTGAGGAGATGCATCAGTTTTTATCGGAATCCACGCCAGGCATAATGATCAAATATTTCAATGGTGAACGTATAGAAATACAGGCCATTTTTGTCGAGGGACAAAGGGAGTTTTATCTTAGTTCAGAGAGTTTCGAAGCCACAAATCTACAGGAGTTATTGGCGCAGACCGAAGTCATGGTTCAATCATTTAGATTCGTTCAGCCAGAGACTGAGGAAGGCTAGCTTAGATAAGTGATATTGCTTCAGCTAAAAAGCGACCAGACTGGCGCAATTCCTTTGGGCAGTGGCGCAACCCTACCTAGTCTAGCCCAAGGCTGATCGGGTCTATGGAAATCTGATCCCACTGAACCAAGCAAATCAAACCGAGTTGCAACCGTCCTTAGCAGAGCCGTCTGATTCGGGTTTTGCTGCCCGGATACAACCTCTATAGCTTTGCCGCCCGACTCCCTGAATTCAAGCGCCAATTCCATT
>JABJGI010000026.1 GCA_018662305.1 Porticoccaceae bacterium | reverse complement strand
GCAAGCCATCGGGCTTCTTGCTGCTCTGGGGACGCATATTCGATATTCAGGCCAGAAATTTCTCCCAGCAAAGAGGCCAGTTCCCGGTCGGTTAATTCGTCACCCGCCAGATTAATTTCACGACCATTCCAGGACTCGGTATCTTCTATGGCAGCAACGGCTATTGGGCCAAGATCGTCTGGGGAAAAATAAGCGAAGGTTGCCTGCTCGGAACCTCTTCCAACAATGCCGTTACGCAGAACATTTGCCATATCACGCTCACGCACAAAATTACTCATCATTTGGGGTATGCGCAGTGTGGTGTATGAATAACCGCTTTCGCGAAGATAGAGTTCAATTTCTGTTTTCGATGCGCTTTGGGGAAGTTCGGGCTCTGAGCGCCGATTACTACTGTAGAGAATATGCCGAACACCCGCGGCATTGGCAGCGTCGAGAAGGTATTTGGTTGCGTTGATATAGTCGGGAATCTGTTCCTGAAGATTGATAAATAGGTAATCAACGCCTTCAAGCGCAGCATCAATACTGGCTTGATGGGTGAAATCTCCGTATACCATTTCCGCTCCGAGGTCGCTCCAGTGTTGCGACGCTTCAGAGTCTGGATTACGTGTCATGCCGCGCACGGCATAACCTTCTTCGAGAAGCGCACCGGCAACACCCCCACCCTGATTGCCCGTGATGCCAGTAACTAGGGTCAGACCAACATCTATACCTGAACTCATTTGCGCGTTCTGACTGCTACATGCTGTCATCACCAGAATGACAATCACGGAGATAATCCGCTCGATCAATTTGATTCTCATTTCGCCCCCAGACGGATATGTTTTATAAGCTAGTATTGGTTTGCCAATTCGGCATCAACAATTAGTACCACCTTGCCCGAGGTACCAACGTTGTAGTTCTGATCCTGAGCCGCTGCAGCTTGCTCTAGGGGGAAAGTCGCATCTACATTCAATCGGTAGTGGCCATCCCAAGCTAGCTGGGCAACTTCTGCCAACATTTGTGTATTCGGCCAGCCAAATTCACCGCCGATTCGAGAGCAATCCAAAGCCTTTGTGTCGCACATATCTGGATCTGCAGCACCAGCGATACTGACAAGCTTGCCGCCCGGCCGAAGAATGTTGAGCGCCTGATTCGCGGTCGCTGTGCTTACCGTTTCAATAACTACGTCAACAGGCTCTTGAATGACTTCATCAAATTGAACCTCGCGGTAGTCAATGACCTCATCAACTCCAATTGAATACAGATGTGCATGGTGTCTGGCAGATGCAGTACCTAGGACGTAAGCGCCACGCTCAAGAGCGAACTGAGCCGCTGAGGAGCCAATACCTCCGCCTATGCCATTGATAAACACTCGATCACCTTCTTGCACATCGGCATGCCATATCGTCCGAAGCGCGGTAACGCCGACGGTGCCAAGTCCAGAGGCCTCTGCAAAGGTTTGGTCTGCAGGTTTAAGGTTAGTGTGGTCCGCTCTGGTAATAACGTACTCCGAATATGCGCCATTCAATCCATCAACTCCACCGCCACCAATGGCAACCTTGGAAAACACAGCGTCACCCACCTGCAGATTAGTTACCCCTTCGCCCAATTTAACGACTATTCCCGACAGGTCTCCTCCAGGGAGAGTTGGTTGAGGATCACTAGGAGCTGCACCCCTGGCTGGACCACCACCTTGAGGAGGTCTGCCACCGCCGACACGGTTTCTGCGCTCAATTGGGTTAATTGCTGTAGCAACCACCTTTACCAGAACCTGCCCTTCACCTGGCTCCAAAACCGGAACGCTCTGGTAATGAAAAACTTCCGCCCCGCCATTGCCAATCTGAACTATGGCCATTTGCGTGCTAGGGATGGCAATTTCCATATTTTCAGTTGAATAGTCCGCTATACCGCATGCGCTCAAGAAAAAAGCAGCGACCAGAGCAAGGGTGAAAGTTTGGGATTTTTGTTTCATTTTTTAGTCTCTTGGCACCGATTTCCAAAGCCAATAAAGACTTTTGAAATCTGTTGGGGGTTTTCCCTTATTTTTTTGGGGTGGGGAGAGGAGAATAATTTTGGGCCCTAATAGCCCAATTGTAGCCACATTTAATCTATCATTCCACTTATGAAGAAAATCCGATTTAAGTGTTTTTGCAAAGCAAAAATTAATGATCTGTTCAAGATATTTGAACTCCGGCGCGCGGATAGTTGCGCCCTAATTCGAGGTATTATTGACGCAGGTAATCGCTCCGAAATTTTTGGTTCGCGAGCATCTCGAGCTCTGCTTTTTGGCATTACAAAGCAGACCCTCAGAAACAATGTTTAATCAAGGACAAGCTATGTTTTGGAGCAGCATCCGCGAGCGGATGAGCTCGCTGCGCCTCAAGATTGTTGTCTCGCTTATTTGCATGAGTATTTTATCGGTGGCACTAGCTGGTCTTTCTTCTCGTTTAGTTTTATCTGATCGTTTTCAGAACGTTGTCATGGTGCGAAGCAGTGAAGAGTTCGCTCGGGACGTGGTTGGCTGGTACCGAAATCACGGGCTTTCACTGGAACAGGCCTACAACTCCCAATCTTGGGAAGATCATCAGGCGGTTTTAAACCAAACCCGACAGCAGCCTCTCGACTCTGAACGGCTCGAAAACGCGGCACATTTTATTGCTACCGACTTAGAGGGCAGAGTATGGATTCCAAATGGCACTTTTTCCGTTGGTGACATCGCTACGGCTGAGCAGCTCGAGAGAGCGATTCCAATATTGGATTTAGATGGCACTACAAGTATTGGGTATATCATCGTAGAAGGAGAGCTAATACTGACGGGCACAGAAGTTCAGTATTTGAAAGACCTCTTCAACTCTCTCTGGTTTTCATTTTTCTTGGTTGCCTTGATAGCAGTTCCAGTGGGCATATCTCTTGGGCGCAGATTGACTAAACCCATCAATAATCTTAGTGGGGCGATACAAGCTATGCGCCCGAAGACAATGCACCAAACTGTGCCCATTACATCAAACGACGAAATTGGATTGTTGTCCCAAAGTTTTAACGAAATGAGCAAGGAAATCGCTGAGTATCTCGAGGTGACACAAACACAGAGAGAACAGATTGAAGAAACTGAATCTATGCGACGTCAAGGATTGGTCAACATTTCCCATGAGCTGCGAACCCCTCTCTACAGACTCATTTCCCAAGCATACGCTATGCTCGACGGAATTCGGCCTCTCGACAAAGAAGAGATGAAGAAGCATGCCGAATCCTTGGATCATCTTTCCGAGCTGCTAAACGATCTCCACTATCTAGCTTTGTCCGATGTGCATGCATTTAGCTGTGACATTGAATCTACCGACTTTTCTCAAATCATCAATAAGGCTATTGAGAGCAGGAAAGAAGCCTTCTCGACTAGGCAGCTTTCAATACATGCTTCAGTACCTGACGAACTGGTTGTTGATGGCGACCCTACAAGGTTGAGACAAATTATTGATAATTTGCTCTCTAATTGTGTCAGATACACAAATGAGGGCGGAGAAATTTATCTGCAACTTAAAGCCACCGAAAAACATGCCGAACTTACTGTTTCGGACAACGGGCCTGGTGTATCGCCAGAGAGTCTGGAGATGCTATTCGACCGCTTTTATCGAGAAGAATCTTCACGCAGCCGGGCTACTGGAGGCTCCGGGCTTGGACTTTCATTAGTTAAAACCTGTGCCGAAATGCATGGAGGAGATGCATCGGCATTTATTTCCGAACAGGGTGGACTTGGCATTTGTGTTCACATCCCACTCCATTCTTCGAATATTCAATCAGACGTATAAAATTATGGCCTCAGAAAAACATCACATATTAGTAGTTGAAGATGAAACGGAAGTCGCGGCTATTGTAGGAGACTATCTAAAGAACGCTTACTACTCAGTAGAACTAGTGCATACCGGCGGCGGCGTTGTTGATATGGTTAGAAAATCGCCTCCGGATTTAATCCTGCTGGACATCATGCTTCCAGAGGTCGATGGTGTGGAAATTTGCAGGCAGATCCGAGAATTTTCGCAGATTCCTATCATTATGCTGACGGCCAAAGTGGACGAAATTGATCGCCTATTAGGATACGACCTTGGAGCGGATGACTACATCTGTAAGCCAGTAAACCCGAGAGAAATACTCGCTCGTGTAACTGCAGTCCTGAGAAGACATAACTTTGTCCCCATCAACGACAAAGATTTGTTAGTAATGGACGATGCCAGTCTGTTAGCGGTGTTTAAAGGGAAGCGTTTAGATCTCACGGCGACGGAATATCGTATGTTAAAGCTGCTCTACTCGAAAGAGGGAAAGATTCTGTCAAGAACTCAGATCAAGAACAAAATTTACAGCGGCCCGAGCGACGCGAGTGACCGCGCTGTGGATACCTGTATTAAGAAGTTGAGAAATAAAATGAGTCAGGTATCGGATGGAGATATCCCGATTCGATCTGTGTACGGATTAGGCTACAAATTCGAAAGAAACGATTATGTCTTACCCTCATAAAGTACTGCGAACTAACGCCACCTCCAAATTTAGAGAAGCAATGCTCGAGCAATAGCGCCAGGGTTAGTCAAAATCGCTAATAGGCGCAGTCGTAAGGCTGAACAAAAGATCCAGGAACGTATTGCCACCACTTTCTTTGAAAGGTTGGCAGGGATCGGAATAACGGATCGATTGTCACACGAGAGTATTGCAGCCGATTGTGATCCTCGGTAAGCGTAAAGGTTTCAATAAGGTGCTCATAGTTGTCGCCATCCTTGCCACCTTCTCGATAAAACAAAGAATCAACAACTAAAGTTTCTCCAACAAACCGACCCACTGAATAGTGACCGTTAAATTCATGAGGAATAACAGGGTCAGCCGGCATGTCTCCCAGATGAATAGTACGGATCGAATCGTAATATTCGGCGTGGAGGGTAAGGGTTCCATCTTGGTTGTCGATTAACTGAATTGGGTAAGGGGAACCGAGAGCTCCCAAAATACTCCTGGTGCAGCTCGACTCAAGCGCAGCTTCCTGGCTACTCCCGTCGCTACGAACTTGCTCCTGATAGCTTAAAGCGTAGTCTGTCCACTGAACCTCTGCTCTCATCGCCTGATGGCTTCCTTCAGCACCATAAATGGTGGACCAGACGCCGAAGATCGAGGTAGGTCGTTTTGAATAATCTTCTTCAACCACAACACCATGTAGCACATCCGCGCTGCCGACACGGGTAGCCTCTGGCCAGCGCGCTTCAGCTGTGCGCAAGAAAACAATTTCTCGGCCGCTCGGTAACAGCAGATGATTCATAAACATATCGTCGTCGCGGGTTCTAGACGGATAACCAGCAACTCTTACGGGTGTTCCCACAGCGAGTAATTCTTTAGTAACTCCCATACGAGTTAAGGATGCAACAGAATTGCTTTCTGTTGTGTAGGTCATTTCATTTGGCGTGCCAGCATCAACGGTAAAGCCAATGCGGATGTGAGGATTTACGAACTCGATCGAGCTAATAACACCTTCAAACTCTATATCTCCATCGACATCGTAGATGGCTGCCCAATTGTGATGAGCGACTGCCGGACTCGCTAAGCAAAAAGCCAACCCGAGTGCCAAAAGAACACTTTTCATATTAGACCCCTCCTAACAAAAAGAGGTTAACCCCGAAGGGGGTTTAACCTCTATATAGCCTGCTTCTAATTACTGTTCGCCCCAAAAATTTAGCGACTCTGGGCTGCTTTCTTTACCGCCAACTAGCAGAGTAAAACCAAGCTCATCCGCCGTCCACCAGGCGTCAGTCCAGTTACCTGGTCCATCAAATCGTGCCCAACCGATTTCCCAGTCATGCAGTTTCACACCTGAAGCTGGGATGCCGAACAATGGGCCCGAGTTATCGGCAGTTAGACGAAATAGGATCATGCCTTCGGTGTCGTTCGTGATTGCGTGTGCAATCATGTCGCGACGATTACTCATAGAAGCACCGTGGCTACCTTCCACACCTAGAATATCTGCGCGAGCAATTATGTCGTTGATTCCGCCGCGTTCGAGATTCGAATAGGGCCGGCGCTCAGACCAAGAAACTGCACGATTTTCGGGCAATGCCTTATAGCTCAATAGCAGAGTTTTATTGTGCCACTCGTCGGTATTTCGTGGTGTGGTCGCAAGATGCTCCGCAAGGCCTTCATCAAAGGTGCGAACATCGTCATAGGCTGGAGCCAGATTAGTTTTTCCATCAACTCGCTTAGGAAGACCGACGCCTAAGTCCATCAGTACTCCAGATTCTTGAAGCATCCACCAGCTTTCGGCTATTTTTCCGTCTTCCATACGGAATACTGCGTTAGACATCACATCAAAGGTTTTGCCCGTGGCGGGGATACCATAGAGATTGCCCGTGTGTTTCCCTTGCACTCGAATCTGCGCCGCTACCATGTCGCCATCTCCAACAAGGCGTTCGATAGTATTTACGCGTTCTGTAATGGCGATATAGTCTGGGTCAGCCGCTTCACCTAGAATCGGATCATCGGAGTGATAGACAAGGTTCTCAAACTCGCGTCGAGTTCTTACGTGGTCGTCGGTAAACACTTCCGCGGCTACTTCCCTGTATAAGGGAGTACCCTTAACTTCGAGTAGTCTCGCAACCACAGCCTCATTTGCTGCTTCTTCGGCAGTTGTTTCAGCATTGACCGAAACTGAAAAGCCGAGACAAAGACCAACCAACGCGCCCGCCCCTATAATTACTTTCAACATTTTTCTTCCTCCAGACATAATATTTATTCCTCGATTTTTGAATACCTATGACTAGCCGACAAATGACTGATCAAAATAGCCAATTTAGAATCTAGTTGTATTGGGCGTTACCCTCTTCAGTCACAACGCAATCGTACGGCTGCACATATGAATTCGGCTGAAACTCCCACCACTTGTGACCGATTACCGGCAGGTCATTTGACTCTGGATCGATCAAAACTTGAGTGTAGTTGAGATGATTCCGGTCTCCACTGAGTGTGAACGTCTCCTGCATTTGAATCGGAGAATTACTTCCTTCAAATGTGGTGGTAACCATCAGCGTATCGCCAGCAAAGCGGCCCGTTGAATACCCAATGTTGTTTTTTACGGTTCCTGGGTCGTTGTGCTCAATATCCATATACACAGGACGAATGGTGTCATTCTGCTCAACATGAATGATCACAGTGCCATCTTCTTCTCGCTTGTCGAAAAGACCCACTGGATAGGGGGAACTCATCTCAGACCAGAGATCTTTACTGGCGCAATCTCCCTCTCCGCGCTGTTCCGCATATGCAATTCTAAAACCAGGTGCGGGTGGAAGCGCCCTGTGGCTGCCTTCGGCTCCAAAAATGGTACTCCAGACTGCAAAGACCGAAGTTGGCCGCTCAGAAATATCTTCCTGCTCGTTTAACCCGTGGGCATAGTTCGCATCGCCGATGCGGGCCGCGATATCAGGCCAGCGGGCTTCAGCAGTACGCAGAAAAACGATCTCTCTCGCTTCGTCAACTATGAGCATATGGTTCATAAAGAAGATTTCTTCTGGGTTTGAGCGAGATGGATAGCCCGCCACAATTACTTTAGTTCCAGGGTTAATCAATTCATCAGTCACATTCATGCGGGCCAAAGCGGCCACAGAATTACTAGCCGCTGAAACAGTTTTCTCCTGAGGAGTACCCGCATTAACGGTAAAGTTCATAACTACGTGGGGGTTTTGCCAAACTACACTCTCAACTACCGCCTCGTATTCCACATCCCCATTGACGTCAAAAAGCGCCGCCCATGCATGGTGTGCTGATGCTGGGGCAGCCAAAAACATGGTCAATCCCATGGCTACAATAAAATTTTTCATATCATTCCTACTCTCAAAATATTTTCAGTTGTCAGGCTAGTTAATGAAGTCCAGAGAAGAGGAGGCGATGACCCTACCCTCTATCGCCCCGATAAGGGCGGCCCAGTCTACATTGATATCGTCTTCTGCACCCAGAGCAATTGTGTCTGAATCAAGTGCATAAACCGTGATGGTGTATTCGTGTGCTGCATTTCCCGGTGAACAGGGTGGCGTATATCCGATATAGCGTTTGTCTTTGTCACCGCCTTCGTTGCCAATAGATTCGGGGTTACCACGCGGGAACCCGCTTGTGCTCGCTGGAATATTCCAAACCAGCCAATAGTGGCTAGGATTGTCGATACCCTCTACGCGATTTGCTGGGTAATGATGCATGACGACTGCGAAACTTTTAGTTCCCTCCGGCGCGCCAGTCCAATCTATTGGCGGCGAAAGACCATCACCACCGTCTCGAGTGCACTTAAGATCGGCTGGCAAAGTGCCGCCGTTCTCCATCACTGGGCTGGTAAGCATAAGCTCTGCATTTGCAACGGCAGAAAGCACAACCACACAGAAGATGGCTGAAATTTTTGTTGGAATACCAAGTCTCATAATTAATTTCTCTCTAATAGCCGACCGTCATGCGACGCTTTAATGATTTTGGGGATTCAATTTCGTCAATTACCGCTGCGGCCATATCGAGATGGGAGATGCCACCAGCTTGAGCAAGCACTTCATCCCAGCCCTGCCGATAAGTGCCTGTTCTAGGCCCTTCTCGATCGTACTGCCCCGATGGAGAGATCACGGTCCACTTTACTGCTGTTGTCGCACGGTAATTTTGGAGAGCCAACCAATGGCCCCACACCAAACCATGTTGAGGCGTACCCTCTATGTTAGGACGAGCGTCGAGGCCTAATACCCCATTCGTATAGAGCGTGGATCCACCACCCAGCTGAATAACACGAGGAGCAACTTCTTCGCCCAGTGATCTTGAGGCGGCAATAAAGGTCTTTGATGCTCTGTTGTTTAGAGTTTCTTCAGGATAATTGTTCGGACCTGGACCGCGCACAGAGATAACCACGGCGTCGGTACCCTCTATAATTTCAAGCATCGATTCCAGATTGCTGACGTCACCCGGCACTCCGGAAAAGTTCGGATGATCGATATCAAAATTCTGAGGGTTTCGACTTACCCCAATCACATGATGACCTCGATCTAACGCCTCGGTCACGATTTTGGAACCAATGTTGCCGGTCGCCCCATAGACAACAATGTCGTCAGCCTGAAGATAAGTGATCGGTATAAGACCAAGAGCAATAAGCTGAATACTTAGGCCAAATTTGAGAGAGAATTGAAGATTAATCCCCATAGTCTTATTGAGCTCCCATTCCACCGCCCATACCGCCTTGAGGCGCACCCATTCCACCACCTCCGCCAGTACGAATCACATGGCAGTACTCACCCGACTCGACAATCCCACCGTTAGTTACTGTCTTCCATTCAACCTCGAAGCAAGTTTCATCCTCGGTTGCGCTGGACTTGATGTAGTAGTCCTGCCCTTGGTAGTCGTAAGTCATTAGGCCATTGCCCAAGCCGTCATGGTCAAAGGTCAAATTATCTACAAGCACAGGAACACCAGAGGGCCGGCCGATACCGATGGTTGGCACTTCATTCAATTCCACTTCACCCACTAAACATTGCCAGATATAAGGTGGCTCATCAGAGGTGTGATAGCGGTAGCCGAATTTGGGATCTAATTGCCCATGACAAACATCCAGAGCTCCTTGTGCGATGGGCGAACCGTCCGGGTTGTTATTTCCATATAAAGGGAAACCATCAAAACCCCAGCCGATTATGGGATTGTCATCCTTATTATCCATCTGTTCGATCATGCAACGAGGAAGCTCATGGTAGTGGTAGTCGTCTCCTCTGCCTGTATGACCACCGCATATATCGAGCTGCTGGATCAGAATGGTGTCTTGCCGCGGATGATAGGAATAGAGTTCCTCCACCGTCATTTCACCGCCGGCACTATAGTCAAAGATAGGAATACCGTTAACCGCTACACCTAGTGAAGAATCGCGGGTTTGCGGCTCACCGTGGAAAGACGGATTGAAAAGGACTGGTGCATGATACCCGGGCGCCGGCAGCGGAATCTGTTCGTTAGTGCCAACGATACCTGTCATCATTTCATGACTAGCGTAACTGTCTGAATGAATCATTGCGTGGTCATCGTGGCAAGTTACCCAAGCTTCGTCTTCCAATCCGGCATCTGTCACGGAAGCAATCACCTCAAGGCAATGTTCGTGGGGAGATAAGCTAGACATAGCGAAACCAATCGCGGGAGGATCGTTAGGACGTTGAGCAAAAAAACCTCCAGCCATAGAGGCGCTGGCACCACGAGATTCTCCACCCACACAAGCGACCAAAATAATCGAAACCGCCGCCACACAAGAGGCCACACCTACCGCTGCTTTCCATCTTTCAAAAATCATGCTCACGCCTTTTCAGATAAATTTCGGAGGAGAATCTGCGAGTCGCAGATAGAAAAACCCCTCGGAACCAGACTCCAGTTTGTCTAAGAGTCTATATTGGCCATATTTTAGCCATTTTTATTGCATAGTAGATTGGATTAGGAAGGGAGCGCAATCCCATTAACGAAAATACAAACAAAACACATTGTTATTCGGGCAGCTATTGATCCAAATCTTCTTTCTATCTCCTTCTATGATGTTCTTGATTCTCCCTGTACCAGCTACAGAAAAAGAAATTGCATACTTCTTCGACCAAAAAAAAGCCAGTAACCTCAGTTGGGAGCATATTGGTTACCGGCTTCACATTTTGATATCTAACAGGCTTATATTTTTTATGTAAACGGACTTATTTTGGCCTTATTTGAATCATATTCGATTTTTTCAGTTCACGCAAAAATAATGGCACTTTGCTCACTAGGTTATTTTGCAGTCTCAAAAAAATGACTTTAATTGACCGCTTTTGCTGCAATCGCGTTGCCTAGTGTCATCTACACCAGCACAAGCATAATGTAAAAAATGTTTTACATTCGACCGGGCATGCCTTAGGCTTGGCGATGTATAAAATATTTTACATTGGAGATTGGAGATGAACCTTAGCTTTAGAGAAAAAAGCCTTTGGTTGGATTTAGTAGCGACCCTAGTTATCGCTTTCTATTACGCTTTTGCACTATCAGGTTTTAGCGGCGATCAAATTGCAGATATCCATGCTGTGATGGATTTGCTTTGGGATGTGGTCGTTTTCGGCATTCTTGTATCAATCCTCTCTACTATCGCCCTTAGTTATCACGACTCAAAAGCCGCTGACGCGCCTCTGGATGAGCGTGAAAATTTAGCCGAGCTAAAGGCTACTCAATATGGTTATTGGGTTCTCTTAGTCGGCATTACTGCTCCCGTTCTGCTCTATGGTCTGGAATCAGGTGGCCGAAATGAAATGGGGCTGAGTTTGCCGCCCTATGCAACGCTGCACGCGATGGTCGCCTTTTATATCCTCGCAGAAATTTTGGTATCCGCTAATCAGCTTTGGAGACTTCGGCAGGCTTTATGAAGAAACAAAACCTACCCATTGATAATCGTATTCGCGAGCTCCGGGAAAAATCTGACTCAATGACACAGCAGGAGCTGGCAGACCTTGTCGGAGTCACTCGCCATACTATTATGGCTATCGAAGCTGCCAAGTATTCCCCTTCACTAGAGGTGGCCTTCCGGATCTCAGCGGTATTCCATCAACCCCTGGAACAAGTTTTTCAGTTTCAACCAGACTCTAAGAACTAGGGGTTAAGAACCCGATTCATTGGTTACTGGTGACGCTGGCCAGGATCGGATACAGTCAAACTTCATCTCAGAAATGCTACAAACAGAATAAAGCTTAATGAAAGAATCCTGGAGATGGTTCGGGCCAAACGACCCCGTCACCATAGATGACATTCGACAAACTGGTGCCACTGACATAGTGAGCGCACTACATTCAGTTCCCGCCGGCGAGGTTTGGTCCGTTGAGAACATCCGCCAACATCAAGAGCTGATCGAGCAAACGCCCGACGGACTGATACCCCTGAAATGGAGCGTGGTGGAAAGTATTCCGGTTCACGAAGATATCAAACTGGCGCGCCCCGGCAATAAGATCTATGTTGATGCTTGGATTGCCTCGATGGAGAATTTGGCCCAGTGCGGCATCAAAACCATATGCTACAACTTTATGCCAGTAATTGACTGGACTCGAACCGACCTGAATTTCAAGCTACCCAATGGCGCATACGCCCTAAGATTTGACCAAAATAAGTTTGCCGCTTTTGATTTGTTTATTCTTGAACGCGAAGGGGCGGAAGCGGAATACAGCGAGGCGGAAATCGACGAGGCAAAGGCTGTTTTTGACGCCATGTCCGAGTCAGAACGACAAAAACTCACTGAAAATATTATCGCTGGCTTGCCGGGCAGAATGACGGACAGTTACGGACTCGAGGACTTCCGAGCCGCATTAGCTCAGTACAAAGATATCGACCACCACGAACTGCGGCAGAATCTATTTTCCTTCCTGACACAAGTTTTGCCTCGGGCCGATGAGCTCGGCGTAAAACTCGCGATCCACCCCGACGACCCACCGAGGGATATGTTGGGGCTTCCCAGAATTATTTGCACAGCTGATGACCTCGAACTTCTCTTCAATTCGCTGCCAAACCCCGCAAACGGAATGACACTTTGTGTGGGAACTTACAGTAGCCGTCCCGACAATGATCTTCCTGCAATGGCTAGGCAATTTGGCTCACGCATCTATTTTTCTCACCTGCGTGGTGTGAGCAGAGACGCCAATGAGCAGCGCTCCTTCTATGAAGCTAGCCACCTGGACAGCGATATCGATATGGTTCAGGTAATCAAAGAATTGCTGAACGAAGAGCAAAGAAGGAAACAAAGCGAAGCCGCTGACTCTGAGATACACATCCGTCCGGATCACGGCCATCAAATGATGGACGACATAGGTAAGAAGGTAAATCCCGGCTACTCCGGCATAGGCCGCTTAAAAGGCCTGGCTGAAATCCGCGGAGTCATCAGGGCTATTTCCACGCAGTAAAGAATTAAAAATTGGGGGAACAGATGGATCAAACGTCAGAAGTGGAAGACTCGACTGAGAGTTCATTCAAGCAAAAATTCTTGAAATGGTTGGCGCTGTTCCTCCCGGGCATTTTTTTGCTGGGTTTCAATATCGGCACCGGCAGCGTCACCGCCATGGCAAAGGCTGGGGCGGAATACGGGATGTCCTTACTTTGGACCATAGTGATTTCCTGCCTATGCACCTATTTTATGATCAATCTCTATGGTCGCTACACCCTAGTTACAGGGCAAACAGCCTTAGAAGCCTTCCGAAAAAATATCCATCCAGCGGTAGGCATCTTCTTCTTGGTTGCTCTGACCGCAGGCGTTTGTGGCAGCGTAATGGGCGTTATGGGTATCGTTGCGGAAATCTGCTACGAGTGGTCGAAATCCCTGGTGGAAGGCGGCATTGCACCCATCTACTTCGCTTCCTTTTTCGTCTCACTGGTCTACTTTATTTTCTGGAATGGGAATACGCAGGTATTCGAACGCAGTTTGGCAGTTATCGTGGCTGTGATGTCGGCCTGCTTCTTAATCAATTTTTTTATCATGATGCCCCCTCCAGGAGACATCGTCATGGGATTGATCCCAAGCATTCCTGATGTGTCACCCAATTCTGCTCAAGGCCCTCTGCTTGTAATTGCCTCCATGGTAGGAACCACCGTTTTTTCTGGACTCTTCATTATCCGCACCACGCTAGTCAAGGAAGCCGGCTGGTCTTTGGCGGATTATGACAAGCAAAGAACCGATGCCCTGGTTTCTGTCTCTCTGATGTTTATTATCAGCGCTGCCATCATGGCATCCGCCGCTGGCACTCTATTTGTCGAAGGCGTGCCTCTTTCAAACGCTTCCCAGATGATCACCTTATTGGAGCCCCTAGCAGGTGGGTTTGCCGTCTCGATTTTTGCGCTGGGCTTAGTTGCGGCAGGTGTATCTTCGCAATTCCCTAACGTGCTGATGCTGCCCTGGTTGCTTTGTGACTACAGCGGCTCTGAGCGAAATATGACGCTGGGCAAGTATCGAGTGATAGTGCTTTTAATCTCTTTACTTGGGCTTGTTGTGCCGATCTTCGAAGCACGACCCGTGTTTGTCATGATCATCTCGCAAGCATTTAACGCGGTAATTTTGCCAATCACCGTAGGTTGCATCTTTTACCTAACCAATAGAAAAGATTTGATGGGGGAGCACAAAAATACCTGGGTAGCGAACAGCGTTCTTGGCGCTATCTTCCTATTCTCAATCTTCACTTCTTCACTGGGAATCAAGGGAGTATTAGCCCTTCTATAAAAATGGTGGTTTTCTGAGCTACACTAGGCACGAATCAACAGACCCTGACGAGGTTACTATGATGATTTTCTCTCCCTTGCCTATTTTGGCAATGTTCATTTTTCTCCTAACATCTAGCCCAAGTTGGGCACACCACGGCTGGAGCGCTTACACCGCCGATATCGGTATCGACGTAGTGATTAGCGAGTTGCATCTTGGCGGCTCTCATGACCGCCTGACCGCCGTCGACAGCGAAGGACAGGAATGGGATCTTTGGCTGGCGACGCCGCAAAGAAATCGTAGACTGGGCTTTAACGAAGACACACTGTCTGTGGGTGACAGTATCGATCTTATCGGTCGTCTTCATCCTTCTCGACCCGAGATAAAAGTGCACTGCATTTATATGTCGGAAGAGGTGAAATACACCTACTACGACTTTGACGGAACGACGAGCCTATCAAAGCACAGCGACAGAGATCAGTGTTAGACAAAATCTCCTTGTAGCTTTTAGCAGCTCCGACCACAAGCTACAGCCGAGGCCCAAGCCCACTGGAAATTGTGGCCGCCGAGCTCGCCGGTAACATCGAGAACTTCTCCAATAAAGGCCAGCTGCGGCAGGCCTTTTACCTCAAAACTTTGCTGGGAAATATTGTCTGTGGCAACGCCTCCCATGGTGACTTCAGCGGTTCGCCAACCTTCGGTACCCGCGGGCTTAATGCGCCAATTTTTCAGGTTTTGCTGTAAGGCTTCGATGCGTGCATTAGACATATCAGCAAATTTGGCCCCGGCCAATCCTTGCCATTCGACAATAGCATAAGCCAATCTTTTGGGCAGATATTCCGCCAGCCAGCCACTCACCAGGCGGATAGGCGAATCGTATCGCGCCTGAATCAATTCCTCGGCGATATCAATCTCAGGCAACAAATCTATAGTGACGGCCTCTCCCGGTTTCCACCAAGATGAAATCTGCAACATGGCTGGCCCAGACAACCCTCTGTGAGTGAATAGCATGGGCTCGCTGTAGTGACCTTTTCCCGCAACCACTTCGACATCAAGCGCAACTCCCGAAAGGGGTTCGAGTCGATCTTTCCACTGAGAGGTTAGGACAAAGGGCACCAGAGCCGGGGTGGTTTCGAGAACGTCCAAACCAAATTGCCGGGCAATGTCGTAACCAAATCCAGTCGCCCCCATGGTTGGGATAGACAAACCTCCGGTGGCAATAACCAACTTGCCGGCACTGATCTCTCCGCCGGAAGTTCTCAGGGCAATGCCATCGCCCTGCTTTTTTACCGACTCAACTGTTGTTTTTAATCTGATCTCTGCACCTGCCCACTCACATTCTGTCAGCAGCATATTCAGAATATCTTTGGCTGGGTTAGAGCCAGAACCGGAACAAAAAAGCTGCCCGGCCGCTTTCTCGACATGCTGAATATCGTGGCGCTCCACCAATTCGAGAAAATCCTGGGGGGTATAACGCTTCAGCGCCGAAATACAAAAACTTGGATTCTGTGAAAAGAAATTATTTGGCGTGCTATTGAGGTTAGTGAAGTTACACCGGCCACCACCGGACATCAGAATCTTTTTGCCAGCTTTGTTGGCGTGGTCAATCACCAATACGCTTCGACCCTGATAACCTGCGGTCGCCGCACACATCAGTCCCGCCGCACCGGCGCCAATTATCACAACGTCAAAATTTTGCGGCATGAATAAGATTCGATTGAAGTGGGAGGATTCTCTCCGAAGACCCCGGTTATGTCGAATTGAATTAGAAGCGACAAACCAACTTCTGCTGAGACCCCAAATTCAGACTTTATCTCTCGTCGTGTATAGTGGCGCCTGACTAGGGCTCCTACAGCCACCGATCTGTAGGGATTGAAACTCAACAAGGGGGAACAGATGGCATATATTAGATTTTCGATCTGGGTAATATTGCTGGCGTCCATAATTGGCTGCTCAGAATCAGAACAAGTATCTGTTGAGACGGAAACTGCAGCGCCAGCGGGTGACAGGCGACCAAATGTCCTATTAATTATCGCTGACGATCTGGGCTTTACCGACATCGGTGCCTTTGGCAGCGAAATTCCCACACCCAACCTTGATGCCCTGGCCGCGGATGGGCTTCGATTAACCAACCTACACGCAGCCGCTTCCTGCCAACCGACTCGTTCAATGCTAATGGGCAGCGTTCCCGCATCTAAAGGCATCATTACTCGACCTCCACTCCCCGGCGGAGAGCGCGACAACCTGCTTAGCCTTGAGTGGGCGACTATTCCTGAGCTACTCCAAGAAGCTGGGTACGCTACCTATGCTGCTGGAAAGTGGGACCTAGGCTGGGACGACGGATACACGCCAGCAACTCGAGGTTTCGATCGATCATTCGTCCAACTAAATGGCTCTTCCAGCTTTTTTGCAGAGCCGCTTCTCATGGGTGATGAATCTGGCTTTGAGGAAGATGGACAGAGATTGAGCTTTTCTGACCTTTCCGAAGATTTCTACGTCACAGATGCCTACACAGAAAAGATGCTGGGCTATTTAGAGTCTTCGCCTGAGGGGCAGCCCTGGTTTGCCTATTTGCCATACACCGCACCTCACTGGCCGTTGCAACTTCCCGACGACTGGCTCAATCGGCATGATGGCAACTACGAAGCTGGCTATGACGAGCTTCGTCTCTCCCGTTTTGAAGGAGCTAAAGAGAAAGGTGTACTTCAAGATGGTTTTGATTTGAATGGCTTCCAACCTAAAGCTACACCTTGGGACGAATTAGAGCAGGAAGAACAAGTCCGATACTCAAGAGCCCAAGAGATCTACGCCGGTATGATCGAGCATCTGGATATGCGAATCGGTCAGGTAATTGATCACCTGAAAAGCACCGGCCAACTAGAAAACACCATTGTTATTTTTGCATCCGATCACGGCGCTTCGTCAGGAGAGTACGGAGCTCTGACCTACCGTTACACTGGTACCGGACCGCGATTTCCTGACCACATTGACAACAGTCTTGAAAATTTTGGGCGTATGAACTCCTTTATCGACCATGGGCTTGGGTATGCAGAAGCAGCTTCCGCTCCCTTCACCAATTCGAAAGGTAGCCTGCATGAGGGTGGATTGCGCGCAGCGGGCTTCGTCTATTACCCAGAGGAAGTTCCCGGTGGACGAGTGAGTCATAGCTTTATGACCATGCTGGACATGCTCCCAACGCTGATGGAAGCCACAGGCACTGAGATTCCAAACGGCAATTTTAGAGATCGAGAAATTCAGCAACCCTATGGTATTTCTGCTTGGTCTCATCTAACCGGACAAACCGATTCTGTGCACACAGACACCGCAGCAGGATGGTCCTCAGGCCGGGGCGCAGCTTTGGTAAAAGGAGGCTACAAAATTATCCAGGAACCTCTGGATAGCGACTGGAAGCTATTTAATATCGAGACCGATCCGGGCGAGAGAAATGACATTGCGGCTGAACAGCCCGAATTGGTCGCGACCATGGTGGCTGAATGGGAAGCAAACTGGCAATAGGCATCTAGTAGTAACAACAAAAAAGCCCCGCATCTGCGGGGCTTTTCTTTTAGTAACGGATGAGCTTCTAACCCATCTTAGATCTTGCTCGGCTAGGCTTGAGGCAACGCATCAACGTGGGCGGCCATACGTCTCAAGAGATCCGCGTCAGGTAACTCACCAATACCACCACCTATGTTGTCGATCATATTGGCCGGCTTACTGGTGCTAGGCGTTATGGAAGTGACAGCCGGATGAGCAGCAATAAATTTTAGGAAAAACTGTGCCCAGCTATCTGCACCAATTTCTGCAGCAAAATCTGGAAGCTGCCGTCCGCTCACTCGACTCCAAAGTCGACTGCGACCAAAGGGGAGATAAATCAGGGTAGCAATTCCAAGATCCTGAGCTAATGGCAGGAGGGTCTCCGCCGCCGCTCTATTGTCGATTGCGTAATCGAACCCTACAAAGTCTAGAGGCTCATTTCGCATTACTTCGGCAAGATCTTCGTGGCGTTGCTCGCCGGTCCAGGTTGTACCCAGATAACGAATGCGGCCGTCCTGCTTCAGCTCTCTAAGGATACCCATCTGTGTTGGTAGATCTGCCAGGTTGTGCACCTGAATAAGATCGATAACAGGCTTATCGAGCATGGCAAAGGAGCGCTCAATTTGTGTCCAGGCAGCAGTAGCATCAGCCGTTGTGATGGCGCTGCGCCGTGGCACGACATTGACCTTGGTGGCCCAAAAAAGATCATCAGCAATACCGAGCTCGTTGACGAAATTTGCCGCAACCTCCTCCGAAGAGCCGCCACCATAACTCGGTGCAGTATCAAAAACTGTTCCACCATTGTTGATTAGCGCACTCAATACCTCGCGCAAGGCAGTGGCGTCGGCGTCATTTGCCAGAGAAGAAAATGTAGCAGAGCTGCCCAAACCGATTATGGGTAACTCCTCACCTGTCTTTGGAATGGCTCGTTTGATCAAGCCTGAACCAGACTGAGCATTCACAAGCTTCGGCATAAGTGCCGCAGAGCTAGCGAGAATTGAATTTTTAATTAGCTTACGTCGAGTAATCATTGTTTGCCCCAAATATTTAAGCGCTGAATTTATACCTCTATAGGAACAGAGATAGCCGCATTATTTACAAAAGTAAGAACAAAAAAACCCCACCGTAATGGGCAGGGTTTCTTCACAACTAGACCGCTGAACTACTGCGCGTATACGTCAGCGACTTCGCAACCATATTGACCAAGCTGCTGACCAGGCACCCATACCCAACGTAATTCCTTGGTGAAGGGCTCTGTTAGTGCCCATGGGTCAGTAATGGTAGTCCAGTAATGCAATTCAACTTGATCGGCATCTTCAACGACAACAAACTTTTCATGAACTGTTAGATCTGGCCCGGAAGATATTCCCACCCGATTAAAGTAAGGGTAGTTAATATTGATAGTGTCGACGATAAGGGTATTTTCGTCTTCCCAGTAACCGGTTGAGTAACCCATGATATTTTCTTCAACAGTGGGAACCGGCTCTGCGTTCAGATGAATTACACGAGTTACGTCAAATTCGTGGGCGTACATTACGATGGTATTTTCATCATGCTGCACAAACTCGATGGGATAAGGGTTACCCATGGTCTGAGGCATACCTGGCGGAATGCAGGTGAGCTGCGGGTTATCTGTGTACTCATTCCAGGTCGCAAATTTATCCAGCGCCTCTTGAGTCAGCGGGAAAGCGTCAGGATCAGCGAAGAACCACCAACCTGGCTCGAGTCGGCCCCAAGACCAAATTCGAAACAGTCCGTCAGCATTGGCTTCCGCCTCCGCTATCTGCTCGGCCGTTGGACCTGTGTCCACAACGCGCTCAGCTTCTTCCACGTCTGGCCAACGTCGAGTCCCGTTGTTTCCCAAGATCAGCTCTGTGCCGTTAGCCAGCAAGATGTTCGACATAATCATGTCGTGATCTCTGCGCATCGAGGCGCGCCCAGCTACCTTTAACCGGTCGCCAACTTCAAAAACGTCTTCGGTAATGCCGCGACGGTTTTGGTTGCTGACAGATCCGCCTTCGACAATCCATTCATTGCCGTCATCGGTCATAACATTAAAGATTACGTGTGGATTGCGCCAAAACTTGTTGGTGACAACGCCCTCAATTTCCGATGTTTCTTGTGAATACTCGGAAGTTGAATGGTGCGCAAAACCGGTAATTGGCGAAAGTGCCAAAATCAGTGCGAATAAAGTGGCTAGTGTTTTCATTTAAGTCCCCCAAATCTAGCTAGAGCTATCCCGCTCTTTATATAGAGCGAGCTAACTTGCCCTAATTGCACCTAGATTGCATTATATTTTACAAATTGATTGATCAAAGAAAAGAGTCCAGAGTCGCCTCCATAGGCATATAGCTAGCGGTCTCAAGCGGAGATGACCATCCTTTGTCCGACTGTTTCGTGGGCATAAAAAACCCCGCTGAATTAAGCGGGGTTTCTATTTTTAGCCAATGAGTTTCAGCCAATAATATTTACTGAGCGTATACCTCAGAAACCACGCAACCGTAGGTTCCAAGCTGTGTTCCAGGAACCCAGCTCCAATGTAGTTCTCTAACTGCGAAAGGCTCAGTCAATGCCCAAGGGTCGGTAACAGTGCTGAAGTAGCTCAACTCGCCAGCTTCGTCATCAACGATAAAGCGCTCATGCACGGTCAGATCTGGCCCCGATGAAATACCCACCCGGTTGAAGTAGGGGTAGTTGATATTGATGGTATCGACGACAAGAGTATCTTCATCTTCCCAGTAACCGGTCGAATAACCCATATTAGTTTCCTCGACCGTTGGTACCGGCTCAGCGTTCAAATGAATCACGCGAGTCACATCGAATTCATGGGCGTACATCACAATAGTATTTTCATCATGCTGCACAAACTGTATGGGGTAAGGGTTGCCCATGGTGAGCGGCATACCCGGAGGAATGCAGGTGAGCTGAGGGTTATCTGTGTACTCATTCCAGGTAGCAAATTTATCCAAAGCTGCCTGAGTGAGAGGATAGGTATCGGGATCTTTAAAAAACCAATCTGGACGGTCTGCGAAAGACCAAACGCGGAATATGCCATCTGCACTCGCCTCCGCTGCTGCGATCTGTTCGGCAGTAGGGGCAGAGACATCAGGTGGACGCTGGTCAACTTCTGGCCACCGACGCGTACCGTTATTACTCAGCATGAGCTCCCGGCCATCGGGTAATAGAAAGTTCGACATGATCATATTGTGATCTCGACGCATGGAAGCGCGCCCAGCCACCTTGAGTCGATCGCCAACCTCAAAAACATCTTCAGTGATGCCGCGTCGAGTCAGCGCAGTCATAGCACTACCCTCAACAACCCACTCTGCACCCTCGTCGGTAACAAGATTGAAATTAACGTGTGGGTTTTTCCAGAATTTGGCTGTTACAACACCCTCAATCTCGGATGTGTCAGGTGAATACTCCGACGTGGCGTGATGCGTGAATCCAGATATTGGCATTAAGGCCAACACCAGTGCGAATAATCTAATAGTTGTTTTCATTTTAGTCCCCAAATCAATTTTCTAAGCAGAGCTTATAGTCCTTATGAAAGAACAGACCAAAGTGCCCTAATTGTGGCTAGATTGCATCCTATTTTACAAACCACTTAACCTAGATTGCTGCGCCGCGAAAAACCCTACAGAAATGTATACTGGCTCAGCTTTTGCTTTGGAAGGGGCGGGAAAAGAAAATGGTTGTCTACGG
>JABJGI010000054.1 GCA_018662305.1 Porticoccaceae bacterium | reverse complement strand
GCGTCATAGGTAACTAGTATTGTCGCTTTTCCGAAAGTCCCCAATTGATTCGAGGCAGCCTATGATCCAGGGCAGTATTGTTGCGTTGATTACCCCGATGTTCGCCGATGGTGAAATCGACTGGTCACGCCTGGACGATCTCATTGAATGGCACATTGAATCTGGTACGGATGGCATCGTTGCTGTGGGTACTTCAGGTGAATCGCCAACGCTTTCTGTGGATGAGCATTTGCGGGTGATTGAACGCACGGTTCAGGTGGTGGCAGGCCGAATTCCGGTGATCGCGGGTACCGGAGCAAACTCGACAAGCGAAGCAATCCACCTTACTTCCTCTGCTCTTTCTCTTGGTGCAGATGCCTCATTACAGGTTGTTCCCTATTACAACAAGCCAACGCAAGAAGGTCTTTATCAGCATTTCAAAGCCATTGCTGAAAGTGTGGATATTCCTATTATTCTTTACAACGTGCCTGGCAGGACGGTAGCGGATATGTTGCCAGAGACTGTTGCCCGTCTTGCGCATATTTCCAATATTGTGGGCATTAAAGAGGCGACGGGAGATTTACAGAGAGCTCAAGAAGTTTTGGATGCCTGCCCGGAAGATTTTATTCTTCTCTCGGGTGATGATCCCACCGCGGCCGAGTTTATATTGTTAGGCGGCAAAGGTGATATTTCAGTCACTGCGAATGTGGTTCCGGATAAAATGTCGGCCCTTTGCGCCGCAGCGCAAGCTGGCGATGCGGAAAGAACACGAGAGCTAGATGCTGAATTACAGCCTCTGCATCAGGCACTTTTTGTGGAGCCCAACCCGATACCGGTCAAGTGGGCCATGCAAGCAATGGGTCGCACCGACACTGGAATCCGGTTACCTTTAACGCCACTCTCCGATCAAGGCCGAGCTGAGTTACAGCCGGTAATGCAACAAATGGGTTTGATTTCCAATGATTAGAATTGTTCTTGTTCTTTCGCTCGTATTGATTACCAGTGGGTGCACTCGTTTATTAGGGGATAACAATCCCTTTCGAAATCGCTCAAACGATTATCTGCAGGCTTCGAGTCTGGAGGATATTCAGGTGCCTGAAAACTTGGATAGTCAGGCTGTCGGGCAGTTGTACCCAGTTCCAGAGGCGGGTGAAGTGCCCGACTATCAATTGGATGACGAATTTGTGGTTCCTCGTGTCGAAGCGAATTTGAATGAGTCCACCACGAGCGCGGTAAAAATTCAGCGGTTAGCTGGAGAGAGCTGGATACTTACTTCATCTCCTCCTGGAGAGACTTGGCCTAGGGTGCGGAATTTTCTCGCCAACAATGAGTTGCCAACAGAGTTTGCTAACGCCGCTACTGGCACCATTGACACTTCTTGGGTTGAATTGGAAGAGGAGCAAGAAACCGTCCATCAATTCCGCTTGAAACTCGAGCAGGGCGTTCAAGTCAACACAACCGAAATCGTTATTCAGCATCGCCAGTATCAAGTTGACGCAATGCCCGCCGTTTTGCCGGAGTGGACTTTAAGCGGATCGGACAATCTCGAGCGTGAGGATTGGCTTAGAAACGAATTAGCACAAAGCCTAGCGATAGATGATGTCACGAGCAGTGCATCGCTCTTGGGGCAGGAAATTGGTGCAGCCGTTAAAGTTCGGTTGGAAACACCAGCAAATGAAAACCCTTATATGTTGCTGTTCCTCAACGAAGAGCGTGCATGGGCTGCCGTAACCTACGCGCTCGAGATAGATACCATAAACCTGATAGAAAGAGATGACGCTTCGGATATTGCTGATTTTGAATTCTACGAGGTGGAGCCCGAAGATTTGTCATGGTTTGCCAAGCTGCGTGGAAGACGCAATGCCGAACCTGTTCCCTATCGATTGAAAATGATTGAGGAAGAGGGTGATCAGGTAATCCGAATTTTTAATCTCGACGATACTCCGGTAGACCAAAGAGAGGCTTTTATTGTTCTCACTCGTCTGCGCGCAAATTTAAGCTGATAGCTGATTTTCCCAGCTATCAGTCTTCGTCAATTAGAAACTAATACTCTGTGAGACTAGCCACTCTGGGCAGTGGCAGTAGTGGTAATGCCACGCTGCTCGACACTGGTGAAGGCCTACTGCTAATCGACTGCGGATTGAGCGCAAAAGAAGCTGAACGTCGTATGGCTGAGCTAGACTTATCCATGTCAGATCTATTGGCTATTCTGGTCACACATGAACACGCCGATCATATCGGCGGGGTATCTGCTCTAGCATCAAAGAGCGGGGCGCCTGTATTTGCTAGTAGGGGAACCGCACGCAAACTGAAATGCACCTATCAGGAGATTCGAGCTGAACAAGAGTTTTCTGTCCCCGGTTGCTCTGTTGAGATCAAACCCGTCGCCGTGCCCCACGATGCGCGTGAGCCAGTTCAGTTCACCTTTACACTGAACTCAATAAAGGTGGGGATTTTGACCGACTTGGGTAGCGTTACCCCTCATGTTGTGGAAGAATTTACAGGCTGTCATTCTCTCTTAGTTGAGTCGAACCACTGCCGAGAGATGTTGTCGGAGGGGCCCTATCCCGCAGCGTTAAAACGACGGATATTGGGGCCTTGGGGACACCTGAGTAACGACCAAACGGCAGGCTTCCTCAAACAGATATTTGCACTTGGCTCTATCCCTGAAAATTTGATTCTTGGTCATATCAGTAAAGAGAACAATAGTAAGACGAGAGTAGAGGACTGCTTAGGGGACCTTGTCTCCAAAGTGAATTCTTTAGTTTATGCATCCCAGGATGAAGTTCTACCCTGGTCCAATCCGGTTCGAAACGCTTGAAAAAGGAAGGCGAATTGAAAGATACACCGAAAAAATTAGACGAGCTCTACGCGGGTAAAGCTAAGTCAGTCTTTAAAACAGAAGATGCTGATTACCTTATTCTTGAGTTTCGGGATGACACTTCCGCCTTTGATGGCAAACAGGTTGAACAGCTTGATCGAAAAGGGCGAGTCAATAATCAGTTCAATGCCTTCATTATGACCAGGCTTGCTGAAGCGGGCATCGAAACTCATTTTGAAAAAACTCTTTCGGCTACCGAGTCGCTCGTAAAACATATGCAAATGATTCCTCTCGAGTGCGTGGTGAGAAACCAGGCTGCTGGAAGTTTGTGCAGAAGGCTAGGCGTAGAAGAGGGCGCCGATCTGGTGCCACCTACCTTTGAATTATTTTTGAAGGACGATGCTCTCGGAGATCCTATGGTCAACGAATCCCACGCGCAGACATTTGGTTGGGCATCCCAGGAACAAATCAGCCGGATGAGAGAATTGACCTTTCAGGTTAACGAAGTTCTTAAACAGATTTTCGATGCTGCGGGCATGATGTTGGTGGATTACAAACTAGAGTTTGGCGTATTCAAAGATCGAATCGTTTTGGGAGATGAGTTTTCTCCCGATGGGTGTCGGCTTTGGGACAAAGAAACGAAAGAGAAGTTAGACAAGGATCGGTTTCGCCAGGGACTAGGTAGTGTGGTTGAATCCTATGAGGTGGTTGGGCATAGGCTGGGTATAGAATTTGTATAGTCGCTGGATAGCGACGGGCGGTATGAACCCTCATTTCCGTTGGTTAAATAGTGATCAATACGCCAAAAAATTTATGCACAGATTCTGTGGATAACTTTGTGGAAAATCATGAGAAAAACGAGCTAAAGGCCCAATATGACTGCCGCGGTAACAAATTGGTCATTTTTTGATCAATATAAAAAATCTAATAAAAACAAATAGATAGGATTATCGCAACGTAAAATCAATGACTTGAAGCAACTTCTAACAATTTGCTTTAAGTTTGTTTTTTTGTTGTGGACAAGGAAGGCTAAATTTTGGGCACCCCACAAAGAGGAATTAACCAATGTGGTGCAAAATACAAGCCAAATTCCGACATATTTTCGAAAAAATTTGTCGCCTAACAATTCTCAGAGCTAATTACTTGATCTAGTGGAAGTTCTTCCAATCGAGCGATATCTTGGCAGCTAATTCCTGTCTCACTTATATCCAGTAAGCGTAAATTTACCAGTCGAAAGAGTGGCTCTATATTCTCTAGAGCGTTTCCCTTTAGGCTTAAATTTTCGATACGGCTAAATTGTGCCAGTCCTTCGATATTGGTAATTCCCGCATAGGAGCAGTTCACCTGAATCAGTTCTCTTGGCGATTTGATCTCCCCATCCTCAACATGCTGAACGAGACAGGTTTCTAGATTTTGGTCCGGCAGGGAAAAATCTAGATAGAGCGGAGCAGGAGTGTAGAGAGCGGTATCGTTGAAGAATAGGTTATAGTTGGTGCATGCGCTACAGAGCATGACGGCCAGACCCAGCACTAGGTATTTCATGATATTGCCAATACATCCCATCGCCACTAGGCGAACTTTTGTTTGCGGCAAGACTAGCAGTTTTTTATGAAACGTATCGGGCAAATCTCTTCTCAGGCTTCAGCTTCGCTCAAGGCGCAGCTTACCCCTCTCAGTTGTTCTACCTTTCCGAACTTTGAAACGGCAATGGAGTTCGGATGTGATTTCGTACTCCTTGCGGAAGGGAATCGATTGAGGCTCGCCAACTCGGAACTCGGAGAGAAGGCTGCGTTGGAGATTGATTTTTTTGAAGGTAGTTTGCGACATCGACGTCACTTTGGCGGCGGTCGCAATCAGGACTTGGCAAAAGCTGTGGGTCTAAACCGCAATCCAAAAATATCAATTTTGGATGCGACGGCTGGCCTCGGTCGTGATTCATTTGTCATGGCTCTCATAGGCGCCACTCTTAAAGCTAATGAAAAGAATGAGGTATTAGTCACTCTGCTTCAGTGGGCTCATCTAAGTGCTTTGGAAAAAGCTCAAGCGGATCAAGATCGGGAGCTTGTCGAGGTGCTGGAACGAATGAGATTTAGGCATAGGGACACGGCTCTAGATCATGAGTCTGATCAATTTGATGTCGTCTATTTAGACCCGATGTTTCCTGAAAGGCAAAAAACGGCCAAAGTTAAAAAGGAAATGCAGATATTGCATCAACTCTTATGCGAAGATCAGGCGGACGAAGAGTCGCTTTTCGCTGTCTGTATTGCCGCAGCTCGTTCTCGCTTAGTGATAAAACGGCCGCTTAGGGCGCCTGCGTTCGCTGACAGATCCCCTCAGCACCAGGTGCGAGGGAAAACCGTCAGATATGATTTATATGTAAAACAGGCCCTTCCGGAGTAAGAGCCCAGTTTTAAGCGAGGGGCAATAGCTGCTCCATCACCAATTGATAAGTTTTTGACAGATCAATTAAATCTGCAGTTGAAACCGCTTCGTCTACCTTGTGAATGGTTTCATTCAATGGCCCCAGTTCAACTACTTGCGCACCATAGGGGGCGATAAAACGACCGTCGGAAGTGCCACCCGAGGTTGATAGTTCTGGTGCCCTGCCGACTGTTTGTTGCAATGCATGGCTAACCGCATCAGTTAGCTCACCCGGTTGAGTAAGGAAGGGCTCGCCACTTAGCTGCCAGTCGATATCGTAGTCCAGTTGATAGCGACTCAATACAAGATTGACTGTCGATTGCAGTTCTTCCGCTGTTGTTTCGGTGGAAAAGCGAAAATTGAACATCAGTCTCAAATCATTTGGAATCACATTGGTCGCACCAGTTCCCGACTCAATATTTGAAATCTGAAAACTTGTTGCGGGGAAATATTCGTTGCCAGAATCCCAGCTTTGATTCACGAGTTCTTGAATCGCACCTGCAGCCAGGTGGATCGGATTTCTGGCTTTTTCAGGGTAGGCGACATGGCCCTGTTGTCCACGAACTACCAGTTCGCCATTCAATGAACCTCTTCTGCCAGTTTTGACTACGTCGCCCAGCTGCGCCGAAGAAGAGGGTTCTCCAACCAAACAATAATCGATGGAGCGGTTATTCTCTGATAGCCACTCCATTACTCTGCGAGTACCGTTTACTGCGATACCTTCTTCATCGCTAGTGATGAGAAAGGCCAAGCGTCCTTGAAAATTAGGCCGCTGTTCAACAAAGTTCTCACAGGCAGTCAGCATAGCCGCCAGGCTGCCTTTCATATCTGCAGCGCCGCGACCATATAAGTACTCCGAGTCAGTCTCTGCTGAGTAGGGTGGTCGATTCCAATCGGAAAGATCGCCGGGCGGAACGACATCCGTATGGCCGGCGAAGCAAAGAGTTGGACCTTCAGAGCCGAGCTCAGCCCAAAAATTGTCGACGCCATCAAAATGCAGCCGCTCGATATTAAAACCAAGAGCTTCGAGTCTGGAGCAAAGAATATCCTGGCAGCCGCCATCATTCGGAGTAACCGAATCAATGCGAATAAGCTGCTGTGCTAGCTCGATGGTTGGATCGGCCGACATTTGACTGCACCAATTAAAAAGGCCGCGAATTGTAACATTCACGGCTCTTTTTATTTAAACAGGCACTGTCGATAAACTGGTTTATTGCATGCTACGCAGCATCCAGGCTGTTTTTTCATGGACGCGCATTCGATCACCAACAAGGGAGGCGCTGGATTCGTCATCAGCAGCCTGAGCGATGGAAAGCACTTCGCGACAGGTTCTCACCACTTGCTCATGTCCTTGAGTCAATATCTGGATCATCTCCTCAGCAAGGGGTACACCCTCGACCTCTTTTATGGCACTCACTTCTGCAAAGGACTTGTAAGTACCCATTGCCGGTTCGCCAAGCGCTCTGACACGTTCAGCAATTTCATCCACGGCAGTCGACAATTCGGTGTACTGGCCTTCGAATAAAATATGTAGATCATGAAATCTTGGGCCGACTACATTCCAGTGAAAATTATGTGTCTGTAGATAGAGGGTATAGGAGTCTGCCAAGAGCCTATTTAGGCCATCTGCAACCTTGATTCTGTCGGCCTCACTAATACCAATATTTATGCTCATCTGGATGTCTCCTCGGTTAGTCTGTATAGGGCTATATTAAGCGCTAGCCCTAGATATACCATTGAATTAGATCAATACAACCTATAGCTATTTAATATTAAAAATAGTAAGTCAATAGTATTTGTGTTCATTAAAACACCTGTATTTATTACTAATTTTCGATCTACATAGATAGAATCAGCCAAGTTGGTTCCTAAACTGGGTGTTTTGTCACATTCACGAACCAATGATATGGCACATAGTGAGCTCAACTGATAGATTTGGGGCAATCTGAACGGAGTAGGGACATCGTCAGAGCTATGGTTGATTTCTCATCGAGGCTGATTTTGATGAGAAGACACTAGTATCAAGGGAATGTATATGGGTTGGGAAGATATGTTATTGGGTTCTATAAGTCTGGTTATTCTTGCACTTGCGGTTATTTATATCGCATTGCAGGTTCGCGAAAATACGCTCGCTCGTCGAAATGAAGCTCTCCAACAGGTCAGCTCCCTTAATTCCGCCTGGATGTCCCACATCACCGAGAATCCTGAAGTTGCAAGGATGTTTCGACTGGGGCAAAAAGATATAACTAATTTGGCAACGGATGACGCTGTTCGTTATGGGTCTCTGCTTACCCAGTTTTGCCACAACTATGACGCTCATTTTCACGTACATCTAAAACAACCTTTTCCGGAGGAATTTTGGGAGAGCTGCATAAGATCAATGCAGTTAGTTCTGTGCACCCGAGGAGCCAGAGTATGGTGGACAAACTACGGGTTTAATTACAGCACGTCCTTCCAGAAGTTGATCAACAAGCTAATGGAAGAGGCTCCTACCAGTTAAAATAATTGGGCTTGCCCGTCTCAATAGCTAGCGTTGTCTACTCAGGGTTTTAAGGCCGTAAAAGTTGAATGGGCTGCGTTTCGGTCTATCGGCTTGTCTCACTTAGATCTGATATTTTCCAAAGTTAAAGCCTCGATTTCGCTCTAAATACTTCTTCCTAGCCTGTCTCGAGATTGGCGATAAATTAGCGCGCAACTCAGATTTTTACGGGTATGCTGTAACAATAGAGAGATCAATTTGTCTCGATAGGACAAGACACAGTGTTGGGGGGAGTCTGTGAACGAGCACGAGAAGATTAATTATCTTGAATTTCCGGCGAAGGACATTCCAGCGACAAAGACTTTTTTTCCAATGTGTTTGGATGGAAATTTGAAGATTTTGGGCTTGAATACACTGCTTTTAGTGAGGCTGGCATTGAAGGTGGCTTTTATCTATCCGATCTTGCCGCGTCGACTGAAAAAGGAAGTGCCTTAACCGTATTCTATAGCTCCCAACTGGAAGCTACGATGGAGAAGATTCTTGCTTCTGGAGGTCTTGTTTTAAAAGATATATTTAGCTTTCCTGGCGGCCGTCGATTTCACTTTGCAGACCCAAATGGCAACGAATTTGCGGTGTGGTCTGATCAGGGATTGGAAAATTCATAAATTAGCATCGTTTTCCACGAAGACATTTCTACATAAAAAAACCACTAAGGATTTCCGTCAATGGCACCTACCGAAGTATTGATGATTCTTGGCTTTCTCTTGGCCGCATATTCCATTATTGCTAATGATGCTATTCAGACACTCGGAACCTTTTTGGCTTCAAATCGCCATCGCCCCTGGTGGGTTCTTTGGTTGTTTGCGGGAAGTGTTCTCTCAGTGGTGGTGATTTATGGCTGGGTTTCCAGCGGCGGTGACCCCGCCTATGGTCGTTTGGAGAAATTTCCCGAACCGGAAGGCGGGATAACCTGGATTCATGTGATCCCGCCATTGGCGATTCTCTTCCTTACTCGCTGGGGTATACCCGTCTCAACAACTTTCCTCGTGCTGGCGATTTTTAATCCGGAAAATATAGGCCAGATGCTAATAAAATCTGGCGGTGGGTACCTAGTAGCTTTTTTTGTTGCCATCATTGTCTATCGTTTTGTTATCAGCAAGACGACAGAATATTTTGATCAGACCTCGGAAGATCCTACTCCGGCGTATTGGGTTTTCCTGCAGTGGTCTGCGACCGCTTTCCTTTGGAGTCAGTGGTTAATTCAGGATCTAGCAAATATCTTTGTCTACCTTCCGCGCACCATTGATCTAACTAGCATGTTGCTGGCCCTAGCCTTTATGGTGGGTTTGTTGGGCATAGTTTTTTTCCAATTTGGTGGAGCTATCCAAAAAATTGTAACTTCCAAGACGGGTACTGCTGATATTCGTGCGGCGACCATAATCGATTTTATGTACGCTATTATTCTTTTGATTTTTAAAGAATGGAGCAATATGCCCATGAGCACGACCTGGGTATTTCTTGGTTTGTTAGCCGGACGACAGCTGGCGATTTCTCTGCATATGTATCTGCCTTCACTGAAGGACTCAGCGCATTTGGTATATACCGATATTCTTAAAGCCGGATTTGGTTTAGTAGTTAGTCTGGTCCTGGCATTTGGCCTTCCCCCCCTTTACGCTGTTTTGAGCTGATTTCAGGATCTCTGGTCGAAAAAAAGGGCGCATATAGCGCCCTTTTTTTGTCTCTGAAAATAGTAGGAATCTATTTTTCCAAAAGCTCGATTTTTCCTGCTTTGCCGTTCCATTCTTCAGCCTCAGGGAGTTCGTCTTTCTTTTGCGTGATATTAGGCCAAACGTCGGCAAGTTCAGCGTTGAGCTCAATGAAGACTTCCTGATCTGCTGGCACCTCGTCCTCAGAATAAATAGCTTCTGCTGGGCACTCGGGCTCACAAAGTGCGCAGTCAATACATTCGTCAGGATGAATTACTAGGAAGTTTGGACCCTCGTAAAAACAGTCGACGGGACAGACTTCTACGCAGTCGGTAAATTTACACTTGATACAATTTTCACCAACGATAAAGGTCATTAATTCAGTCTCCGAAAAGAGGGTAGCTCTAAAGGGCGCGCATTATAGCAGCGCTTTGAATCAGTAAAAAACCTGAATTTCAATCAATTTAAGGGCTGGTACTTGTTCGAGAATTTCTCTTAGAAGGTATTAATAATCCTTTACGAAAATGGGCGACTCTATGCATATTAATCAGTTAGTTTAGGATGTGACAAATTAACTGAATACGCTAACGTTCTGCAGAGAAAGCTTATGATCAAGTACGGCATTCTTGGAGCAATCCTAATTTTGGTAGCTACTGCTGTGGTGGCCACTTTTCGTTCCAGCGATCCGCAAGTGCCTGCTTCCCTGGCACAAGCTACTTCATTCCCCTCCAGCGATTTCGAAGAACGCATTGCTGCCTTGGAAGAGGCTGTTGTTGAGGAACGTGAGCAGCGTCTTCGGCTAGAAGCGGAAATTCTGAATCTAAAACAGGCTGAATCGAACGCTGCCGTCGAGGCAGTGCCTGCTAATGGTCGTTTAGCCGCTCTTGTGGGAGAAGATGGACTTCCAGAGGATTTACAGAATATTCGTGAACAAATTGAAGAGCGCAGAAATGCTGCTCGGGGCAATACTGAAGAGAGACAGTTGGAAAGCTTGGTTGCGGCAGGCTTCGATGAATATCAAGCGGAAGAAATAATCCGCCAGACTGAAGAAATGCAGATGACGATGCTTAATGCACGCTTTGAAGCATCTCAAAGCGGAGAAGATTTTAATGCGGGTGAGATGCAGGCTCAGGCGGTTGCTGAATTTAGAGCTGATCTAGGCGAACAAGATTATGAGCGCTATTTAGAAGCAACGAACCAGTCCACTAGCATTGGAGTAAGCAACGTACTGGCTTCCTCACCCGCAGAAATAGCGGGAATGCAGACCGGTGATGAAATTGTCAGTTATAACGGTGAGCGGGTATTCAATACTAATGATCTAAACCGGCTGACAAATTCATCGGATGCGAGTGGCAACGTGATTGTGGAAGTGATTCGCGATGGCGAAACAATCAGCTTGTCTCTGCCTGAGGGGCCTATTGGAATTACCTCTGGCCGCGGTAACAGAGGGCGGTAGCTTTAATGCCCCGAGCTAATCCAGCAGGGATTTTAGTTGGTAGATCAGTTCCAATGCCTGTTTAGGCGTTAAATCGTCTGCACCTATTCCCGCCAATTTTTCCAAAGCTGGATGATTAGTTTGGGAAAAAAGCTCCATATTCCCCGGATCGGATGAAGTGGCTAATTTTTCTGGGTTTTTGTCTGGGGCAGTTTCAGTTGTCAGGCTATGCGAACCGCTCTCTAGCAACTCAAGTTCTTGTCGGGCGAGTTGAATAACTGGATCAGGAATTCCAGCCAAACGCGCTACCTGAATGCCGTAACTCTGATTCGCAGGGCCTTTCTCTATTCGGTGCAGAAAAACAATATCCTCATCTTTTTCTTTTGCGCTCAGGTGAACATTCTCCACGCCATCAACACTTTCAGGCAGGGCTGTTAGTTCAAAATAGTGGGTAGCGAAAAGAGTAAGGCTGCGACGCTCGGTGGCGAGATTATGGGCAGCCGCCATCGCCAAAGACAAACCATCGAAAGTACTGGTGCCGCGACCCACCTCATCCATCAATACCAGACTTTGGGGGGTGGCATGGTGAAGTATTTGAGCGGTTTCTGTCATCTCAACCATAAAGGTGGAACGCCCGCCGGCCAGGTCATCGGAAGCACCGATGCGGGTAAAAATCCGATCAACCAAGCCTATTCTTGCCTTGCTGGCCGGGACCGGGCTGCCGATATGAGCGAGCAGAACTATAAGAGCTGCCTGGCGCATGTAAGTAGATTTACCGCCCATATTGGGGCCGGTAATAATCAACAATCTTCGCTCTGGATTGAGTTTCAGATCATTGGCGATAAAGGGATCAGTGCGGACTTTTTCTACGACGGGATGCCGACCTTCCTCTATTTGAATGCCCACTTCCTCTGCCAGTTTGGGGCGCTGGTAACTCAGGCTTTGAGCTCGCTCGGCCAAGTTGGCCAATACGTCTATTTCTGCAACCGCCTCGGAGGATTGCATCAGCGGTCTGAGGTCTGCGGCTACCAACTCTACAAGCTCTTCGTAGAGTTTTTTCTCAGTTTCCAGAGCACGGGATTTCGCTGATAACGCCTTGTCTTCAAACTCTTTCAGCTCCGGAGTAATAAAGCGTTCAGCATTTTTTAATGTCTGTCGGCGCTGATAGGAGATAGGCGCCTTTTCTGCTTGCCCCTTGCTAATCTCAATAAAATAGCCGTGAACCCTGTTATATCCAACCTTGAGAGTGCTGATACCGGTTTCCTCTCGTTCGCGTTCCTCAAGTTGGACCAGATAATCACCGGCATTGGTGCTAATTTCTCTTAACTCGTCTAAATCCTTGTTATATCCCTCGGCAATGACACCTCCCTCGCGGATTGTCATTGGAGGATTGTCAATCAGAGCAGCACTCAACAGCTTTTGCAGCTTGGGATACTCTGAAATCCTTTCGGCGATCCCACCGAGCTCTTTGCTACCAGAGGCATTGAGAAGGCGATTCAGCTCCGGAAAAGCTTCGATTGCAGATCGCAGTCGAGTCAAATCGCGAGGGCGGGCCGAGCGCAAACCCACACGGGCCAAAATACGCTCGATGTCGCCAATGGTCTTTAATGTTTCTGCAAGAGGCTCGTAGCGCCAGCTATCTTGCAATGAGGCAATAGCTTTCTGTCGCGAGAGCAACAGATCCATGTTTCTGCTGGGTCTATTTAACCAACGAACCAATAGACGGCTTCCCATAGTGGTTGAGCACTGATCCAATACTTCGGCAAGAGTATTTTCTCTTCCGCCCTGCAGGTTAGTGTCAAGTTCGAGGTTACGCCTTGTGGCTGAATCCAAAATCACTTGATCCGTGGGTTCTTCAACCCGAATAGCCTGGAGGTGTGGAAGTTCATTCCGTTGTGTGTCTCGTGCGTATTGCAGTAGACAGCCTGCCGCTCTGAGAGCAACGGGCTTGTCGTCACAATCGAAAGCTTTCAGGGAGCCAACTTTGTACTGCTTTTTAAGTAGCTTAGTCGCACTATCCAGGTCAAATTCCCAGTCTTGCTTGCTGCGAATGCAGGAACAATCCACCTGATTGACATCAAGGCTAATAGTTTCTGGCACAAGTAATTCTGTGGGCTTGAGGCGCGCTAATTCCGCCTCTAGTGCGGCTTGATCTTCCAATTCCGACAGGCAGAATCGGCCGCTGCTCATATCTAATGTCGCTAAGCCAAATAGGCCTTCCACGTACACCGCACAAAGTAAATTGTCTCGATTGGCATCGAGAAGCGCTTCGTCTGTGACCGTGCCTGGAGTAAGGACTCGAACCACCTTCCTCTCAACCGGTCCTTTAGATGTTGCTGGGTCGCCAATTTGCTCAGCGATCGCCACTGAGCGACCCAAACGAACAAGTTTTGCAAGGTAGCCTTCCGCAGCATGATGGGGCACTCCGCACATGGGTATGGGTTCGCCGGCAGATTGGCCGCGTTGCGTCAGGGTTAAATCAAGAAGTTCCGCCGCCTCCTTAGCATCGTCAAAAAATAGCTCGTAAAAATCGCCCATGCGATAAAACAACAGTTCATCAGATTGTTCTGCTTTCAGCCGCAAAAACTGCTGCATCATGGGGGTGTGGGATTCGATATTTGTGTTCGCGGACATAGGCGCGAATATTAGCGGGTGAGGGCCTCATTAGGCTAGCTTGAACGGGAACAAAAAAGCCCAGCCTCTGCGGCTGGGCTCTTCGGAGCTGTAGATCAGTTTAGAGAAGCTCTAGGATAGCTTCTGCAGTACTCTTTTCGATGGTGCCTTCGTCAAGGTTGATGGCTTCAACTACGCCGTTGACAACAATCATGGCGTATCGCTGAGAGCGAACACCAAGTCCGGCCGCAGTTAAATCCAATTCCATCCCTATGGCAGAGGTAAAGGTACCGCTGCCGTCTGCAATAAGTAGAAGCTCTTCCGCGTTTTGCGTCTCGCCCCAAGCACCCATTACAAAAGCATCGTTAACGGCAAGGCATACAATGCTGTCTACGCCCTTGGCTTTGATGGCGTCGGCGTGAATTACAAAACCTGGCATATGAGTATTTGAACAGCCGGGAGTAAAAGCGCCTGGAAGGGCAAAGAGGACAACCTTTTTACCATCAAATATGCTGTCTGTAGTGATTTCTTCTGGGCCATTATCGCCCATGGTTTTTAAAGTTAGAGAGGGAAGTTTTTCGCCTACTTGGATGCTCATTTATTGTTTTCCTTGAGTTAGATAAAGCTTGGTTCAAATAATATCGCTTTTGCGCTGCCTACCCAGCAAATTCTTTTAGAATGGAGATCAAGTTAATGAGAAGTCCATCTTTGGAAGCCCAGTATCAACCTGTTTAGAAAATACCATTCCGACACCGCGCTGAGAACCTTGGGTTGTGCAGATATGGATGCTTTGCCTCAGGTCTTTGAGCTGCTGCTTTGGAATATGCAGAAGTGCAGAGGCAAGGAGTGGCAGAGAGATTTTCTTGAGCTAATTCACGATCGTCATTTGCTGCTGCTTCAGGAGGCCTCCCTATCGGCGGTCAACCTGGAAATTTTTGATCAACATGAACAGTACTTTTGGACTATGGCGAGATCTTTCACCCATCTAAAGCGGCAAAGCGAAAATGGTGTAAAAACTGGTTGTCGGGCTGAGCCGGTAGATACGCTATGTTATTCCTCTCCAAACTTTGAGCCTCTCGTACAAACACACAAGATGCTGCTGCAGACCAGTTATGCCATAGATGGAAGCGATGAAAGCTTGATGGTCGTTAACCTGCATGCACTCAACTTTTCTCGTTTTGCTTCCTATCAAAAACAGATGTCGCAGATTCATTCTGCCGCGGCTGAGCACAGGGGGCCTATGATTCTTGCCGGGGATTTCAATACCTGGTCGAAGAATAGATATTCCCATTTACAGGAGCTGACTGAAGGATTGGGACTGAGGGAAGCCGAGATTTCGAGAAAGTCTAAGGCCAGGCATTTGTATCGCCATTTAGACCATCTTTTTTACCGCGGATTGCAATTGCAAAAGGCGGAGATAGTTGACTCCGTGAGTTCCTCAGATCACCTCCCAATCGTCGCCCAGTTCTCAACAATTTGAAACATATATGGGGCATGAATTCTGGTAATCTGCGCGCCCAGTAAAGCAGGTCGAAATACATGAATCTCTTTTCCAGCTTTGAGAAGCTGGTAAATCCATTCCCTCCGGAGTCGCCAAAGACCCCACCGAACACACTCTACAAGTTCTGTCGTCACTACACGCAGGGTATGGAGTGGGCTTTAGTGTTGATGGCTGTTTTAAGTGCGGTTATCGCAATTCTTGAGGTTGTGCTCTTTAGCTTTATGGGGGATTTGGTGGACTGGCTTTCCACCCAGTCTCCAGACAATTTCTTACAGGAGAACCAGCGCGCCTTGATCGGAATGGCCGTTATGCTGGTGATTGTTATTCCGGTTTTATCTTTGCTACACGGATTGATTTCGCATCAGACACTGATCGGTAACTTCCCGATGGTTATTCGATGGTTAGGCCATCGTTATCTGCTCAAGCAAAGTATGAGCTTCTTCCAGAATGAATTTGGAGGAAGGCTGGCAACAAAAATAATGCAAACATCTCTCGCGGTGCGAGAATCAGTGATGAAGCTGATGGACATATTGGTATATGTCTGCGTTTACATCGTGAGTATCGTATTTCTCTTTCTACAAACAGATTGGCGCTTGGCGATTCCTCTTTTGGTTTGGCTGGTTATCTACATCAGTATTCTTTGCAAATTAATACCCAAGTTGAGGGATATTTCTGCCAAGCAAGCCGATGCCCGCGCGGTAATGACGGGTAGGGTGGTCGATAGCTACACCAACATATCCACGGTAAAACTCTTTTCCCACGCACAGCGAGAAACCAACTACGCCCGTGAGAGCATGGATGGCTTTCTTAAAACTGTGCACCCCCAGATGCGTTTGGTTACCTTGCTGGATATCGCTGTGGATATCAGCTATTCGTTACTGGTGTTTTCTATTGCTGCGGTATCTATCTGGTTGTGGCTTCAGGGGCAGGTAAGCGCTGGAGCCATCGCGGTGGCTATTGCCCTGGCGCTTAGGTTAAACGGCATGTCTCATTGGGTAATGTGGGAGACCTCTTCTCTGTTTGAGAATATTGGCACGGTTCAGGACGGTATGAATACTCTGTCCAGAGAAGTGAGTGTAAAAGATGTTGCAAATGCAGATGAGCTTCATACCACCGAGGGAAAGATTTCCTTTAAAGAGGTGCAGTTTGCTTATGGCGATAACCCCGATATTTTTGAGAACCTCAATTTAGAAATTGCCGCAGGTGAAAAGATAGGCCTTGTGGGTCGATCAGGTGCAGGTAAATCAACCTTGGTTAACTTGCTGCTGCGATTCCATGATTTGCAGGCAGGCGCTATTGAGATTGACGGTCAGGACATTGGACAGGTGACTCAGGAAAGTTTGCGCGCCGCCGTAGGGATGGTGACTCAGGATACCTCTTTGATGCATCGCTCCGTTAGCGACAACATCTACTATGGCAGAGGCGATGCAAGCGAAGCTGAGATGATAGAAGCGGCGCGAAAAGCTGAAGCCTACGACTTTATTCAGGGACTGGAAGACATCAAGGGTAATAAAAACTTTGATGCCATGGTGGGCGAGAGGGGTGTGAACCTCTCTGGTGGTCAACGCCAGCGCATTGCCATAGCCCGGGTCATGCTGAAAAATGCGCCAATTCTAGTCTTGGACGAGGCGACCTCTGCCCTCGATTCTGAAGCTGAGGCTGCGATCCAAAAGAGCTTAAATCGTTTGATGGAAAACAAAACAGTGATTGCCATTGCCCACCGTTTGTCCACCATTGCCATGATGGATCGGCTGCTGGTTCTGGATGAAGGCAAGATCGTTGAAAGTGGCACACACCAAGAGCTAATTGAGCTCGGCGGCATATACGCCACGCTCTGGGCGCACCAGTCCGGCGGTTTCATCGGCCTCGATTAAAGAGGCCGCTTCAACCTTCCCAATTTAGAAGTCGGTATTTTCCAAGCTATCTTCTATATGGATTTCCAGCTCAGCCAACTGGATTTCCGATAGCCCTAGCGCCTTAGCTTCCGGCGACGAAAATGAGCAAGGATTCTCAGTCTCTCGAGCACTCATCCCCATTTGCTCGGTCACTACATTCATAAGTCGCACTGTCTGTAACAGAGTTTCGTGCTCGCCTTCAGGAATGTCATGGTGATCCCGGATAATCACATCAAAGGGTTCGGGTAGATTCCACGCTTGCGCCAATATATGACCGCACTCTGTATGAATCGAGCCATTTAGAATGTCGTTAATGGATTTGTCTGTGATCTCCTGGCTACTTAGCTTTTCAGTCTGGATATGTTCGATTACTTTGAGCACTCCCAGCTTGCCAATATCGTGTAAAAGGCCCGAAAGGAAAGCGACGCAAGGGTCGCCTCCAAACTTCTGAAATATCCAACGGCAACCTATTGCGGAGGCGAAGGAATGCTCCCAGAGTTTGTCCATCTGTTTTTTAATCAGTGGACTTTTGCTTGAGTAACTTTGCTTTTGTGAAACCAGCATGGCGATATTCACTACCTGCTGAGAACCAAGCCGAAGCACGGCGTGGTTTACCGTTTTGATATCTCCAAGACCTCTGTAAAAGGCAGAATTTGCGGTTTTTAATATCTGGCTTGCTAGGGCTGGGTCTTCAAGAATAATGGCTTCAATCTTGTCGATGCTTGTATTTTCGTCGTTTAAAGATTCCTGAAGCTTAAGCGCCACGTTGTTAAAAACGGGAAGTTGAAAGCTTTCAGAGGTGATTTCTTGAGTAATAAGATCTCTGAGAGAAGTGTGTTGTTCGCTTATATCAGCAACTGCAGTCTGCATTACCTAGTTCCTGTGATTCGTTTTAGCTCGCTTAGGGGCCGTGGTTTCTCCATGCGGGGTAGGTGACGAATTACTTCATGTAAAGTCGTTTCGCCGTTAGCTGCTTTTAACAGGCCTTCTTCAAGGAGAGTTGTCATTTCTGAAGTCTGGAAGCTGATACGACGTATTTCGTAGGAACTGGTATTTCGCAGAATTGCGTCTTTTACCTGTTCATTGAGGATAAGAAGTTCATAAACCCCGATACGGCCCGAATAGCCGGAAAAATGACATTCTTCGCAGCCTTTCCCGGTGACAAGATTCGCCTCGGCAAAATCTGCCTTGCTAAATCCGATGCGGCTCAAATCACTGGTGGATGGGGTATAGGGCTCCGCGCAATGATCGCAAACTTTGCGCAATAGTCTCTGTGCCAGAACAGAAACTAAGGTAGATGAGATTAGGAATGTCTCAATATTCATATTCATCAGGCGCAATAAGCTACCGATGGTGTCTTCTGTATGGAAGGTGGTCAGGACTTTATGGCCCGTTAATGCAGCTTGAATAGCAGCTTCGGCGGAAAAGTTATCGCGAATTTCGCCGAGCACAATGACGTCAGGGTCCTGGCGCACCATAGCCGGAAGGGTGGACTTGTAGTCCAGCCCTATTTTTGAGTTCAGCGAACACTGGGATATACCTTCTACCTGATACTCCACAGGGTCTTCCGCCGTGATAATGCTGCGATCGATACTGTTCAAATAGTTGATGCAGCTATAGAGCGTCGTAGTTTTTCCAGAGCCAGTGGGTCCAGTAATCAGAATGATTCCGCTAGGGGTGTCCAGCACTTCCTGATAAAAGGAATCTACGGCGCGCGGTGTCAGGCCAAGTTGATCGACGCTTAACATCTCAACTTTATTGCTGAGAACTCGCAATACGACCTTCTCGCCATAGACTGTTACGTAGAAGGACGCGCGCATATCGACGTTCTGACCGGTGACCGGATTTTCAAAAAGAATACGTCCATCCTGATGATGACGCTTTTCGGAAACGTCAGCACCAGACATCACTTTGAGACGACCGATCACAGAGACGAGTTGCTCAGTTGCAATGGTGGATTGCGGCATCATTACGCCATCACAACGATAGCGTACCCGCATGTGATCCTTTAGAGGCTCAAAGTGAACGTCGCTTGCACCTGCCTTGATCGCCTCGGTGAGGATGTCGTCGACGATCTTTGTCGCTTGGTTGTTGATGTCTTTATTGGTCGGAATATTATTTTGTTTCCGGCTTTGCTCAAATACCTTGATAGTTTCGGCAACAGACTTTGAGTTGGCGATACCCAATATCAGATCCTTGCCATAGACTTGCTGAATCTTTTCTTTCAGACCCTTCTGCAAGGTATCAACGCATGCAAGGATAGTGCGGTCCTTGACTACACCGATAGGGATTAGATTGAGGTCCTTACACCATTTGGGCGTCACTGCCTCAAGTAGTGCCTTATCGATTCGTGAAAATTCGGGATCAATTTTGGGGATTCTTAACTGAATAGACAGTACGTCGAGCAGCAAATCTTCCGACAAAAAGTGGTTGTCGATCAGCACTCGGCCCAGGCTCTTGTCGGGTGTTTTCTGCTTTTGAATATTTAATGCATTGCGGAGGTCTACCTCCTTGATGTAGCCGAGCTCAACTAAAAGCTGCCCAAGACTGGAGCGAACTTTAACTTTGCGCAGGGCCTTTAATATCTGCTCCTGATCAATCGCCTCTAATTCCAAAAGTATCGTCAGCAAAGATTTTTCAGTGGGCAGCTTCTGTTTTATGCGCCGCGCATGTTTCTCCTGAGTACGTGAAATCGATTCATTGGCGAGCAATTGCTCGGCAATGAGATCTTCCAGTTTTTGTGCTTTTGGTTCTTGGTTAGATTCACTGACGGAGCTTGAGCTATCCTGCTCATTGACCTCGGCAGAGCCTTGGCCATCATCGATATCATTATCTCGATCCACTTTGCATCACCCGATTTATTAGAGGTTTTGCGCCTAAATGCTC
>JABJGI010000028.1 GCA_018662305.1 Porticoccaceae bacterium | reverse complement strand
GCTGAATCTGTTCGAGCGGACCTGGATCCAGACCTGGTTATGTCACTAATAGAAATTGAATCTGGGTTTGACCCCTACGCCGTCTCGCGATCTGGCGCTCTGGGTTTGATGCAGGTGATGTCTTTCTGGAAAGCAGAGTTGGGGCGCCCAGAAGACAATCTCACCGATATTGCCACCAATTTACGCTATGGCTGTGCAATATTGGCCTATTACTTGGAAATGGAGTCCGGAGACCTAGAACCCGCCCTTGCACGATACAACGGCAGCCACGGTCAATCCTGGTATAGCGATCGCGTGCTCACCGCTCTGGCCAAATGGCCCTGAGAACTGCTACCGAGCAGCGCTAACTTTGAACCCATCCAACCTTCACCACCTTCGCCCCATCACCGAAGAGCTTAGCTATCGCCCAGCTCTGGAATATTTCAATCAAATTAGAAATTTGGAAGATCCGGTTTGGTTGGATTCGGGATTAGATTCCAAAGTCGCTCTCGCCAGTTCCGGTCGCTTTGACATTCTCTCCGCCGAACCTCTCGAACGCCTGAGTTTCGATCCAAATACCACCACAGGGTCAACTCCTCTAGAGCCGCTACGCGACAGTCTCTGTTCTCTGGCATCCGTGGAGAGCAACGAGGATATTCCTTTTTGTGGCGGCTTAATTGGATACCTTTCCTACGAGGCTAATCACAAAAGTTACGGTCTGCCGAGAAAGGGAACTGGCCGCTCAAATTCTACGGTTTGTATGGGTTTGTATGCCTGGGCAATTGTTCTCGACCACCTTAAAGATCGAGCACTCTTAGTTATTCACCCGGATTGTCCACCAGAGCTGCAACTCAGAGTGAAGTCCTGTCTAGCCGACTCAGCTACGCCTGCCGATGCCGCCTCAGAGCCAAAATCTTTCGAGCTTAGCGCCCCGTTTAGAGCCTCTCAAAGCCAATCTCAGTATCTGGCAAGAGTGGGAAGAGTTATTGATTATTTGGGCGCCGGAGATTGCTACCAGGTTAATCTGGCTCAGCACTTCAGTGCGCCATATGCCGGCGATAGCGCGGAGGCCTATTTACAGCTTAGAGAACTGACCCCTAATCCTCACGGCGCCTATCTTGGATTTGCAGAGCGAAAAATACTCTCCATGTCCCCCGAAAGATTTGTTCAGGTTCAAAACAACCAGATTCAGACCTGGCCCATCAAAGGCACGGCACCGAGATCTTCCAATCCAGCTGAAGACGCTCAACTAGCACGACAACTGATGGATAGCGAAAAAAACCGCGCTGAAAACCTAATGATTGTCGATCTGATGAGGAACGATCTAAGCACCTGCTGCAAGCCCGGAAGCATAAGAGTCCCAGGGCTTTATGAGTTATACAGCTTCCCTACGGTGCACCATTTAGTGAGCCGAATTACTGGAGAATTAGCAGAAGCACAGGACTCTGTATCTGTGCTGGAACACTGCTTTCCGGGTGGCTCAATTACCGGAGCTCCCAAAAGACGTTCAATGCAGATAATTGCTGAGCTGGAACAGCAAGATCGTGGCGTCTATTGTGGCTGTATTGGCTATCTCAGCTGCTGCGGATCAATGGATACTAATATCGCAATCCGCACTCTGGAAGCCGACGGAGAAACCATTCATGCCTGGGGTGGCGGAGGGATCGTAATGGATTCAGATCCGGGTGCGGAATATCAGGAAACCTTAGACAAAATTCAGCCTCTACTAAAGGAGCTTGAACGCAATTTAAGCCTGACAGCCCTTGCCCAGGTGATTGCCTAATTCAGGCCTTCTCCTAACTTGAATTAGTCGAGGGAAATATCTCTCTCACTCGCTTTGATAAATTCCGCACGAAATTCATCGTAATTGGTTGCCACCGGGTACTGTGGGAACTCATCAATAACGTTTTGGGGCGGGCAGAATAGTATTCCAGCGTGAGCTTCTTCCAGCATGCTGGTGTCGTTGTATGAATCACCAGCAGCGATTATTCGGTAATACAAACTTTTCAGCGCGATAACGGACTGGCGCTTAGGGTCTCGCTGGCGCAGCTTGTAACCCACTACCCTGCCATTCTCTGCGATCTCAAGATTGTGGCAGAGTAACGTCGGATTGCCGAGCTGATTCATCAGCGGCCCAGCAAACTGATAGAAGGTGTCGGACAAGATGACCACCTGAAACCTTCGACGAAGCCAGTTGAGAAAATCTGCAGCACCCTCGAGAGGTGACAATGTCGCAATTACTTCCTGAATTTCGTTAACGCCCAAGCCATGCTGATCCAGAATACCCAGACGCATAGTCATCAATTCATCGTAGTCGGGAATGTCTCTTGTAGTGGCTTTGAGCTCGGCAATACTTGTTGCCTCAGCAAATTTCACCCAAATTTCCGGCAACAAAACACCTTCTAAATCGAGGCATGCGATTTCCACAGGAGACTCCTAAATAAAATGAACTAGTGAAGGCCGGCAAGCATAGAGGCAAATGACAAAAACTCAAGTGCCGGTATAGCGCTTGTGTCCATTTAATGAGGAATTGAAGCTAGTGGGGAAGCTCTTTTCCCATCCAGTAATGATCGTCGTACTCGCCGTCAATCTTCACAGCTCGACGAATCCAGCCTTCTACTTGATAACCCAAGCTTTCGTAGAGATGGATGGCGCGACGATTAGACAGCCTAACCCGCAAATCAATCTTGCTAATCAAGGGATTGGCTTCTGCCCAGAAGTGGAGTGATCGCATCATGTTTTTCCCGATGCCGTTTCCCCAGTATTCTTGCGCGACAATAAGGCCAACTTCTCCTGTATGCCGGACTCGTTCTAAATCCCTTCCAGTAAAGGTGAGTAAGCCGACGAGTTCCTCATCAATATGGCCTACCAGAGCGAGCTGAGTTTTTGATGCTGACAGCTTACCCAGCAGATCCATCTGCTCTCGTAAGGATTGATCAAACTCCCCACGGGTCATGAGTAAACCATCGGTTTCCTCAAAGACTTTTGGTAAAAACTCCAGTAATGTTTTTGCGTCGTTTTGGTCTGCTTCCCTAACAATGAGCGCTCGGCCATCGGCCAGCTCATAAGTTTGTACTTCCATAGTTACCCTTTTAACTCGGTCCTCTCTGGACCGTTCCTTTATCAGAGACTGATATATATGCTGGACTCAACTGTCCAGAGGTGAGCGTTTTACACTATTCAGGGCCAACCATCAAACTGAGGAAGATCGTCATTAATCTCATACCAGCTGACCTTTTCAGCAACAAAAATATGTTTGGTGACATTGACACTGCCTGAGTCCTCCAGCCCGCCCACGCGCATTCGATAGGTAGCTTGATCAGTATCTAACATGGTGTATATCGCCGAACCACAGCTGGTACAAAAATGCCGTCGTTTGCCGGGGCTAGATTCGAATGAAGAGAGGGCTTCCTCTCCAGCAGTTATCCTGAATCGATTTGCGTCGGCCATGGCCACTGTGGCAAATGCCGAACCAGTTACGCACTGGCAACTGCGACAGTAACAACGCACTGCATCCCCTACTTCGCCATCCAACTCGTACTGGACAGTTCGACACAAACAGTAACCTTTGATCGCCATAAAATTGCTCCAGGTTTAACCCCAAAAGAGGTCGGAATTAATATTCAGGTAGCTCCACCTTCGCAAACAAATCATCGAGTTCTTCGCGGCTGCGACACTGGTGCGCCTGATCGACGGCTTCCGATGTCAGATGCGGTGAGAACATCTCAATAAAATCGTACATGTAGCCACGGATAAAAGTGCCACGCCGAAACCCTATTCGAGTAACACTCGGCGTGAATAAATGGCGGGCATCAATAAGCTGGAGATCACTATCCGCAACCGGGTCGTAAGCCATGTGAGCAACAATTCCTACTCCTAAGCCTAACCGAACATAGGTCTTAATGACGTCAGAATCTGAGGCAGTAAAAACCACCTTTGGCGTCAGCTCTTTTGCCTGAAAGGCTTCGTCCAAACGTGAGCGCCCGGTAAAACCAAAGACATAGGTCACCAGAGGATGCTTGGCTAGACTCTCAATCGTGAGAAAGGAAGTCGAACATAGTGGATGATCCTTGGGGACCAGAATACAGCGATTCCAGCGATAGCAAGGCATCATGATCAGATCAGAAAACAGATCCAGGGCCTCTGTGGCGATGGCAAAATCCACATTCCATTCCGCCGCCATTTCTGAAATCTGCATCGGCGTCCCCTGATGCATATTGAGCGATACGTTAGGGTACTTATCGATAAAAGTTTTGATGGTTGAAGGAAGCGCATAACGTGCTTGAGTATGGGTCGTGGCGACCGATAAGGAGCCCTCGCTTGGGTTACTAAACTCCTTACCCACTCTCTTGATGTTTTCCGTCTGATGCAGAATTTCTCCTGCCAATCTCAGAATCTCTTCACCCGCGGGCGTTATTCGCGTCAGATGTTTTCCGCTCCGGGAAAATACTTCCACGCCCAACTCATCCTCCAACAACCTGATCTGCTTGGATATACCCGGCTGTGAGGTGTAGAGGCTCTGGGCAGTAGAGGACACATTCAAATCGTGTCGGGCTACTTCCCAGATATAACGCAATTGCTGAAGTTTCATAAGTTTTGGTAGAAAAAGTAATAAGGCTAAGACTGATCCCAAAAGGGTTAGAGGTCAAGATTTCCTTACCACTTTGGTTTAAAAGAGATCCAGGAATTCAGCTTTCTTTACGCAATAAGTCTCAGCAACGCGCTTGCTTTCGTTATGATCAAAGATTGAATTGGGGACCCAAATAATGAACAAAATTATTAGTATTTCTATCGCGATTGCAGCCTTTTGCTTTTCCGTAGCGACTCATGCGCAGCAACCTTTAATCGAACCCAGCATGGAGGTTCATGACCTCTTTGGTATGGAAGGCCGTAATTTCAGACCAGGTATTACCGGCCGAGCGGTGGCTATGGCCACTGTCCGTATTAGCCGAATCGAATTGGAAAAAGGCTATTCAACGCCCTCTCACAACCATGCTGATGAAGAAATTGTCTTGATACTTGAAGGCAGTGCTATCGCCTATATGGGAGACGAAGCTTTTCCATTTGGACCAGGAGAAATGATTACTATCCCAGCCTACGTAGAACACCGCTATGAAGCACTGGAAGACGTTGTGACCATTGAAGTTTTTGGACCAGGAAGAAATTTGGGTGGTGGGCCACCAGCCCCAGCAGAAAACCCTTAGCTGTTCGCTACGCCACTGGGTACATGCCCGGTGGCAACATGCTCACTAGCCGAATCACAGTGGGCCTGCTGGTCGTCGAAAAATACATCGGCTCCATATGAGCGCAGGAACTCGCCCTTAGGCAATCCGCCTAGGAATAGCGACTCATCAAGAAAAATACGCCAGTCTCTAAGCGTGCGAATCACTCGTTCATGAGCAGGTGCTGAGCGAGCGGTTACCAAGGCAGTTCGGATGGGGCACTCCCCTGGCGGGAATTTCGATTGCAGATGCTGCAGCGCTCGAAGGAAATTTCGGAAAGGCCCGCCAGACATAGGTGTATGGGCGGAGTTTCTTTCATTTTCGGTGAAGGCATCTAAGCCCCTTTCTTTGTAGATACGCTCTGATTCGTCTGAGAAAAGTACCGCATCACCGTCAAAGGCAAAGCGTATTTCTTCAGTCTCTTCATCAGCATTCCCAGAAGTTGGCATTAAACTCGCCGAGGCGACACCCTGCTCAAGAGCGCCCCGTACATCTTCCGTATGCAGAGACAAAAACAAATCGCACTCAAAAGCCCGCACATAGCGCCAAGGATCCTGACCGCCGCAGAAAGCAGCGCGGCTGATGGCGAGTCCATAATGTTCGATAGTATTAAATATTCTTAGTCCCGAATCGGCGTTGTTACGCGATAACAAAATCACTTCAACCGCTGGCTCACCCAAGGTCTCGTTGATTTTGAGCATTTTACGAACTAGGTCAAAGGCCTCGCCGGGCTCAAGAGGTTCATCCTCATGCTCAATCTGGTATTTGGCGTATGCATCTACGCCTTGGCTTTCATACACCTCATGACTTTCATCGAGGTCAAAAAGAGCCCGTGAAGAAATTGCGATGGTTAATTTAGTGCTATTCACCAGATTTTTCGATCTCAGACCGCGTCAAGCGAAAAACAATGGGGCTAAGCATTAACAAAGCAATGAGATTGGGCAACGCCATCAAGCCATTCATCGTGTCTGCAATAGTCCAAACCATGCCTAGATTGATGGTGGCACCAAAGGGAATTGCAAGCACCCATAGCACTCTGAAGGGAACCAGAGCCTTTACCCCAAAAAGAAAACCAAAACATTTCTCACTGTAATAACTCCAGCCAAGTAGGGTGGTAAAGGCAAAGACTGCCAGGCCAAGAGCAACAATCTTGTCCCCACCGGGCAATACTGAAGAGAAACCAGCCGCCGTCATAGCGCTGCCCTGCTCTGTTCCTGTCCAAACACCCGTTACGACAATAACCAGACCAGTAATAGAACAGAGAATGATGGTATCGATAAAAGTCCCAAGCATGGCGATACGCCCCTGACGCACGGGGTTATCCGTTTGTGCTGCTGCGTGAGCGATGGGCGCGCTGCCCAAACCCGCTTCGTTGGAGAATACGCCTCGCGCAACACCCATGCGAATGGCCAGCCAGACCGCCGATCCGGCAAAACCACCGGTTGCCGCCACGGGAGAAAAAGCAGATTTAACGATAGTCGCGAGAGCCGCGGGAATTTCCACCGCGTGGATACCTAGGATAATCAATCCACAAAGAATATAGGCCACGGCCATAATGGGAACCAGACGAGTCGCCACCACGGCGATGCGCTTAACCCCGCCGAAGATCACCAGGGCAATCAATACCGCCAAAGCAACACCCGTGGCAATTTCTGGCACACCAAAAGAGAGGTTTAGCGCATCGGCCACGGAATTTGCTTGAACCCCATTGCCAATGCCAAAGCCTCCCAAGCCACAGAGCACCGCAAAGGCCACACCCATCCAGGCCCACTTAGGCCCAAGTCCGTTGCGGATGTAATACATAGGTCCGCCAACGGTTTCACCCTTGTCGTTTTTCTGACGGTATTCCACCGCCAAAACAGCCTCGGCATACTTGGTCGCCATTCCCACCAATGCCGTCATCCACATCCAGAACAAGGCTCCAGGACCGCCAATTCCTATGGCGGTGGCTACGCCAGCTATATTCCCTGTACCGATTGTCGCCGAAAGAGAAGTCATTAGCGCTCTGAAGGGTGGGATTTCTCCTTCACCAGCGCCGAGCCGACCGGCCCACAATTCCTTAAAACTTCGAGATATTTGCCTTAGCGTCAGACCTTTTAGACCGATACTCAGGTACAGGCCCGTGCCCAATAAAAGCAGTAGCATTGGCGGGCCCCAGACCCAACCATTTATGGTTCCCAATAGGCTCTCAAACATGATTCTAAGGCTCCTCAACCGCTACAGATTATATTTATACTTTAGATTAGGTATTAGCTATATCTCTTTGTTTTATTAATATTTATTGTCGTTTTCTATCCCATTGATTTTTGCCATTGTTGGCGCTGTGCAAATAAACCAAAAGCACCGCCAGTATGAACAAAAACGATGTCTCCCTCACCTTCAATCTTGCCCTCAGAAATATCGGTCAACATGCCGTAAAAAGCTTTGCCTGAGTAAACTGGATCCAACAGCAAGGCTTCGCTGCGAAATACTTGAGTGATGGTATCAAAGACTGCTTTACCGGCGATGGCATAACCCTCTCCGATGTAGGCGTCTCTAACCCGGATATCCAGACTACCAAGATCAAGATCGAGCTCATATTCTTCGATCCAATCGTGAATATCGGTATTTACCTTATTCACAAACCAAGCCTCGTCGTCACAGACAGCATAGCCTGTAACCTGAGCTGGCATTCGGTGCATCACCACTCCTGCGGTTAAACCTGCCTGGGTTCCACCTGACCCCGTGGCACAAAGAATATGCTCTGGCTGAATTTCAAGGCGCGCAAAATCTTCTTTTAATTCTGCAGCGGCATTGGCATAGCCCCAAACCCCCACCGCATCACTGGCGCCAGTGGGAATAAAGTAGGGTTTGCGTCCTTCTCGACGATACTTTTCACAGGTTTCTTCAGCAATAAAATCGAGGTGGGCCTGGTAATAACGCTTGGCGAAATAGCTGATCTCTGCGCCAGCCAGCTGATCGAGAAAGAGGTTACCGTCCGGCTGCTCAGGTTCATCGCCGCGTAGCAACAAATGCACCTTAAAACCTAGTTTTGCGCCCAGGATCGCCGTAGCGCGACAGTGGTTTGACTGAATGCCACCACAGGTAATGACAACATCCGCACCCTCTTGCTTGGCCTTGGCTAGGCTGTACTCAAGCTTGCGAACTTTGTTACCGGAAATAGAAAAGCCGGTCAGATCATCCCGTTTTACCCAGATGTTGCGACCGGCTTGCTCTGAAATACTTGGAAGAAGCTGCAGCGGTGTTGGCAGATGAGCCAGATTAAGCCGCGGAGCTTCTTTCATGCTAAATGGACTTAATTGTTCCTTTAGGCAGCACTGCATGGACGGCTACGCGCTGAAACTTAAGTTCCACGGTGCCTGTATCAACCGTAAGATAGTCATCCGAAAGGCCGGTAATTTTGCCTATCAACCCACTGGTCAATACAACTTCGTCACCTTTATTGAGAGCACCCATAAGGTCAAGATGTTCCTTTTGGCGCTTCTTCTGAGGGCGAATCAGCATGAAATACATAATCAGAAATAGACCGCCAAACATAACTAGCGAAACAAGTGGACTACCTTCAGCAGGAACTGCTTCCTGAGCATGGGCGGCGGGTATTAAAAATTCGAGCACAGACTTTTCTCCGTTATAAATTTTCCGATATCCAATTCAGGACATCTTCGTGGTGACTTTTGGTTTTCACCTTGGTCATTGTATGGGCGATATTGCCCTCTTTGTCGATAATAAAGGTCATACGATGGATACCGTCGTATTCGCGACCCATAAATTTCTTTAAACCCCATACGCCGAATTGATCAGCAAGAGCGTGATCCTCATCGGAAAGCAGAGTGAAATTAAGCTCATCCCTTTCCTCAAACTTCTTTAAGCGCTTGGACGCGTCCGGGCTGATACCTAATACCACGACACCGGCTTTCTCTAAATCGGATTTGGAATCACGCAGTGCACAGGCCTGAACCGTGCAGCCGGGGGTCATAGCTTTGGGGTAAAAATACACCACCACAATCTTACCGAGAAATTGGCTCAGGCTAACCTGATTACCATTCTGGTCTTCCAAACTAAAGTCGGGAGCCTTGGCTCCCGGCATCAGAGTATTTAAGTCAGACATAAATGCAGCCTTGAGCGAGCAATGAACAAATGAAAGGCTTATCCGAGCAGGTGCGCAACGGCATCACGCTCTTCTTTCAGTTCAGTTTCAGTGGCTGTCATCTTCTCACGTGAAAAATCATTGATATCCAAACCCTGAACAATGCTCCACTGGCCGTCATTACAGGTAACAGGGAAAGAGTAGATCAATCCCTCTTCGATACCGTAACTGCCGTCGCTGTATACGCCCATGCTGACCCAATCACCTTCGGCACTTCCTAAGGCCCAATCGCGCATATGATCGACAGCCGCATTGGCAGCTGAGGCTGCTGAAGACGCGCCGCGCGCCGCGATAATGGCGGCACCACGTTGCTGAACTGTCGGAATAAATTCTTCCGCATACCAATCCTGGTCAACCAGATTCAATACAGGCTCCCCGGCAATAGTGGCGTGGTGTACATCTGGGTACTGGGTAGCAGAATGATTTCCCCAAACCGTCATATGCTTAACGTCAGTGGAATGCTTGTTAGTTTTAGTCGCCAACTGGCTTAGGGAGCGATTGTGATCAAGACGCATCATGGCGGTGAAATTGCGCGGATCAATATCTGGCGCATTGCGCTGAGTAATTAAGGCATTGGTATTGGCTGGGTTACCCACAACCAGAACCTTAATATCGCGGCTGGCGTGATCGTTAATGGCTTTACCCTGCACCGAGAAAATTGCCGCATTGGCTTCAAGTAGGTCTTTTCGCTCCATGCCTGGGCCGCGAGGACGCGCACCCACTAAAAGAGCGTAATCGCAATCCTTAAACGCAACATTTGGATCATCCGTTTGAACGATGCCATGAACCAGTGGGAATGCGCAGTCATCAATCTCCATCGCCGTGCCATTCAGGGCGTCCAGCGCGGGAGTAATTTCGAGCAAGTTCAAAATCACCGGTTGATCCATGCCTAACATCTGGCCGGATGCAACACGCATCAAAAGTGAATAACTGATCTGGCCGGCGGCGCCGGTAATGGTTACGCGTACTGGTGACTTCACTGCTTCTCTCCGGATGATAATTACTTTGAGTTTTCTAATTATTAGCCGCAATCACAGGCGACCTTCGGGTCAAGCATTATAGGGAAACTACAGCGGTATTGCCTTAGCATTTTCTAATCTGCTGTCACTACCCTTCTTTCTAGTTGACACCCCTCTGGCCCCTCCCTAGAATTCGCGCTCCTTCGAGTTCCGTTGCCGGAATGACAACCAGAATTCGGGGCTATAGCTCAGCTGGGAGAGCGCCTGCATGGCATGCAGGAGGTCGGCGGTTCGATCCCGCCTAGCTCCACCAAATAAAAAGGCCCAACCTTGCGTTGGGCCTTTTTATTTGTAGTTTTGATGCGCGGGTCGAGCCGCTGGCATAAATTTGCTCCTGCAATTTCTGCATGTCCTACATCCATGTCGATCGAAGGCGGTTCACAAAACCGCAGGACGCGGTTTTGGGTTACGAACGCAGTGAGTAAGGCTGAAAGCCCGAGTACAGGATGTACGAGTCACTAATTCGTCTGGAACGAATTTGGTCGGCGAGTCTGCGAGCTGGGGCGAAGCCCGAGCACAGGGATGTGCGAGCCCATCCCGTCTAAGTCCATCAAGCACCAATAGCCCTTAAAGTTTCACTTAACAAAACTACTGCAAACAAATGTTGAAAGGCTTTGTACTTGGCTCTAGCCTAAATACACTGCAAAGCAGCTGCCCCGTCTAAGCTAATTTAGCTGTGGTTCGCTTTCTTATTGAGGAATAAAAATATGGGACTAATGAAAAAAACAATCTTGGCTACTCTGGCCATCGCCGCCTCCGCGGCTTCCCTTCATCTGCAAGCGGAACCTGTAGAAGTGGTACTAATGGATCGCCTGGACGGTGATTTGCATGACTACTGCATCGACGTAAATGGCCCGCCTCATCGGCTGGAGCTGGAAGTGCCTATCCAGACTCACACCTGCTACAGCTATCGAGCAGATCCACCGCCTCCCACAGTGGACCAAGCTATGGACACTGATGATATTGCCAATGGGAAAATTCACCTGTTCGAGATTGGTCTTTGCGGCGAAGTAACCGGTGATCAGCCCGGTGCCAGAATAATGCTGACTGAATGCGAAGATACCGAAGAGCAGAGCTTCCTACTAAAGGAAAACGGTCATTTTATCTGGAACGCTTCTCACTATGACCCTCTCAATCCAGAGCTTTGCCTGACTGCCGGCGCCGCTAGTTGGCTCGGAGGGGCGACTACTCCCTCTCGGCACCAGGTGCGCACACTGAGCCTGCAACCCTGTACTTCTGAAGCCGGGCGCTACCAGCATTGGTATACCCGTGCAGTGGAGCCTATGTAAAAACTGCTCTGCAGTTTGAATAAAAAAGGGCAGCCTCTGGCTGCCCTTTTTCTTTCTGAAAAGGACTCATGCACAGCCTGTGCAATGGGTCGCTTCAGGAACAGCATCCAATCTTTCTTCGGGGATGGTAATTCCACATTGCTGGCAAATGCCGTAACTGCCGTCTTCAATCTTGGCTAGCGCACGGCGTACTTGGCGTATCACTTCTCGAGTCTCCGTACCAATAGCATCTACAACTTCATCATTCTCCCGCTCTACTGCCATTTCCGCAGAGTCGCTGGAATGCGCTTGGGAAGCGTCTTCCTTCAGCTTGTGTAGTCTCTCATTAAGTTCTTTTAGACGAGCTTCCAAAAATTCTTTCGCTTTTCTGTTTTCCATAACGTCCTCAGGCTGAAATCCGTTGATAAAGTTGATCTTTTAACTTCACGCGGCGGAGCTTTGCCGCTTGTTCAGTAGCTGTAGTTACAGGAATGGTGTCCTTTTCCATATTTTCGATGGTATTGGTTAGCTGATGATATTCGTCGAACAGCTTACGAAAATGCTGATCTGAAATTTTTAGCTCATGTATCCGCTGCCTTAGTTCGGGAAATTCATGCACTAAATCGTGATGTTCTGCATTCATGGGTTCCTCCTAAAAGAGTTGATCCACAACTAGATTAATCAATGCCCTACCAATTTATTATGATCCACATCAGAGAATCCGAAACCGGTATTTTTATTAATTTATGTATTGCTAATGTGTTTCAAAGGCTTAGAAAGGTAGTCTGCAATCTTAAATGTAAATCAAGTTGGGGAAATTATTAATGCACCGTATCTATCAACTCATCCTGGCAGTGGCCGGGTTTTCTTTTCTCTCTCTGGCTACTGTTGCGGAAGATGTTGAGATTTATCTGATAAACAAACTGGACGGTAATCTAAACCACTATTGTCTGGACATGCTTGGCTTTCAAGACAACGCCAACCCAGAGGGCAACCTGCAAACTCACACCTGCTACAGCTACCAAGGGCAGTTGGCAGTTGATCAGAAAATGCCTGTTGAAGAAGTCGCCATGGGCAAAATAAACCTTTACAGCTTTGATCGCTGCGCACGTATTAATGGCACCAACGGTGGTTCCACCATCGGTTTGGCTGAGTGTTCAGATGATGATGAGATGCAGAAAATCATGCTGACCGAAAATGGCCAGCTTATTCCTGAGGCGGCTCCTACTATGTGCTTCACCTCTGGCACCTCCAGCTGGAGAGGTGGTCGCGACGGCAATTCGCCTCACCAAATCAGAACGCTGAATCTGCAACCCTGCAGTGACGAAGCTCTGGTTTATCAGCGCTGGGGAACCCGAACTGGGGTCACTGAATAAAATTATCCAGAGAAGAAAAAAGGGCAGCTAATTAGCTGCCCTTTTTATTGGTATTCAGATGCACTAAAACTCTCGAAACTCCCTTTCCAATTTCTTCGCGCCCTTCTTAGATACCCCACCCAAACAATCTAGGGCATGTCTAAACCGCGCACGGGTCAAGTCCGGCCCGAGCACAGCCATGGTATCGAATAGCGGCGGACAGACGGTCGAGCCGCTCATGGCAACAAAGAGTGGCTGCAGGAAGTCACGAAGCTTGATATCCATTGCTTCTGCCAAAGCACTTAGGCTCTGATAAAGATCATCCCTGCCCCAGGCGACCTGAGAGTCCAGTTTCCAAGAAACAAACTGAATTACTTTCACCTGAGTTTCCCGATCCAGTTTTAATTGATCGAAGGTTGCCTCATCCAATACCGGCAAGGAATTAAAAAACAGCGCTGTTAATGGAGCGACATCTGCCAGCGTTTCCACTCTCTCGTGGATCAGCGGAACAATGGCTTTGACCTTTTCCGGTGGGAAAGCCCAGCTAGCATAGCGCTGAATAAAATCATCGGCGGACAGATCTTCGCGAATCCACATCCCGTTTAACCAGCGCAATTTTTCCTGATCGAACACCGGCCCACCAAGAGATAGCTTGTCGATATCGAAGTGTTCAACCATTTCAGTGAGGGAGAACTTTTCGGCTTCATCTGGCATTGACCAACCCATGCGCCCCAGATAGTTGAGAAGCGCTTCTGGCAAGAAACCTGCGTCACGATAGAAGTTAATACTGGTTGGGTTTTTACGCTTACTTAGTTTGGACTTATCCGGATTTCTGAGCAGTGGCATATGGCAGAGCTCAGGCATATCCCAACCAAAGTATTCATAGAGCAAGTAGTGTTTGGGAGCAGAGTTGATCCACTCTTCCCCGCGAATTACATGAGTAATTTGCATCAGGTGATCGTCAACTACGTTTGCGAGATGATAGGTCGGCATGCCATCGGCTTTAAGCAGGATCTGAGCATCCACATTGGCCCAATCCAGTTCAATTTCACCGCGCAGGCGATCCTGGATTTTACAAAGGCCCTCTTCCGGCACAACCATGCGCACCACGGGTTTCTGACCTGCCAGCTTACGCTCGGCAATTTCTGCGGTAGGTAGTTGTAAATCAGATGCCTTAAAGGCTTTCTGTATACCCTTCTCGCGGCGCTCAGCACGCATTTGATCCAACTCATCGCTGGTGCGATAACAATAGAACGCCTTTCCCGCATCAATAAGCTGATGTGCGTATTTGGCATAGATATCTTCGCGCTCACTCTGCCGATATGGGCCGTGAGGGCCTCCGACATCAGGACCTTCATCCCACTCCAGCCCCATCCATTTCAGGCTTGAGAGAATAGTTTGTTCTGATTCCGCCGTGCTGCGGCTCTGATCGGTATCCTCGATGCGCAAAATAAATTTGCCGCCCATCTTGCGCGCAAAACAGAGATTAAACAGGGCAATGTAGGCTGTTCCCACATGAGGGTCACCGGTGGGTGATGGTGCAACGCGAACTCGGATCATTTGAGGAACAATTTGTTGTTTTGGGAAGCTCGCGATTATGCCATAGGCACTATTCTGGAATCGCTATCTTGTTCTACTAAATCGTTATAATGCCCGCCTTTATGAATAATCCGTTTCCCCAATCTAGTTCGCCCTCTCCCAGACGCATGTCAATTGCACCCATGATGGACTGGGTTAATTGTTTCATTTCTTTTTTATTTTCAATAGGTTAAAGATACTGAATTTAGGTTGGTAGCACTTTGGTTGCACTGCGACGGGAACAAATTTTCTCCCTAAATTTTCCAGGAACAACGGCTTCCTGCCCCCCTTGCCCGCACGCTCACTGTTTCCATTACCGAGCCATTGCTGAAAATAGTCAGGGACGCTGGCAACGACTCCTATTTTCAAACCTTTGGACGCTGACTGGAATCCATGCATTTTTTGCTTTGGCCATCTGGAGATTACGGACCAAACATAACCTCATGATGATTGAGCAATGGCTTTGGTATACAGACCTTCTAACATGTTTACAATAGGAATCAATTGAACACATTTTTCCGACTTTTTGGAAAAGACCAGCTTTATTTCCTGTGAAGTACTAACGGCATCCTGAACCGGGTAAAGCATCTCTTGCTCAAGATAGGGTGATACCAGAGCAGCGGGCAAGAAAGCAGCACCACCCTGAGACAGTAAAAACTCCAGGGCAATGGGTGCCTGGCCCGTATGCAACAGAGGTACGACCGGCTCATCAAATAACCGCGCCTGCTCCATATTAAAGGCGGTTCCCCAGTCAACATATAGGTAACCAAGGTCTGGAATATCCTCACGCGCAACACCGGGCACACTGGCGACCATTATTAATTCCATCTTCCCTATTCGCCTGATTTCCAGATCAGTGCTGGTGGGCGGATCAAGCACGATCATGATATCCACGCGACCGCCCAGCAAGGCACGTGTTAACTCTTGAGAGGAATTAATTTCAGTACGGAGATACAGGTCCGGAAACTCTTCCGAGAGTTTGGGCAACAGAGACTGCAAGAAGGCATCCCAGAGATTGGAGGTTCCACCTAGGGTAAGCTGCAATGCCTGATTGGATGGTACACCCACTTCCTGTAACGCAATCTGCCACGCGACAAGCATATTCTCTGCATGTGGAAGTAACCTTTCCCCTGATAGCGTTAGCAAAATGTTATTCCGCTGTCGGGTAAACAGCGGAACACCCACAGTTTCTTCCAACTGTTTGATACGGGAGCTCACGGCCGACTGTGTGAGATAAAGGTTTTCAGCGGCATTACCAAAATGCCGGGTTTTTGCCACCTCCAGAAACGTTCGTAAGAGTTCAGTGTTCATCCGCCTACATCGATCAAAAATATTAATCGAAGCCAGAAAAAAATATCGTTTTACTCGATTTCATGCAAAAAAGATACTTGCGCACCATCAATTTATTGGCCATTTAATTAATCGATTAATATGCGAGATTTTTCCCCTTTTTTCTCTAGCCGAAGGTTCTATGGCGAGCAGCACTTTCATTATGGCCTTGACCGAAGCGGTGAGTTCAGTATCCAGCAAGCAGAACTTTTAATGAACCATGGTTGGACTTATCAAGCACTGGCGGAAGGATCAAGGAGCCCTGGTTCACCAGAAGAAGAGCGCTTTGTTGCGGTTTGCAATGGAGAGAAAAATGCAGAAACAGATCATGAAAAAGTCTGGATGCGGTATTGCTCTAAAGTATCTCCTCTAATTAGGGGTAGAAAAAGCGCCGCTAAATAGCAATAGATGACAGGCATAGAAAAATCCGTTTTTGCCAAATCATGACCTAAGCCAACCCTCATGTATAAGACACTGCTTGTTACCGATGAACCTATAGAGGCAGGCTGTGACGATGGCCTCGAAAAAATCAGTTTTCAGAGCTATCTAAAAGACTATCCCAAACTGAATGAACCCAGAATCCGGTTGATCAATCTGTGCAACACAGAAAAATATCTCAGCCGGGGCTATTACTGCTCTCTTTTGGCCGAATCGCGCAACCATCTGGTTTTTCCAAGTGTCCGAACCATTAATGATATGCGTGGCGGCGCCCGCACCCTGACTGCTCAACAACTGGAATTGAATAACAAGGATCTGGCTGCTCTTGCTCCATTGCTATCTGGGAACTTTCTGGTTTTTATGGGGAGCGCAGAAATTCCCGAGCTGCAGAAAATTGCGACAAAGGTATTCCGGCGTTACACCGTACCTATTTTAGAAATTGGCTATGAGCTCGATTCTGGCGAAATAACCATCAAACGAGCATCTTTTAGCGATTTTCCGGCCAGCCAATAGGCCAAATTCTTCAACATCATTGAAAAAAAAGGGCCCTATACCCGCTCCAGTGGGCGCAAAAAAGAGCTTCGCTGGGATATGGCCATTCTGGTCAACGATCAAGAACCGGTGCCTCCCAGCAACAAGCGCGCCATAGGCAAATTTGTTAAGGCTGCTGAAAAACTGGGGATTCGTGCCAGCGTGCTCAACGCAGACCAATTGCTGGATATCAACCACTTTGACGCCCTGTTTATCCGAGAAACGACGGCAATTAATCACCACAGCTACCGACTTGCCTGTGAAGCCGAAACAAATGGCCTGATCGTCATGGACGATCCGGATTCTATTCTTCGGTGCTGTAATAAGGTGTTCCTCCATGACGCCTTTAGCTATAAAAAAATCCCGAGCTTGCAAACCGAAATTGTGAGCGACAACTCCCAGGCCACGCATCTTGCGCTGGAAGCCTTGTTTGATTACCCCATGGTTCTAAAAATGCCCGAGGGCTCTTTTTCATTAGGCGTATTTAAAGCATGCAACCGGGCGGAGCTGCGAGTAAACCTAGCTTTGCTGCTACAGGGATCAGCGTTGGTATTGGTTCAGGAGTATCTATACACCGATTATGACTGGCGGATCGGTGTACTCAATGGCCGTCCACTCTATGCCTGTCGTTATTACATGGCGCCCAATCATTGGCAGATCTACAACCCACAATCCAAGCGAAATTTTTCTGGGGGATTTGAAACATTGGCGACCTACGAGGTTCCCAAAGAAGTACTCGACATCGCACTCAGGGCCTGCAAGCTGGTTGGCAACGGTCTCTATGGTGTCGACATTAAGGTCAGCCACGACAAGGCCTATGTGATAGAGGTAAATGACAACCCGAGTATTGAACACAAAGTCGAAGATGCCTGGTTGGGCGAAGAGCTCTACATGCAAATCATGTCCGAGTTCCATCGACGGCTGGAGTTGCGGGGGCGCTAATGCACGACAGGCGCTACCAATTGCGGCAAGCCGGTCTAGCTGATCTGGATCAACTTTTGCTCGTTGAAGAACAGTGTTTTGAGACCGACAGAATCAGTCGTCGACAGATGCGCTACTTACTCACCCAGGCCAAATCGATGACCTGGGTTGCCACTGACATCGATAGCAAAATCGCGTCTTATGGAATGATACTCAGGCCGCAACCGCCAAAGCCCGCTCGTTTGTATTCATTGGCCACACTGCCAGATTTTCGAGGACAAGGAATCGCCGCAGCACTTTTATGGAAACTTGTTGAAGCGCTACAGGAACGAGGGCACCGAGCCTGTAGCCTCGAAGTAAGAAAAAGCGACAACCGGAGCCAGCGTCTGTACCGGCGCTGCGGATTTTGTCCGCAAAAAACCTTGCCCAATTACTACGCCGACGGCGAAGCCGCTATTCGTATGCGGCTCAAACTTCCAAACGGGGGTCAGATATCTCATGAACAACGAATCAATGCATTGGCTTGAACAACTCCTGGAGATCAGCCCTTTTGATTGGGCGTCAATTGGAACAGCTGTTTTTTGTGGCACTGCGATTGGGCTGGAACGGCAGCTCAGGGGAAAACCGGTCGGTATACGAACATCATCCCTGATCGTACTGGGAACCTATTTATTTTTGGCGACAGCTTTTAACCTGCAGAGCGACCTGGTTGATCCTTCTCGCGTGATTGGGCAGGTTATCACCGGTGTTGGATTCCTGGGCGCGGGCGTCATGCTCACTAAGAAGGGATCGGTCATCGGGGTAACTTCGGCATCCGCCATCTGGGCCCTCGCCGCGCTAGGCACACTGGTGGCGGCTGGTCATCTCACGCCCGCCATCAAGCTTACCTTGCTGATCGTACTCATTCTCTATGGCGTTGATTTACTGGAAGAACACTTTTTTAACCTGACAAAAGGCGTACATGCGCGCGTAAAAAAGCGTTTTTCGCCGGACAAATTTCCGGATTAACCAGAAAAAAATTTGATCTTTACGATCAAAATATTACGTTTTCCAGCTCAGTAAATTCGGTTCATTATTGCGCCGGTCGAGCACTTAATAATATTTTGAGTCAGAGGAAAAGAACGACAAATGTTGCGACATCCACCTCAAGATGGTGTTGATACCGAATCGGATTTAGCAGGGAAAACCTGTCCCTAGAGACGGGAAATAAAATCAGTTTGCGCGGCATGCTCCGTCCTGAAACAACGTAGCCGCTGCGCTTTTTTTCTAATAATGTCAGTTGCTCTTCGCAAAAACACATCCTGTGGTGGAAACTTCGAAGATGGCCTTTTTTCGCGGATAGCCAGAGACCTTGAAGCACAGGGATATAGCATCAATCCCAGGGCACTACCCGATCGACTGACTCGCTCACTCTCCTACCATCATAGCCATATGGAAAAGGGTGCTTTCCAAACAGCCGGAGTTGGGCGCACCGCCGGGTATCGACACGACGGGCGCATCCGTGGCGATGAAATCTGCTGGATCACAGGCGAGTCTTTGGCGGGAAATCATTGGCTAAAATGGACTGCAGAACTGCGACGATATCTTAATCATAGATTATTCCTCGGACTCAGAACCTTCGAAAGCCACTTCGCCCACTACGCTCCTAACACTTTTTATCGTAGGCATGTGGATGCGTTTCGCGGCACATCAAACCGGGTGCTGTCTCTCATTATCTATCTACATCAAGATTGGGGTATCAAGGACGGAGGCGAGCTAATTATTTATCCCAGTGATGCCGGTAGTGAAGCGATCAGCGTACTGCCCCACTGGGGCACCATTGTGGTTTTTCTGAGCGAGGATTTTCCGCACGAGGTGCTTCCCGCCAGGCGCGACAGATACTCAGTGGCAGGCTGGTTTCGAAACGACTAGCGCTAATCTAATAGCAACGCAGATTAAGCACGACCGATATTCGGCAAAGTTTGTAGTGAATCGCTCTTTTCTGGCGGTCGCCCAGATAACCTTTTTCCGACATTTCGGGGTTTGCGTTAGCGCATCCAAAAAGATGCGCCACACAGACAGCTACCCGATAACCACCCCTTCCAGGTGCGAATTAATCCAGAGATGAACAAGGATGCTGGCAACAAATCCAGCTGCGATCGCGGGCGTCCATTTCAGGTGCCCGAAAAAAGTATATTTCCCGTGAGCCTGTCCCATTAAGGCAACACCTGCCGCGGAACCAATCGAAAGCAAACTACCACCTACGCCTGCTGTTAGTGTCACGAGCAACCATTGTAATTCATCCATAGCAGGCTCCATTTGCAGTACTGCAACCATCACCGGGATATTATCGACAATCGCCGATAGCACTCCGACCAGAGAGTTCGCCACGGTCGGGCCCAGGTCTGTATACATCCATTCGCTGATCAAACCCAGATAGCCGATAAAGCCCAGGCCTCCTACACACATGATTACGCCAAAAAAGAATAACAAGGTGTCCCACTCGGCGCGGGCCACTGCCCGAAAGCTATCGAAGGAATCTACGTCCCCAACCATGTGAGATTCCGCAGAGTCATTGGGATGCGGAGCATGCGTCACCCTGAGGTAATAGCCGTAGAACTTGAGCAGGCCCAAGCCGGTCATCATGCCCAGGAAGGGAGGCAGGTGAAGGAAGTTATGAAAACTGACGGCGATCAATATCGTGCAGGCGAATAGACCAATAATCACAAAGGCCCCTCGTTTAATCCGAACTCTATCATTCGATACTTCTGGCATACCTTTCGGCACCGCAAAGTACATCAGGCAGGCAGGAATTGCGTAGTTAACAACCGAAGGAACAAACAGGGAGAAGAACGTACCGAAATCAATGTGCCCTGCCTGCCAAACCATCAGCGTAGTAATATCGCCAAAAGGAGAAAAAGCACCACCCGCGTTTGCGGCCACCACGATATTGACGCATCCCAAGCCAACGAATCGATCATTGCCTTTGCCAACAGCCATGACCACCGCACACATAACCAGCGCTGTAGTCAGGTTGTCGATAACAGGTGACAGAAAGAAGCTGATCACGCCGGTAATAACAAACAGGTTTCGATAACTGAAACCTCTGCCGACCAACCAGCTGCGGAGCCCCTCAAATACACGGCGTTCCGACATCGAATTGACGTAAGTCATAGCCGCCAGGAGGAATAAAAATAGCTCGCCGAACTCCACCATAAACTCCCGAACAGCTTCTTCAGCCAGATGATCAATACCGTTCTGAGCGTATACCAGCCCCACCAGCGCCCATATTAGGCCGGCTGCCAATATCACCGGCTTGGACTTTCTCAAATGAGTATATTCTTCGGCAACAACCAGAGAATAGGCCAGGACAAACAGGATAATCGACGTGATTCCGACCCAGCTAGTCGTCAGGTCTAGTGGTTGCAATATATCCTGATCTGTCTGGGCAATAGCCAGTTCTGGCAGGAGAATGGCTAGTGGAAAAACCAACAACAGAAGGGTGTATTTCGTAAAGCGCATAAGCACCTCGCAGTGATTTCGGCGGCGACATTAAACAGCCAAATTCCAGATTCATCCACTTTAATTTTAGAGGGTCGAAACCTGAAGATTCTCAGGCGTATCACTGGCGGAGATGGGTTCGCCAAGGCATTCCCGTTTCGCCTGGCTGGAGAGCATTATCATCTTTCTTGGAGAGGAACTCCCTCGCTAAGTACCGCCAGCTAGGCAGGATCGATTTTCGGCCGCTGGCTGGTATCAAGGCAATTAGAGCTACTCTTATAGAATTGCTGAGCAACTTCTACTTAGGTTGGCAATACTATGATTAATCGCTTTGCCATCAATAACGGGCATAACCGCAATATTACTTTGCCACAGGTGCAAATCCAGATTTTTTCACCGCAGAGCCATGTCAGTTGACTCGAGCATAAAACTGGAAGCCCTTTCGAGTTGCTCATACTGAAATACAGACATTGCGACGATCTTCGAGCTTCTATCACCTCATCCGAGCGGTAAAAGCTCATTTTTTCGGACCAATACCCTTGAATTAATCACCAAAGGCTTCAAGGTAGTCTTCCGGTGAGAGCCCGAGTTCTTTCGCCATTGTTCTCAACTCTATCTGCTCTCTGATAAAGCGTTTTCGCTCGTTCGTCTGATCTTTGGGAGTTGGCAACTCTTCCTCTGGGCCTTCATCAAAATCTGAATCCAATTCTTCATCACTCATAAATCACATCTCTTCGCGCTGTTATTCGCGCTATGCGATACAGGCCTTGCTTTGCTTTTAGCGGTATTTCTAGTGAACTTCAGAAGTCCGCTGGACAATACCCATTAACTTGTAACTCAGAAGCGCCGCGGCAAAATCGTAGGCATGAAAGCCCTTGATAGGCGCGAACTCCATCATGTCAAAACCAATGATCTGCCGCTGTTTGGCGACAGACTCAAACAGATTAAGTGTTTGATACCAGCTTAGGCCTCCAGGAACCGGTGTACCTGTTGAGGGAAAAACAGCAGGATCCATGCCATCTATATCCAGGGTAAAAAATACCTTCTTGGGAAAGTCTTCAGGCAGCTGAATACCCTGAATTCCGGTAGGGACAAGATCGTCTGCATCCCGGTAATAGATCTTCGGATGACTTTCCCGAATCGCCTTTTCCTCTTCGCAGTAGGCTCTGATGCCAAGCTGATAAAGGGGGATGCCTTTATCAACGATGCGTTTCATGACTGACGCATGACTAAGCGGATCGCCCTCATAGGCATCACGTAAATCCGCGTGGGCATCGATTTGCACCACGCCAAAATCCGTTGTTCCGGCATCCAGATACCCCTGGATCACCCCATAGGTCACCGTATGCTCGCCGCCGAGAACTACCGGCATACTGCCAGCATCAAGAATGCTTCTTACCGCTTTGGCGATACCCGCCAAGACGGTCTGAGCCTCACCGGAACAATCCACCGCGTCACAGGTATGAATACCCAAGGCAGATGGGTTGGAATGACCATCCCAGGTTTCCAGCTGTTCGGAGGCTTTTAGTATGGCCTCTGGCCCTTTCGCCGTGCCGGAACCGTAAGACACCGTTTTTTCATAGGGTACGGGCAAGATAGCGAAGGCCGCTTGGTCAAGCGGGCATTGCTCAATTTCTGAGGCGAGAAAGATGGTTTTAACCGACGGCGTATCACTCATGTTACTTGTTATGCTCTTTGTTCATTTTCGTCTTTAAGAAAGCCGATTTTTAAAGTCGTTATAGCCAAATTCACGCACAACCTTGAGTTCGTCCGTGACTGAATTCCAGATGGCGATGGCTGGCAAGCCAACACCGTTAAAGGTCGTGGTTTTCACCATGGTGTAATGGGCCATATCTTCAAAGACCAAACGATCGCCGACCCTAAGGGGTTGAGCAAAACTGTAATCACCGATGACATCACCTGCCAGACAGCTCAACCCACCCAAACGGTAGGTATGGGCGGAATCACTGGCCTCGACCTCTCCGCTGATTGAGGCCCGATAGGGCATTTCCAGGGTATCGGGCATATGGCAGGTAGCAGAGGTATCAAGAATCACCTGTGGTAATTGGTTGAAACTCATATCAAGTACCTCTGATACCAACACCCCGGTGCCAATCGCCACAGCTTCGCCAGGTTCCAGATATACCTGCACTTGATAGCGCGCTCTAAATTGCTGAACGCACTCAACCAGCGCGTCTATCTGATAATCCAGACGCGTGATGTGGTGTCCACCACCAAAATTCACCCACCCCATGTCGCCCAGCACGTCTGAAAACTTTTCTTCAACCGCCGTTAATGTGCGCTGAAGGGGCAAAAAATCCTGTTCGCAAAGCGTATGAAAGTGCAGCCCTGAAATCAGCGAAAAGGCCTCTCGAAAATCGGCTTTTTCCAGATAGCGATCTAGTTGCTCGCGTGTCACGCCTAAACGCGAACCCTCGGCGCAGGGGTCATAAAGTGCGACTTCGCCCTCGGAGTGTTCCGGGTTAATACGCAAGCCAAACGCGAGCTCCGGACGTACCTGCTGCGCTTGCTCGCACTGGGTTTTAAAGCGAAGCAACTGCGCGCAACTGTTAAAAACAATATGATCAGCAAATTCGAGCAGCTCGGTGAAATCCTGCTGATTAAAGGCAGCAGAAAACACATGGATTTCACTGTTGCCTCCGCTATAAAACTCTCTGCCCAATCTAGCTTCATGCAAACCGCTGGCACAGGTTCCGGACAGGTACTTTTTTGTCAACGGTGCCAAGGACCACATGGAAAAGGCCTTCAGCGCGTGCAGGACCTTTGCCCCACTGCGCCGTTCCAGCTCATGCAATATTTTTAAATTGCGTTCCACTGCGACCTCATCCACCACAAAACAGGGTGATGGCAGGCGTTGCAGATCGAGCTGTGAGAAATCAGAAATCATATTGTCGAGTTATTGGTCTGGATCGAACTGGTTCAGGTCGAACTGATCAAGCTCTATCGCTTTCCAGGGCAAGCCACACTGGTTCATCGCCTCCATAAAGGGATCCGGGTCAAACTGCTCAATGTTAAATACACCCGGTTGCAACCATTGCTGCTGCATCATCAACTTGGCACCGATCATGGCGGGCACGCCCGTGGTGTAGGAAATCGCCTGGGATTGCACCTCGCGGTAACAGCTTTCATGATCACAGATCTGATAGCAGTACATGATTTTGGACTGGCCATCCTTGACACCTTGCACCACCACCCCAATGCAGGTTTTGCCTTTGGTTCTGGGGCCAAGGGTTGAGGGATCAGGCAATAGTTTGGCGAGGAACTGAATGGGCACGATTTTCTGGCCTTCATATTCCACCTCGTCGATACCGGTCATACCAACGTTTTCTAGCACTTCCAGATGCTTCAGATAATTGTCTGAAAAGCTCATCCAGAACTGCGCGCGCTTTAGGCTGGGGTAATGCAGCGACAGCGATTCCAGCTCTTCGTGATACATACGGTAGATATTGTAGGTACCGATATTCTCAGGACAGGCAAAGGACGCTTTCTTGCTCATGGGCGGCGTTGTCACAAAAACCCCCTCCTCCCAATGGCGGCACTCGGCACTGACCTCGCGAATATTGATCTCCGGATTGAAGTTGGTGGCAAACGGGTAGCCATGATCACCCCCGTTGACATCGATAATGTCCAGCGCGTGAATCTCGTCGAAATAGTGCTTGGCCAAATAGGCCGTGAACACATTAGTCGCACCCGGGTCAAACCCACTACCCAGCAGTGCGGTTAACCCTGCTTCCTTGAATTTATCTTGGTAGGCCCACTGCCATTTGTATTCGAACTTGGCAGTATCCAAGGGCTCGTAATTGGCAGTATCCATATAGTGCACACCCGCCGCGAGGCAGGCATCCATAATGGTTAAGTCCTGATATGGCAACGCAACATTGATCACCAGAAAGGGCTTTTCAGCCTTCAAAAGCGTCGTGAGCTCAGGGACGTTGTCGGCGTCCACCTGCGCGGTGCGAATGGTCACCCCGGTGTTTTTCTGAACATTTTCCTCAATAGCCTGACACTTGGATTCAGTGCGACTGGCAAGAACAATTTCCTGAAAAATCTCTGTTTGCTGAGCGCATTTATGGGCCACGACATTTCCGACACCACCGGCGCCGATAATCATGACTTTGTTGTTCAATGTCTCGCTGAGATTTGAATTGAGTGCAGTGCTCATCAGTGTTCCTCTTTCTCAAAATAGGTGTAGCCATCAAGGCTGGCTTTAAAGGCTTTCATCATCTGCTTACGCTTTGCCGCAGTAATTTTCCCGTTCTTAACCGCGTTCTCGGCACGCTGGCGAAATTCTTCGGTCATGATTTTGGTGTCGTACTCAACATAGGAGAGAACATCGGCAATACTGTCACCGTGAAATTCGCGAACAAAGTCATAGCTGCCGTCGGCATTGATATGCACGCTAACCACATTGGTATCACCAAACAGGTTATGCAGATCGCCCAAGGTTTCCTGATAGGCGCCGACCAAAAACACGCCGAGATAATATTCTTCGCCTTCTTTCAAAGAATGCAGGCGGGTGGTGCGCCTGATACCGTTGGCATTGGCAAAATGATCGATTTTGCCGTCGCAGTCGCAGGTGATATCGGCAATCACGGCGTCACGATTCGGCGCTTCCTGTAACCGGTGAATGGGCATCACAGGAAACACTTGATCTATCGCCCAAACATCTGGAAGGGACTGAAACAGGCTGAAATTTCCGTAGTAGGTATCGGCGAGAATCTCGGGCAGGTTATCGAGCTCCGGATACTGTTTCTTTGTCACCCGCAGCTCGGCAGCCACCTTTTCCAAGATGGCGAGGGTGATGTTGTCGCCCAGTGCCCGATCCCCCAGGCTGACTTGCCCGCGCCGGAACAGTTCGCGCACTTCGTCGCGATAAAATAGCGCGTCGTTGTAGCATTCCTGAAAATTCTTGGCAGTGACGACCTGATTCACCTCCCAGAGATTGCGCACCAGTTCGTGACTGTTTCCAGGCAAGGCGTCTGGCAGTGGCACTGGACGATGGTCGCGCACATCCAATACGTTGAATAGCAACATAGAGGAATAGGCGACCGTGGAACGGCCCGACTCAGACACAATCACCGGGTGCGCAATTCCCTGGGGATCGAGACACTCGCAAATGGTTTCTACGATGTTCGCGCAGTACTCGTCGAGCTGGTAGTTCATGCTGTGATCGTGATTGGAACGCGTGCCTTCATAGTCCACCGCAAGACCGCCGCCCAGGTCGAGCAGCCCCATGGGTGCACCCTCTTCGATCAAACCGCTGTAGAACCGACAGGCTTCCAACACCCCGCTGCGAACATTGCGAATATTGGGAATTTGTGAACCGAGGTGGCAGTGCAATAACTGCAAGCAATGCAGCATCTGGTGCTGCTTGAGTTGCTCGACTATCTGAACTAATGACGCGGTGGATAGGCCAAAGATTGAACGATCACCGCTGTCCTGATTCCAATGACCGTCCACGACCACGGATGGCCGAATACGCACACCCAACAAAGGCTCAATACCAAGCCTCTCGCTACATTCAAGAATGGTCGGCAGCTCAGAGGGCGTCTCCAAAACAAAGAAACACTTCAACCCCATTTCCCTGGCGTACAGACCGAGCTCAATAAACTCAGAATCTTTGTAGCCATTGCAGATAATCAGGCTCTGATCATCTTTCAGCTTGCTCAGGGCGATAATCAACTCGGCTTTACTGCCCGCCTCAAACCCGTGGTGGTAGCGCGTGCCAAAATCTGAAATTTCTTCGATAACGTGGCATTGCTGATTGACCTTGATGGGGAAAACACCGCGGTAATCGTTCTGATAGTTGTAGTCGGCAATCGCGCGCTTAAACGCCTCGTTGAGGGCTTTCACGCGATCATCTAAAAGATTTTCGATACGTAGGATACTCGGCATCTCAATGCCACGCGCTTTCATACCCTCGATGATGTCTAGCAAAGCCACCTGACAGGTTTGACTACCAACCTTCAGTTGCGCGACCATCTCTCCGGCGGGAGAAATATCAAAATAATTTTCTCCCCAGTCGCGCACGCCGTAAAGCTCAAGGCTTTGGGCAATCGACCAGGAAGAATCATGCGGGTTCGCCACCACCGGTGGCTCAGATGGAAACTGATGTACCATCAAACATTCCTCACTGTAGAGTCTGTTCGGATCAGTCAACTCATTTTAGAAAGAGAAAACTAGAACCGAAGAAATGACGTCGCTGTATGCTTGCGCGTCTTCTCACCAATGGGAAAACGCCTGGGCTAGGGGTACATAAGTCCTCAGGAGCTTAAAAAAGTGCGCGAATTTTAGGTCTAATCTCGTAGAAATCAAGAAAAATATTGAGTTCGCCGATATCAAAAAGAATCTAGTGAGAATTGGTCGCGAGCGTCTCGCATGACTCACCAACACTGCCAGAGAATGGAAAAACCTAACCCTTTGTTTTTATTGATTTTCATGGTTCTTCGTGTACCCTTCCCACCTCCATCGCTCCTATCTCGCATTGGAGCGACCAACTCACCTAAGTCATTGATTTATGAAAACTTTAGATAGGCGGTTTTCCGTGGCCCCGATGATGGATCTTACCGACCGTCACTGCCGCTATTTTCATCGACTTCTGACGAAGCACAGCCTTCTCTACACAGAGATGGTTACAACGGGTGCGCTAATTCACGGAGATGTTGATCGACATCTGACCTATAACGATGAAGAGCACCCTATTGCACTTCAACTGGGCGGGTCTGAACCGAAAGACCTCGCTGCCTGCGCCAAAATTGGCGCCGACTATGGTTATGACGAGATTAACCTGAACTGTGGCTGCCCAAGTGATCGCGTACAGAGAGGCGCCTTTGGTGCCTGCTTGATGAAAGAACCTGAGTTGGTAGCGGAATCTGTCTCTGCAATGAAGGCTGCCGTCGACATTCCGATCACGGTAAAAAGTCGCATTGGCGTGGACGAACAGGAAGATTATGAATCTCTGGCATTGTTCACCGAAAAACTTGTTGAGGCCGAGGTCGATGCCTTGATCGTGCATGCGCGTAAGGCCTGGCTGCAAGGGTTAAGCCCCAAGCAAAACCGGGAAATTCCACCACTAAACTATGAAATTGTTTACCAGCTAAAGCAGGACTTCCCTGATCTCGAAGTTAACATCAACGGTGGTATTGAGAGTCTTGAACAATCCGAAACTCACCTGCAAAAAGTGGATGGAGTGATGATTGGTCGCAGCGCCTATTACAACCCTTGGATGCTGGCAGACGTGGACGCAAGAATTTATGGTGAAACCGATACTGCTTCAGGCCATCTACAAAGTGAATTTGACGCGGTCGAACAGATGTATCCCTATATCGAGAAGCAGCTCTCTATTGGTTTGCGCTTGCCGGCCGTAACCCGACACCTTTTGGGATTGTTTCAGGGGCAACCGGGAGCCCGGCGATATCGTCGAGTCATTAGCGAAGGCGCACACAAACCCAATGCCGGCATTGAAGTTCTTGAGCAAGCCCTTGCGCAGATTGGGCCGATAGGCCAATCTGACTCCCCAGAGACTAAGACAGAAACAGAGACTGCAGTTCCAGCCTAACAAAAACAACCATGAATAAACTCGATCAGCTTAGAGAATATACCGATGTCGTTGCCGATACTGGAGACATTGAGGCCATTGCCCAATTTAAACCTGTTGATGCCACAACAAATCCTTCGCTTCTACTCAAGGCCGCATCTCTGGATCAGTACCAAGTTCTGATAGACAACTCTGCGAATTGGGCGAAGTCACTCGAGCTGCCGGAGGAAGAAAAACTCAGTGTTCTGGCTGATCATTACGCTGTGCAGATCGGCTGTGAGATATTAAAGCTTGTGCCCGGTAGGGTTTCAACAGAGGTTGATGCACGGCTTTCATTTGACACAGAAGCTACGGTTAATCGAGCCAGGCGGCTCGTAGCTCTGTATGAAGATGCCGGCATTGGTAAGGAAAGGTTGCTCATCAAGATAGCTTCTACCTGGGAGGGTATTCGCGCTGCGGAAATACTCGAAAAGGAAGGCACTAACTGCAATCTGACCCTTCTGTTCAGCAGTGTTCAGGCTGTTGCCGCCGCCGAAGCTGGGGCATTTCTTATCTCACCCTTTGTGGGTCGAATTCTCGATTGGCACAAAAAGGCCGAGGGCGTGGAGGGTTACCCTGCGGAAAAAGACCCCGGTGTGCTGTCGGTGCGCAATATTTACAATCTCTACAAGGACCGCGGTTTTAACACTGTGGTTATGGGGGCCAGTTTTCGCAATGCTGGACAAATCGAAGCTTTGGCAGGTTGTGACCGTTTGACCATTGGTCCGAATTTTCTCGAAGAACTCTCTGCTGAAGAAGCCGAGTTACCACGAGTCCTTTCCCCAGAATCTGTGGGTGAATATCAAGACTATCGGGTCAAAGACGAAGCCGATTTCCGCCTACAACTCAACGAAGATGCAATGGCGACAGAGAAGTTGGCAGAGGGAATTCGCGCCTTTATGGCCGATCAGCTTAAGCTGGAAAAATTATTGATCGAACGGATGAGCTAGAACTAATTGGGAGATTCTTTCTCGAGACTTTTCACCAGGTCAGAAAAGACCAGCATATTCTTATTATTTAGGCCCATCAGGGTTTTGTGAGCTTCCAATACTTTCTCTCGGGCTTCTTCTTCGCCGACGGCCGAGCAGGCCAATTCTTTTTCCTGACCTATATCCTTGGGAAGCTTGGCTGTAAGCTTAAATATCTCATCGATACCCATGGATTCCAGAAGGCGAGTCATGGATTCATCTTCTACCAGAAGCACCGGCGTGAGCTCTCTGGTTTTTTTCAGGTAGAGCGCGAGTTTTGCGAGCAAGCCAAGAGTTGTGCTATCCACCGCTTTCGCTGATCGCAGATCAACCACCACGGAGTAAATTTCCTCTACCGAAAAAAGCCTCTCCAGATAGTTGGTTAATGCACCGCAGAATGTGACACGCACATCGCCGACAAAGCGCATGTAATAGCTGCCAGCCTCTTCTGCGTAATAGATTCTGTTCTCAAGCTTCATGACTCGCCTTTGCTGTGATGTCCGCGAGCAAACATAAATACGGCAATATCATCCGGCAGACCATCAACCTCTTCTATTCCTAATCGTGGTAATACTTTATCGATATCTGCCGGACAGTTCTTAAGTTTTTTCAGCATAAAGGCTTCTTGTTCAGCCAGGGTCTTTTGCGGCAACTGCTCCAAAACCCCATCAGAAAAAGCAATAAGAATGTATTTTTCGGGCATCTTACGCTCGTAGACTTCCCATTCTCCACCTGGAAATAGCCCGACGGCCCTGCCCTTGCCTGGCAAGAATTCAGCACCTTCATCGGTAATCAGAATGGGCATGGGCATCTGTGCCCCAACTGAATACCTCAGACGATTGGATTTCAAATTCACAGAACCAGCAAACATAGTCAGATGTTTGTCCAGTTCGTTTTCCGCCATCAACTCATTCACTCGCTCCATAAAACCTTCGGGAGCAAGTTTCAGCGCTTCCAGGTCGTAGCGCGAAACATGACGGCGAACCACCCTGCGCATCAACTGCCGCACCAATACGGTCACGAAAGCCGAGGAAGCGCCATGACCGGAAACATCCAGCAAGTAGAATAGCTGGTAATCCTCAAGGGCCCTGGCGTAGTTCACAAAGTCCCCACTCAGATAGAGCGAGGGACATATTTTCCGAGCGCAGTAATAAGGAGGCGTGATGATGGGTGAAGGTGGCAGCAGATTTTGCTGCATATGCCGACCGGCCTGGGCGTCAGATTCCAACAATGCTAGGCTTTTTTCCAATTGCTCGTTACTACGTTCCAGCCTGCGTTGTGCTCGCAGATTCTTGGCTAACAAGTTTCGGCGTTCAATCGCTCGGCTAATGGATAGCAAGATGGATCGTTCACTTGCTGGAACCTGCAAGCAGTCATGGTTTTCGCGGTGAAAGGCCTTTAGAACAATTTCGGCGCTTTGAGGCCCAAATAACTGCACAAACTGTATGGTGTGCCTTTTGGGGCAGGTCTCTCTGAGAATTTTTTCAATGTCGTCACACCAAGCCAGACGACACATAACCACATCCGGTTTTTCACAGTTATCGAAACTAATGACGGAATCAATGCTCTCTCGGACTTCAACTTCAAACTGATTTCTGCGCAGGACAGAAGCAATACTCGAGCGTATTTCTGGATCATCGTGCGCTAAAAGAATTCGCTGATGTATCACTCAGCTATCTACTTAATCGAGAAAATCATCAAAGCCGTCTGAACCAAAGTCATCGACAATTTCTCCATCCAATATGAGATATTCTCGACGCTGCAGGTAAGCATCACGAACGAAGGAGTATGGATCTTTTTCCGGAAGTGCCTCATCTGCGTCAATGTATTTAGCGCGTATAGAGACAATGTCTAAGGTTCTTGCGGCATTGCGCGCACCGATATCTTCAAGATGCGTTTGTGGCAACGTCTGACCATCAACAAATAGAGCGGGGCCATCCCGCAAAGTTGTTGGGCCGATAAAAGGGAGCATTAAATAAGGTCCGCTATCGACTCCCCAGACAGCCAGGGTTTGGCCAAAGTCTTCAAAGTCTTCTTTCTCAAGACCCATTCCGTCGGCAACATCCATAAATCCGACAATGCCGAGGGTAGAATTCACTAAAAAACGTCCGGAATTATTTGCTGCAGCTGAAACCTTGCCTTGAGCCAGATTATTGATAGCGCTACCGATCTCTTCCAGGTTGTCGAAAAAGCGACCTACACCTCGTTCAGCAACGTCTGGCAATACCCAGCGGTAAGCTTGCGCGATGAGTTTAACTACATATTTGTCAGCGACGGTGTTGAAGGCATAAATATCTCTATTAATGCCTTCCAACGGATCGACGTCATCAGGTTGTGCACTGGCAAAAACTGAAAAAACAATTAGAAAGGCTGCCGATAGAGCGCGCACAAGATTTGGAGCAAAATTCGAAGAATTTTCCGCTCTGTTAGATGGTCCTTTCGGTGCTATAAAAGCGACTGGACTCAACATCTACCCCTCCGGGGTTTTGGTGGTATTAGTTAAAGGCGCATTCTAGCCGCGCTGCCAATCATCAGACAACGAATATTTGGGCTTCGCACCAAGATGTTTAAATTTAGTAACAATAAAAGGGTAAAAATGGGGATTTAGTCCCTGTTTTTAGGGTTATTCACGCAATTCCTTACGCAAAATCTTGCCTACATTAGATTTGGGTAATTCTTCCCTAAACACCACTTCGCGCGGAACTTTATAGGCTGTTAGCTCTTCTCTGCAGTAGTTACAAATTTCCTCCTCGGTTAAGTCTGGTCGGGCTGGCACAACAAAAAGTTTGACGTATTCGCCCTTGTCATTTTTCCCTGCAACGGCTGCGCATTCGACTACATCAGGATGCCCAATAACTACTTCTTCAATTTCATTTGGATAAACGTTAAACCCAGAGACAATAATCATGTCTTTTTTACGATCAACGATACTAAGGCTGCCCAGCTCATCCATCACGGCAATATCGCCGGTATGTATCCAACCTTCCTGATCAATAACCTCCGCTGTCGCCTCTGGTCGATCCCAGTAGCCACGCATGGCATTAGGACCTTTAAAGCAAAGCTCGCCCGGCTCGTTCAGGCCACAGGCTTGCCCCTCTTCGTTCATCAACCTCAACTCGGTGCTTGCGAAAGCCACACCAACAGTCCCCAAGCGAGTGGCACCGGGAATGTTTACGCAAAGAATGCCGGAGGATTCTGTCAAACCGTAACCCTCACAAATGCCATTTTTAGTAACCTCTTCCCAGCGTTCTGCAATGGGCCGAGTTAAAGCCATGCCGCCCGAAAGACTCAGGCGTAAGCGCGAAAAATCCAAGGAGCAAAATTCTTCCTTATTCAACAAGCCGTTAAATAAGGTGTTCAAACCCATAAAACCATCAAATGGGTAGGCCTTCATCTCTTTAATGAAGCCATCCAGATCGCGCGGGTTTGTCACAAGAATGGATTCGTGACCGCAACTCAAAGCATGGCAAAAGCTCACGTCAAAGGCATAGATGTGATACATGGGCAGAGGCACCATCATGCGCATCTTGCCCTTCTCCCAATTGGCGTGGTCATAAACTTGCGACACTTGCCGCATATTGCCCATCAGGTTTGCCTGGGTGAGCATCACACCCTTCGCCGCGCCCGTGGTTCCACCGGTATATTGCAGTACAGAAATATCTTGCGGACTCGCTTGATGGGCTGCAAATTTATCGGGATCACCACTCTTCAGCATTGAGCGAAAAGCGATACTGCATGGCCAATCAAGCTTAGGGACAGCGCGTTTTATATAGCGCAGCACCGAGTTGATGAGCATGCGCTTGGGATTGTCGTGAAGATCAGCAAATTCGGTTACAACAACTTCCTGAACCTCGGTATCTTTTATGATCTGATTTAACTCTGCGCAAAGACAGGCGAAGGTGAAGATCATTTTTGCACCGGAATCTTTGAGCAGGTTTTCTAGCTCACGATCGGTATAGAGAGGATTTACATTCACAAGAACCAAGCCCGCCTTGAGAATGGCCATGGCAACTACTGGGTACTGCAATAAATTGGGAAGATGGATAGCGACTCGATCGCCAGGCTCAAGAAAATCTCTCTGCTGAAGCGCGGCGGCCAAGCGAGTCGAAAGCTGATCAAGCTCAGCGAAGGTTATCGTCTTGCCACGACAGGTGTAAGCCGGCCGATTCGCAAAATTCTTTTGCGCAGAGGCAAACAAATCAGCAAAAGTCTGAATTTCGGAGTTCGGAAGTTCTTGTGGAATCGAGTATTTATCTCTCGCTTTCCGCAGAGCTTCCATTACTGGAGTATTTTCCACTTCACCCTCCCCAGAGATAGCGGACTAAATAATGCCTTTTTGTACCAAATTAGTCTGCTTTCACCAATTAGCTCTTCTTAATCTTGCGTCTTCTTTGTATTAAAGAAAAAACCAGATGCACAAAATAGACAATCACGCCCAAGGCAGTGGCCGCCATCAAATTTATACCCGCTCTGAACCATCCATCACCGATACCCTGCAATTCATCAAATACCAGAGTTATCCAGGCGGGGGAGAGAAACTCTCCACCTTCAGACTGAGTGGCGGGAGTCAAAAACAGGATGAGAACCATAATTCGCAAAAAGGAGCCTAACCACCAGACTTTTGGCCAACGCGTAAACTCCCAGAAAAAGCGATAGGCGACCACAAAGGCAATAATATAGACCGCCCAAAGACTGAAATAATAGGTCGCACTCATTTTGCGAACAACTCGGTCATAGCTCGATTCATGGGCTGGGAGCTAGCCTCTTGGCAGCTTTTCATTTAACTCGTCAATTTTAGCCATCTGCTCTTCCAACTCTTTTTGCCCGGGCATTAATTCAGATGCCGCTGGCGGCAGTTGCAGATAGTAACCCTTCTCTTCTATAGCCTGAAGCACAGCAGTGGCATCTGCCCTTGCCAGCTGACGACTTGCATCCAGCTCAAGCGCCATTACTTGCTCTAGCTCGCCAAATGTTTGCAGCAATTCTTCAGGCACCTTCTCTACTTTTTCCTCGTAGCGGGTATAGAGATAAGTCTCTGATTTCTTTGAACCTCGATAGATACTGCACAGCATTAGGGGGTAACTCCTTCGATAATATCTGCAGCAAAGGTATCCGCTCTCCAGTCACTCAGCATTGCTGGTTTATCCTGTCGTGGATCCTCTGCGCGCCAGCGAATTAGTGCCTCTAGATCCGACTTACTAGCAATTAAACGGTTTGCGACTTGAGCTTCTTGCGCGAGGGATTCTACTCGCTGCTGTAGCTGTTTTAATTCCTTGCGCTGCTCACCACTAATGGGCTGTACAGGCGCTTCGACCTCTTCCGCGTCTCGATGGGCAATTTCAATTTCACCCAACAACTGCCTGCCATAGCGCCGCGCGGACTCTGCCTCCAAACCGAAGCGACTCTGTAATTCCGACACATCTTTGGGGACTCTCCGAGCAACCTCAAGAATTACTTGGTCTCTCACTATCCAGTTTTTGGGCTTATCTAATTTGCGAGCCGAGATTTCACGCCATCGGCACAGGTGTGCCGCCACGCGCAGTTCATCCGGGTTTAGTTTCCAGCCGCCTTTAAGTCGCAAATAGGCTCGATTCGGATCTGTTTCCTTGCGCATATTCTCTATCACTTGGTCGCAGTATTGCTGCATCCACTCGAGCTTGTCAGCGACCTGGAGGCGCGACGCTAACTCCTGGTGAATTTGTTGCAGCCACTCTACATCATCGAGAGCATAACCAATCTGCGATTCGCTAAGAGGTCGTTTCATCCAGTCGGACTGAGTCTCAGCTTTGGAGAGCTGAACCTCGTGCAACAGTTCCACGAGCGCGGCGTAACTCAGGCTATCACCCAGGCCACAGAATGCAGCGGCAATTTGAGTATCAAAGAGCGGCTCAGGCAGAGCACCGACATCCTTGCGGAACACTTCCAGATCTTCGAGAGCGGCGTGAAAAATATTGGTTTCGGCACTGACGAAGAGATCTCTAAGCGGTTGCCAATCAGAAATTTTTAGGGGATCAATTAGCGCTCGCCTCTCACCCGAAGCGATCTGAACAAGCGCCAATTTGGCGTAGTAAGTAGTACGGCGAGTAAATTCGGTATCTATCGCGAGGATAGATCCGGTCAAATCGGCGGCTAAAGCCTCAAGTTCCTGATTGCTGGTAATCCAAAGATTGTTAATAACTTGCTCGCCCCTGTATCGCAAAACCTAGGGTTTGCGAATCAATAAATTCCAATTCTCCGCCGGTTGGAACGCCGTGCGCTATGCGACTTACCTTGGCTCCCTGTGCTTTCACACGGTCAGAAATAAAGTGCGCAGTTGCCTCACCCTCAACGGTGAGGTTGGTTGCCAAAATAACTTCTTCTATTTTCCCATTACCGACAATCTGTTCCAGATCATCCAGTCCCAGCTGCCCTGGTCCGATGCCATCGATGGGCGACAGCCGTCCGTAGAGTACAAAATACCTTCCTCTATAACCGCCAGCGGTCTCGATCGCCAGTACATCAGTAGGAGACTCGACAACACAAAGTAGTGTCTCGTCCCTCTTTATATCGTTACAGATACTGCAGATCTCCTGCTCGGTTAAATTTCGGCACTGCTGGCACTTACCTACCTGCTCCACGGCTTCCGCAAGAGCCGAACTTAATTGTCGGGCGACATCAGGTTTTTGGCTGACTAAATGGATAGCCAAGCGCTGGGCGGTTTTACGGCCAATGCCGGGAAGTGCAGAAAGCGCTTTGACGAGATTTTCGAGTAGTGGGCTCAGCATATTTTGGATGTAGTATCAGCCAGTTGATGGGCAATTAGAGCTTAAAATCAAAGCCGGGGGGCATCTGCATGCCGCCGGTGACGTCACCCATTTTTGACTGAGTCTCAGACTCAACTTTTCGAACCGCATCGTTTACCGCGGCAGCGATCAAATCTTCCAGCATTTCAAGATCATCAGCCGAATCTGCTGAGAGCAGACTAGGATCAATCTTGACGCGGGAAGCGTCGTGGCGACCATTCATGGTGACTTGAACCATACCCGCACCGGATTCACCAGTGACTTGGAGAGACTGGATCTCTTCCTGCGCCTGTTTCATTTTCTCCTGCATTTTTTGGGCTTGCTGCATAAGAAACTTCATATCTTTCATGGCTGTTCTTCCTTCCTACCAATACTTTTATTTGAGATTGACCGAACCGGGAACCAGTTTGGCATCAAATGCTTCACTGAGAATCTGAGCGGCTGATGATTCCAATAATTGAGCCTCGGCCTCCGCAAGGGCTTCCGCAAGCAACCTAGTTGTACGCGCCGTCGGCGATTCATTCGCACCATTCTGACTGTCAATAATGACCTGTAATTTCTGCCCTAGATAGGCGGATAAAATTTCGGCAAATTTCGTCTGGTATTTATCTGACAGCACACCACTTACGCTGGGGTCGATATCAAAAGCAACTTCATCTCCTACCCTGGTGCGGAATGAAAGCTGACCACAAATGGATTTCAGCATGCCTTCCAACGGCAAGTGTGAAAAGAGCGCAATCCAGTCTTCCGAATTTTCCAGCTGATCCGGAGCGGGGTCGGACTGTGCCAGTCGTTGTTCATGGGAGATCGGCTCTGACTGCAGTATTTCTATCGGTGCCGCTGGCTCGTCTGACTCCTCACTTTCCTCCTGGAGTTGTTGTTCTCCTATCGAATCAAGAATCGCCGCTTCTCGCAATACATCAGAGATTTGCGTTGGGCTAAGCGCGTCAACTTTCGACTCTGAGGATGATTCATAAGAATCAACCTGATCTACTTGAATGTCGTCGGCTATTTCTGGTGCAGGAGATTCGGGTTTCCGTGCTGTATCAGTAGCGGCATCAGCAGCGACTGGCGACGGCTCTCTATCCGCTGAAGGCTCTTGCTCTTTATTCGCTGACGGCTCTGCTGAGGGCTCTTTAGGGGCTGAGGGCTCTTGCTCCTTATTCGCCGATGGCTCTGCTGAAGGCTCTTTAGGGGCTGAGGGCTCTCTATCAGCTGAGGGCTCCCGAACCGGCTCGGGTGGCCGATCCGGGTTTAGTTCTTTTTTCCGGAGCTGGCTCCAGCGGTGTTTTCGCTCGCACTGCGGTCCTGCGGAGCAAAAGCCAAAAGCCGCAGCATCAGCATTTCGAATCCTGTTTCGGGATCAGGCGCAATTTGAATATCTTTGCGACCCACCAATAGCATCTGATAGAAAAGCTGAATCTGATCCGCACCAAATTGATCTGCGTAAACCTGCAATCGATCGTTGGAAACACTGGTGACTGCCACTTCAGGGACCTGCTGGTGCACAGCAATGGTATGAATCATATTCAGCAGTTGGCTGGTAAGGGTCTGGTAGTCCACCGAATGACCGGCGATCTCGCGACAGGTATTAATCAAAGCTGGGCCGTCGGCATTTACCAGCGCATCAAGAAGGTCGTGAAGATGGGTTCGATCAACCGTGCCCAACATACTAGCCACTTCATTCTCGGCTAGATTGCCATTGCCGTGGGCGATGGCCTGATCGGTCAAACTGAGCGCATCACGCATACTGCCAGAGGCGGCATGGGCAATTAGTTCCAAGCTCGCCTGATCAAAGCTGATGTCTTCGCTTTTCAAAACCTTATCCAGATATTCAGATATCTGGGAGGCACTCATGTTCTTTAAATTGAACTGCAAACAGCGAGACAAAACAGTAACCGGAAGTTTCTGCGGGTCAGTTGTGGCCAGCAGAAATTTCACATGCTCGGGTGGTTCCTCAAGAGTTTTCAGCAGAGCGTTGAAGCTGTGCGTCGACAACATATGAACCTCATCGATCAGATAGACCTTATAGCGCCCTCTTGTTGGCGCATACTGGACGTTATCCATCAGATCGCGAGTATCATCAACCTTGGTTCTGGAGGCCGCATCTACTTCGATCAGATCAATAAAGTTCCCCGCAGTAATTTCCTGACAGGAACTGCATTCACCACAGGGGCGACTGGTAATTCCCGTCTCGCAATTCAGGCAACGCGCCAATATGCGTGCCAGCGTGGTTTTGCCCACTCCGCGAGTACCAGTAAAAAGATAAGCGTGATGAAGCCGTTGGTTATCGAGGGCGTTTACCAGCGCTTTGAGAACATGCTCCTGGCCCACCACATCGTGGAAGGTCTGGGGCCGCCATTTTCTCGCTAGAACCTGATAACTCATTGTGGAGGGTGACTTCTAAATTGATCTTCGGATTATAGCGGAGCTATCTGCGAGATAGGGCGAAATTGAGTTAGATTGGCCAAAGGAATTGGAAAATAAAAATGCCTAGGTAAAACCTTTCTAACTGGTTTGATAATTCAGCACCAACTCACCATAATGCGCCCCGCTATGGTGTCCCTGTCGGCCCTTCGCAATTGGAACCTGTAAACTCCGCCAGGCCCGGAAGGGAGCAACGGTAGCAGAATTCTTATGTGCCGGAGAT
>JABJGI010000029.1 GCA_018662305.1 Porticoccaceae bacterium | reverse complement strand
CCTGGAGAACCGGGCTAGGCTGGATACAGAAGCGAATTGCAAGATGGTCGGTGTTCCCCGAGTCACCTATATGCCCTACCCCTTTCAGATATTCCAGACAGAGGAGCAGCTGGTGTTTACCTATGAGTGGGTACACACCGTTCGGAATATCTACCTCGAAAGCGAACACCCGCCTGGCCCGATCGAATGGTATATGGGCGACTCCCGCGCGCATTGGGAAGGCGATACTCTGGTAGTTGATGTGGTGCACTTTACTGGTGAAACCTGGTTTGACCGCTCAGGTAATTTCCATAGCCCAAACCTTCATGTGGTTGAACGCTACAGCATGACAGGGCCAGACCATATGCTCTATGAGGTTACCATTGAGGACCCAGAAGTCTTTACCGAACCCTGGCAGATGAGCATGCCGCTATATCGACGTCAGGAGTCAGATGTCCGCGCATTGGAATACGAATGCTATGCACTAGCGGAGGCAGCGGGCGCACTCTGATAAAGACCCGCCGCCTTTCACCTAATTAACCCTCGCTCCATTTCCTGCCAATCTGGTGGGTGTTTAACTGCCGGTACATTCATGATGAATTCAGGTACCGATGAAATATTTCTCCCCGAAAACCGCCCTTGCAACTTTCTGCTTCTTTCTCATCACTTTTGCCAGCAATCACTCATTGGCTCAGGACGAGGCAACAAATTATTGCGCTGACACCGAGAGCGATATCTGCAAAGCCTATATTCATGGGTTTCTCGACGGCGCAGTAGAGACGGACACTGCCCTGATCAACAATATTCTCGAAGGACAGAAAGACCGAACAGACTTTGTTCAGCGCGCTTTTTCAACCAGGATTGGACAAGAAAGGTTTAACCGCAACCCAACTTACTATGCAGACTTCTGCCTTCCCGAAGGTGTTTCTCTGGCAGAAGATGCCGCTAAGATTGCATCAGACATGGCAGACTACGATCAGGGTCAAACTTTGGCGCTTTGGGTCTATGACGTGATCAAACAGGACTTTCCTTGCGAAGAATAGCGAGGTCTACTTTCTCGGAAGCACAACTTTGTTGATGCGCATCAACTTGAGGTAAATCGATTCTTTTACACTTGGCCCGAAGAAACATTTAGCTATCCCTTCGGAGGTCACTATGCAAAAGAATGTTGGATCTATAGATCGATTGGTGCGATTGGTTGTTGGTCTTGTGCTAGTCGCGCTGGTTTTTGTCGGCCCTCAAACCCCCTGGGGCTGGATCGGATTGGTATTAATCGCCACGGCAGGAATGCGGTGGTGCCCTCTCTACAAGTTGTGTGGTTGCCAAACCACAACGGAGAAAACGGAAGACAGGTCGCACGTTCTTTAGCTATGCCGAAAAACCCAAGCGGCATGCATCTATTTGCCACAAAAACTTCATTTTAAAATTCGTATATGCAATGTATATTGGGTGACCTATAAACGGTGCTAACTAATCAATGGCAGAAAAAGAAAAAAAGAAAAAACACCCCAAGTACAAGAGCAAAGACAGCCAGCTCATACTTCGCATAAACAAGGGTGAGAGGGACGAGTTTGTCGCTCTGTGTGAAGCTCTGGATACTAGCGCCGCTAGAGAAATCAGACGTTTTATTCGAGGATACGTAAAAGAAAATCACGACCAAGTTTAGTTCTCGTTTTTTTGCTGAGAACATTTTTCCGAGATATAAAATATAAAATAAAAAGAAGCCGCAAGGCTCCTTTTTTGTCCGTCGACAGTTATCTCTTGGCCGTATTCTGAGTATTAGTGCGTCATAGAGTAAATCAAATAATTTACTCCAAAACGGTACGCCAGATTCGTCATAGGTTCAGGATAATATGGGTCATCTGCGTGTTGCCATGCATCACCTGTATCCATATTCACGTGCCCTGCCAAGACCAAATTACCTTCGTCATCGTAGATTCCCAACCATTCCGGTTGGCCTTCCATCTGTGCACCTATTTCACCAGTCCTTGTGTAATAGAGGTGTCGCTGCCCGGGAATCTGGGTTTCCTGATTCAAGTCGTAGTGGATGTTCATGATGGGGTCATCTTCAGGGATGGGTACCAGAGGGCGGTCGGGAAATAGCTCGCGGGCAAACTGGATAAAGCGTTGGCGAAAAGCTGCGCCATGAAAATCATCTACTAATACAAAACCTCCGCGAACCAGATATTCCCGCAGGGCCATTATTTCTTGCTGATCAAAAGTTGCCTGG
>JABJGI010000030.1 GCA_018662305.1 Porticoccaceae bacterium | reverse complement strand
GATTGTTCCTGCGGCAAGCTACTGGAACCCCTTTGGTCCAACCGGCAGTGTAAATCGTCTAGCCAATATCGATGCGCCTGCTGAGGGCTATGACATGGATATCGAAGGATTGCGGCTTGTAGATTCTGGGCTGAGAACGGTTACCGTGGATAACAGCTCAATACGATTTTTGGCCGGTTTACGTGGTCAAGTAGGTGATTGGGACTGGGAAGGTGCAGCCTACCGTTCAGATGCCGAGAGTGTTGATAGCTCGCGTCAGATGAGCCGCAGTTTGTTTTATGACGCGGTCAGCCGCACAGATGCTACTGCCTACAATCCCTTTGATGGCGATACCATGGATCAGGATGCCAGTGAGTTTATTGTTGATGTAAATCGCAGTATCGAAACTTCACTAACGGGAGCTGATTTTAAGATCTCTACACCCAATCTTTTCGATCTTCCCGCTGGCACAGTTGGTGCAGCGGTAGGTACTGAATTTCGTCAGGAAGAATGGTCTGACGATAGAGATGAGCGACTTGATGGAACTGACACTTTTACCAATCCGATAACAGGTGAGTTTTTTAGTAGCTCCATTATGGGTGTCAGTGCGACGCCAGATAGTAGCGGTGATCGGGATGTGTTTTCTGCCTACGCAGAACTTGCAGTTCCATTGCTCGCGGACGCGCCGCTGGTTCAGTCCCTTGATGCACAGGTAGCCGCTCGCTACGAAAGTTATAGTGATGTCGGCGATATTCTTAAGCCCAAGGTTGCCCTTGCCTGGACGGTTAATGACATGTTGTTGATCCGCACCGCATGGTCCGAAGGTTTTAGAGCTCCAAATTTGGAAACCATTAACCAGAGTGTGGTTTCCCGTTTCAGCAATAGTCAGGAAGATTTTTTGGCCTGCTCCGTCACCGGCGAAGGTTGTAGTGTTCCTATCACCACCCAAACTTTGGGTAACCCGGATTTACAGCCTGAAGAATCAGAAAATATCACCTTTGGTGTGGTGCTTACTCCGACCGATTGGTTAGATTTGACTCTGGATTTCTGGTCCATTGAGCAGACCGGCGTTGTTGGAGTGTTTGGCCGCGACAGCACGTTAGTGGAAGATATTGTTCTGCGAAGCCGGGGTTCTTCTAGTGATCGAGTAGTTCGCTTTGATGCAACAGCTGCGGATATCGCTGCTACAGATGCCTTTAACTTGGCAACAGGTCGCAACATCGCGGCTGTAGGTGAGCTTCAATATGTTGAACAAACCTTTGAGAATTTGTCGCCACGCAAAATTGAAGGTTACGATTTCACAGCAGGCTTTAGCTTCCCGGACACATCGATTGGGTCGGTTAACGTCAAATTTAATGCCGCCTACTTGTCCAAGTTTGAGCAAGAAGGTTCTGCTCGCACAGCTGCTTTGCTCGATGCAATATCGGATGCCGCTTTTCAAGCCGACTTCGGTGTTGATGCTAGTGATACAGATTCTGATTTGGTGGGCTCTCTAATACAACAAAACCGCAACCCAAGAATGCGCGCCAGTCTGACTGGAACATGGCGCAATGAAAATTGGGGTGCCGGAGTGTCAGGCAACTACGTAAGTGAATTCGACGATACTGACGTGACCAGTAATGTTGATGGTAGCCCCTACGAAGTTGAGGAATTTCTACGCTTCAACGGCTATGTTCAGTATCAATTTGAAGATAGCAGTATTGATGCGCTTCAAGACACGCGGTTTCGTTTGGGTGTGAACAACCTCTTTGATCGTGAGGCCTCGCTGTACCCTGATCCTTCTACGGGCTATTCCTCTGGACTGCATTCAAACCGCGGCAGATACGTCTATCTGGACATCCAGAAAGACTTCTAGTCCCCTCTGATCTGGAGCGTGGCGAGTTATTGATGCCGCGCTCCAGATTGTTTTTCTGTTGTTCAGATGAGATTGTGTAATACACAAGAGGATCCTCGAGGCGAATTATTCATGTCCTTTTATCAATTGATTCAGATCAGAATAATAAATTTGGCCCTGATTTCAGGGCTTTTCTGTTCTTTCGTATCGGCACAAGATATTGAGATAAACGATTCCGTTCCCCATTGTGACTTCGGTGGTCTGGTATTCGATTTGAGTTTCTCTGGTGCGCGGCTGAACTCCTGTAAGCAAACCGACAATCGTGAATATAGTCTTTCCACCTCTCCGGAAAATAGTCCGATAAACCACAGTCCCTGGTATGCCTTCCGCATTTATTCGGAGCGTCGACAAAACATAGATGTTTACTTGCACTACAACGAACATGAGCACCGCTATCATCCCAAGGTAAGTTCTGACGGTGAAAGTTGGGCTCGTCTGGATGATCGAGATATAGAGGTCCTTTTTGAGGGCAAGGCAATCAAGCTTGAGTTGGACGTTGGTCCAGAGCCAATCTGGATTTCTGGACAGGAAATTCTAGATAACGACTTCTATCTGGATTGGACTGAAAATCTGAACGAACTGCCTTTCCTTGAATCTAGAGTGCTGGGTCAAAGTCTACGCGGCAGAGATATCTCCCTAATTGAATCTGCAGAGTCGCGTGAAAAGTACATTGTTTTGGTTGGCCGTCAGCACCCTCCGGAAGTTACGGGTGCAATTGCCATGAAGTTCTTTATTGACAGGTTAACGCAATCAGATCAATTGGCCGTTCGTTTTAGAGAAGACTACGGCGTTGTGATGGTGCCTAATCTAAACCCCGACGGCGTTGAGCTCGGCAATTGGCGACACAATGCCGGAGGCGTTGATCTAAATCGGGACTGGGGTCCCTTTGAGCAGCCAGAAACTCAGTTGATGTTGAATGAGCTTTCCCGCTTCTCTCAAGCGAAT
>JABJGI010000031.1 GCA_018662305.1 Porticoccaceae bacterium | reverse complement strand
CTCTGGCGCCAGCGGTGACCAAGCGCAAATTGTGAAAACCAGCTACTTTCGATCTTTAGGTGGTTTTGCAGATATTGCATTGATGGAAGATATTGCCCTTAGCTACCGATTGCGCCGCCGTTGGCCTGCACGGCGCTTTCCGAACTCGGTACTCACTTCGAGCCGTCGCTGGAGGCAGGGAGGAGTGGTGAAAACTGTCCTGTTGATGTGGTTTTTGCGATCTTCCTATCGTTTGGGTGTTTCACCGCAGCGCTTGGCACACTGGTACCGAGGCGCCTGATCGTCGGAATGAGTACTGCCGTTCGACTCATCATATTTGCCCGCCTGCCAATACTTGGAAAAGTTAAAACTCGGCTGGAACCATTACTAGGTCAGCAAGGCTGTCTGGCATTACATCTGGTCTTGATAGAGCATTCCCTTAATCTGGCAAGCTTCTGGAAGCATGGTCCTGTAGAGCTCTGGTGGTCTGAGCAGCCGGAATCTGAGGCTCAGCAAGATGAGGTAATGAGCCTAGTCGATTTGCCGGAGAATCTCACTGTGAGGTTTCAGCAGGGAGAAAACCTTGGCGAACGCATGCAATACGCAATGCAATCGGCTTTGGATCAAGGCGAGCACGCTCTGGTTATTGGTACGGACTGTCCGCAGCAGAAAATTGAGCACCTCGACCGGGCAGTGGAACTAATAGGCTCAGGCCTTGATGTGGCGGTACAGCCAGCTTTCGACGGGGGATTTGTTCTTATAGCCTGTACAAATAGAGCGCCAAATCTTGAAGGGGAAATTTCCTGGGGTAGCGAAACCGTGCTGTCGCAACTTGAGTTAGAACTTGAAAAACAGCAGCTATCTATCGGAAAAATAGAGACTATTTCTGATCTTGATAACGAAAAAGATTTCCTTTTATTACAACAAGATTAAAGTCATATCTTAAGTAAATTCTATTTAAAGAAGTCGGCGCTAAAAATTTCTTGACCTCTTGCCAATTTCGAAATATTTTTTGCTCTGGAGCCTTTTGCAAATTTGCTTGAGGTAGAGATTGACTAGCTTTTTGGGTGCACAGCTCATGAGTGACGACGAAGATCTTGTTGACGACATTGAAATAGAGGTAGAGCTCGAGGAGCCAGCAGAGCCTGAATTAAAGGCAAAGCAGGGCGAAATTGATGCTCGGCGTAAATTGGAAGCAAAACTGGAAGAAGTACAACTGCGTAAGATGACGCAGGAATATGATTTCTAGCCCGGCTTTCCCCGGCTTTCTTAGCCCCTCACGCCCGATAGCTTTCTTTTTGTCAAAAACCAGTTTGCTTCAACCGGGGAGTGATACTTCTTATCACTCCAAAAAAGCCTACCTCTAGAATATTCTTCATCTGTAATCGCACCGAGTCAGCGCGCCTGTATAATGCCGACCGGTTTTTCCATATCGACGCAGATGTACCCAGAATTCGGTCTTATTGCTTTAATTTTCGCGGCCTTTATGGCCTTGCTTCAAACTGTTGTGCCCTTAGCAGGTATTCGCTATGGACAGGATCGACTGACAGCAAGTGCTAGTCCGCTTAGCGCGCTAGTCTTTCTCTCCCTTGTCGTTTCTTTTTACTATCTAACGGTTAGTTTTCTAAACGATGACTTTTCCGTTCTTTATGTAGCGAACAACTCAAACTCCTTGTTGCCCTGGTACTACAAATTTTCAGCAGTCTGGGGCGCTCATGAAGGCTCGATGTTGCTTTGGGTTTTGATTCTGGCGGGCTGGACAATGGCGGTTGCGCTGTTTAGTCGCCATTTAGAATCGAATTTTCGAGCCGTGGCTTTATCCTCTCAGGGATTTCTTGCCTTAGGCTTTATCCTCTTTTTGCTTTTTACCTCGAACCCCTTCGAACGGCTTTTGCCTTTTTCTGCTCCTGACGGCAGTGATCTAAACCCATTGCTTCAAGATATAGGGCTGATCTTCCATCCGCCCATGCTCTATATGGGCTATGTGGGATTCTCAGTGGCTTTCAGCTTTGCCGTCGCGGCCTTGGTTTGCGGGAAGTTTGATCCCATCTGGGCAAAATGGTTGCGTCCCTGGACCAATATTGCCTGGGCCTTTCTGACTCTCGGAATCTCCCTGGGTAGCTGGTGGGCATACTACGAGTTGGGTTGGGGTGGATGGTGGTTTTGGGATCCGGTTGAAAATGCATCCCTTATGCCCTGGTTAGTTGGTACCGCGCTGGTGCATAGCCTGGCAGTGGCGGAGAAACGTAATCTGTTTCAAAGCTGGACGGTATTGTTGGCCCTGATTGCCTTTAGCCTCAGCTTGCTCGGTACCTTTCTAGTTCGATCTGGTGTTCTGAATTCCGTCCATGCCTTTGCTTCTGACCCGGAGCGTGGGTTGTACATCCTGTTATTCCTCTTTGTTGTGATTGGTGGATCCTTGTTTTTGTATGGTCTGCGCATGAACGACCTTAAGCCGACTTCAGGCTTTGAGCCGCTTTCGGCAGAGGCTATGTTATTGGTAAACAATCTGCTGCTCAGTTTGATGTGTGCAGTGGTTCTGCTGGGCACCCTCTATCCCTTGTTGGTGGACGCACTTGGTCTGCAATCTGTTTCCGTAGGGCCGCCTTACTTCAATCTGTTTCTGGTGATATTTGGTGGGCCTTTGATGGTGTTCTTAGGAATCGGGCAGAGGCTGCGCTGGCGCAGTGACGACTTGCTACGTGTTGGTAAAGCGATTCCCGTGCCCTTGATTCTCAGTCTCGTGCTGGCCTTCGCTTTGGCGGCTTTGGCAGGCAGCCTAACTCCGGTTTTGGTTGGATCCTTGTTTTTAGCGCTTTGGGTCGTGATCCATCTGCTTGAGGATTTGCGCAGCAAATACCAGTTGGGAGCCTTGGCAAAAACCTTGGGATCGCTCACCTGGTGGGGAATGTGCAGCGCTCATCTGGGTGTTGCTGTATTGACTGTTGGGATTGGCATGAGTACGGCTCTGACCGAATCTGTGGATGTTCGAATGGAACCGGGCACCAAAGTGGATGTGGCGGGATACGAGTTTGAATTTGATGGCCACTATCAGGAGCCGGGCCCCAATTACACGGCCTTTGTTGGTGAGGTGTATGTCTGGAAGGATAGCCTGGACGAAGCCCAGCTCTATCCGGAAAAACGGCGTTACTTTGCATCTGGTGATGTGCTTACCGAGGCGGGTATTGATGGAACTCTCAGCCGCGACCTATTTGTCTCCATGGGAGAGCAACTGAGTGACACTGCCTGGGCTGTGCGGATTCAGGTTAAACCCTTTATTCGTTGGGTTTGGCTGGGTTCAATTTTAATGGCTCTCGGTGGTTTGGTTGCGGTTTTGGATTCTCGCTATCGCATGGCCAAGACTGCTAAATCTGCTGCGGACACAGAATCTAGTGTGGTGGCAGCTTGACTCCTGAAGCCAGCAAAAAGTTTCTCGTCTTTGCACCCTTAACGGTGTTTTTGTTGATGTCCGTTTTTTTCTATTTTGCGTTGCAAATGAGAGAAAACAGGGCGGTAGATGAGTTGACCTCAGTTCTGGTTGATAAGCCTTTCCCTGATTTTCAATTGCCCGGATTGCACAACGATTTTCATACTCAAGCCGAACTGGCGCAGGGGCAGGTCACTTTGGTAAATGTTTGGGGTTCCTGGTGCCCGAGCTGTCGCGACGAGCATCCTTATCTCACTCAGCTGGTTGAGCAGGGTGTGCCGCTGGTCGGCATGAATTACAAGGATACCCCTGAGGCGGCTCTAGACTGGCTCGACTATTTTGGCGATATCTATGCCTACCACATCCAAGATCGCGATGGCCGTCTCGGTCTAAATCTTGGGGTTTACGGCGCCCCCGAGACTTTTATCGTCGATAAGCAGGGCATCATCCGCTACAAACGTGTAGGTGTCGTTAATGAACGTGTTTGGGAATCAGAGATGAAGCAGGTTTACCTGCAATACGGCGGGCTGATTAATGAATAATCTGGTTAAGAATTTCCTATCCTTGGTGTTGGTCTTGCTCGCGCTAATTGCAACGGCAAAGGTTTTTGCCATTGGCGAAATCTATGATTTCAGTTCCACGGAACTGCTGGAACGCTACGAGGAGCTGACTAAAGAACTCAGATGCCCCAAGTGTCAAAACCAGAACCTATCCGATTCCGTGTCAGAAATCTCTGATGACCTGCGCCGCGAAATTCATTTGATGCTAGAGCAGGGACAGACTGACCAGCAGATCAAAGATTTTCTGGTCGCTCGTTATGGCACCTTTGTTCTCTATAACCCTCCGGCGGCCGGATCTACACTTTGGGTTTGGCTGGTACCCGTCTTTTTTGCGCTGGCGGGTAGTTTTCTGGTTTGGCGAGTTCTGTTGCAAGCCAAGCAACGACCCATTATTGCTGAAGGCGATGAGGAAGATTTATTGTGAGTAGTTTTGCCAGTTTAGCCGGCATCCTTGTCTTTTTTATTGTTCTTCTTGGGCTGGTTATTTTTCCTCTATGGCGAGGTGCCAGTGCACTGCAAAAGAAAGTGTTGGCCGCGGTTTTTGTGACAACTCCCGTTGTTGTTCTGATCGCTTACAAGCATTTTGGCTCATACCCTGATCTACAAATTCGCGATGAATACCAACGAATGATTGGCATTGCGGCATCTGGGCAGGAAATACCTGAGGATGAGTGGGCCGACTTGATGCAGCAGATTGAACAGAGAGCTGAAAACTCTGATAAAGCTGAGTATTGGTATTTGTTAGCCGGTCTTTATGAAGATATGCAGCAATTTGAACGCGCTTCGAACGGCTATGAAAAAGCAGCGGAAACCTATACAGACGACGTGGGTATATTGTCTCGCTGGGCGGAAGTTGAATTCCTTGCCCAGGGCTACAATCTGACTCCCAAAGTTCAGCGACTTACCGAGCGAGTGCTCGCTATCGATCCAGTAAATGCCACCGTGCTTGGGATGTTGGGAGTTTCCGCCTTTCAACAGGGCGAGCCGGAAGCGGCAATCAGCTTTTGGACTCGTGCATTGCAGGGGATGTCTGGGGATTCTGAGAATGCTCAGGTGATTCGCGCCAGTATCATCTTGGCGCAGCAGGAGATTGCCGAAAATGGCGGAGCATTAGATTCAACGCCTTCTGCATCTGCTCAGGCAGAGACAGTGCAAGATCAAGGGCCAGGTATTCCACTGTTGATCCGATTAGCTGATGGTCTGGATGTTGATCCTTCTACGACACTATTTATTATTGCGCGAATACCTGGATCGCCAATGCCCACCGCGGTAACTCGATTGACCGCAGCAGAGCTTCCGGCAGAGATCAATCTGGACGATTCCATGGCAATGATTCCGGGAACCAGTTTGATGAGTTTGCCTTCGCTAGAGCTTGTCGCAAGGCTATCGTTCTCTGGTCAGCCGACGGCGCAAGCGGGAGACTATGAAGTAATTCTAAGCGGCATTTCTCCTTCAGAAATTGAG
>JABJGI010000032.1 GCA_018662305.1 Porticoccaceae bacterium | reverse complement strand
CTTCGAGCAAGGCGATGTCTCCTCGAAATCGGTTAATCACAAATCCAACTACCCGGTTTTGCTCCGACTCAGAAAGTAAGTCTAGCGTGCCAACCAGGTGCGCAAATACACCTCCACGATCAATATCGGCCACTAGAATTACCGGGCAATCCACCGCCTCAGCAAATCCCATATTGGCAATATCGCCCTTGCGTAAATTAATTTCCGCCGGGCTTCCAGCGCCTTCCACCAACACAAGATCATATTGATCTGTTAATCGCTGATGAGATTCACGAACCACCTGCATGGCAACAGGTTTATAGCGGTGATAGTCCTCCGCTTCGAGATTCTGTATCGCTCTGCCCTGCACTATCACCTGTGCCCCAGTATCAGAATTCGGCTTGAGCAGTATGGGATTCATATCAGTATGAGGCTCAAGGCCGCAGGCGTATGCCTGCAAAGCTTGAGATCGGCCTATCTCACCGCCTTCAAGAGTAACGGCGCTGTTGAGCGCCATATTCTGCGGTTTAAAGGGCGCAACCGAAACATCGGCCCGAGCAAACACCCGGCAGAATCCCGCCACCAGAGTAGTTTTCCCGGCATCAGAAGTAGTTCCTTGAACCATCAATGTTTTGCCGAAGCTAGACACTGCTAGTAGTCCACTCCTTGTCTTGCTTTAACTCCTGCCTTGAATGCGTGCTTAATATCTTTCACTTCAGAAACCGTATCGGCCAATTCCTGCAGTGCGCTGCCACCACCGCGACCAGTAACAATCACACTCTGGTTTGGAGGGCGATTGGCGATAGCGTCGAGGATCATCTGCTCATCCAAATATTTATAGGCGATCATATAGGTGAGCTCGTCGAGCACTACCAGATCGTAGCTCTCGTCTTGCAGAAGCGGCACCACTTCAGCCCAGGTTCTTTCGGCCGCTTCAATATCACTAGTTCTATCCTGGGTATTCCAGGTAAAACCAGTTCCCATTTGATAGAAGGTAATCTCCGGGTACTTGTTTTGAGTTACGAGGTCACGAATAAAGATTTCTTCGCCGGAAAGCTGTGCGCCCTTAATAAACTGCACCACGCCAATTTTGTGGCCGTAACCCATAGCGCGCAGCACCATGCCAAAGGCAGAGCTGCTTTTACCCTTGCCGTTGCCGGTCAATAGAATCACAACACCCTTTTCGATGGAGGCTTCCTCAATTCGTGAGTCGACCTTCTCCTTCTGTTTTTCCATCGACTTTTTGTGCTTTTCGTTTTTGTCGGTCATAGCAAATCTCAGATAGTGAAAAGGCCACTCCCTCGGAGCGGCCTTTTAATCAAATTAAAAGTTATAACGAGCGCCCAAATAGACAGATCGGTCGGCGGTGTTAAAGCCTGTTACCTCCTCATAGTCTTCATCGGTTAGGTTCTGGATACGACCAAACAACTCAAGACTCTGGTTTAGCCGGTATTTGGCGCTAAGGTCTACAACCTGATAATCCTCAAGAGGCACCAAACCTACGCCGAAGACGTCATTAAAGGAATCTTTGGATATTCTCAGGTTAGCGGATACATGAAGTCGATCAACCAATGCAGCGTATGTCAGTCCTAGATTAGCCAACCGCTCAGGGCGACGCGACCGCGTCAAACCTGTACTCGCATTTGTCTCGTTATAGGTGTAATTCGCCGTCGCCAACAATGCATCGGTAACTGGGTATTCAACAGCCAACTCGATACCACTAGATTCTGTCTCACCGGATTCCTGCAAATACCCCGAGAAGGCGATCAGATCAAAGAAAATTTCATCTTCGATGCGTTGATCGAAGTAGGTTGCCTGCAATTGAGCGCCATTACTCAATAGATAATCGACGCCTATGTCATAACCGCTGCTAGTTTCCTCACTAAACTCAATGCCTACCGCATCACCAAAGGCAAATGGGCCGTCGTTGTAGGCAACCTCTGAGAGGCTGGGAGCGCGAAAGCCTGTGCCATAGGTTGCTCGATATTTAAGGCTACTTCCCGAAGCCAGATCTTGAACATAGGCAGCAGAAACTCGACCGCTAGTGTGTTTGCCAAAATCAGAATTATCGTCATATCGGAGTCCAGCAGTGACAAAAATCTGCTCGCCTATACCAAATTGGAATTCACCGTAGACACCCAATTGTTGGCGATCAATCTCATTACCAACCGTAGTGATATCGTCTTCTTCATAATCTGATCCAAATACAAAACGATCACCAGAGCTCAACTCAAATGCCGCCAGATATTCAAACTCTTTGGTCTCACCTTCAGTATAGAAACTGGAAACGCCCGCCGCGAAGGTATCACTGGAAACTTCCGATTGAGCGTAAGAAAAAGTCTGGCTCAGATTCCCAGCTTGGTAATTGAGACTAATCTTGCCAACGCGATGTTCCGCTCCGCCGGTGCAGTCATAGGCAGAAGGAAAACCACAGGCGTCGTAGTCATATTCAGCATCGATGTCTCGATATACCAGGCTCGTACTTAGCGCATCACTGATATTCCAACCGGTTTTCAGATGAATGGTCGTATTCTCTGCACCATCGTCATCCTGAAGCAGGGTGTCATCGGTTCGAGAGTTAAAACCATCTGTACTGTAATCAGAAATCGATAGAGAAAAATTGGCAGTCTGGTTTCCTCCAGCGATTCGACCGCCGATGTTGGTGGTACCGAGATCGCCCGCTTCAATGGAAAGGCCGCCAGTCAACCCTTCTGCTCCAGAAGTGGTAATAACATTCACAACACCACCCGCATCTGCGCCATACATAAAGCCCTGAGGCCCACGCAAGACTTCTATGCGCTCAAGGTCATAGCTGTTGAGCACATGCTGCAATTGAGGCCCGATCTGTGTACCTGTGGGGTCAGCCATATCCACGCCATCTATCAGTAGGAGCGTGCGGTAGCCTTCCTCACCTCTGATTCGAAGGGATGTGGTTTTGCCTTCACCTCCACTATTGGTAACTCCTACAGCAGCTTCAGTTCTGAGGACATCTGCCAATGAGGAGTAGCCCTTCATCTCGAGCTCTTCTCGATCCACCACCGACATCGCCGTTGCCACATGGCGTAGTGGCATTTCAATGCGGCTAGAGGTAACGACAATTTCGTCGAGCATGTTTTCTTGTTGCGCAAGCGCGCAGTTCGCTGCAAGAGCAGCTAGGGGTAACACTTTATTCAGTAATAGAAATCTGTTTTTCACAGGTAATTCCTCAATTGCGTAAAAATTAAAGTCGCGACTGAGAGAAGGGTGTTGGGGGAAATCAAAAAGAGATGACAGCCCACGACAAAGCCCTCCGCTTCGTCTTGGTGAGCTTCCTTTCTATCGAGATGACAGAACGAAAACTCATACGCTGTACAGGGCCGGTATCGGGCTTAGCTCATCATTTTGGAAAACGAATCGCATCACCGTTGCGGGGGCAGCCGTGGATTAGTTGGCATCTACCTAAGAGCTGATGCAGGTTCACCACAGTTCCCGTTTAACCTGACCAAAGACATTAGGCAATGTCCTATTCAGGCACCTCACACAGGAGAGGCGAGTCTAGGTCAGGGATAAAATTTCTGCAACGAAAAAATAGAGCATCGAAATTAGGTAACCAAGTTAGATTGATTAGAATAGTGAACTCTTTACTACTCGGTTATTTGCATGCTTCTGGACACACCCATTTGCGACTTCGGCTGGAAAGCTCCGGATTTCACCCTTCAAGATCCGGACGGAAAGAGTTTCACTATGTCCGAGCAACTTGGTGAAAAGGGCTTATTGATCGCCTTTATCTGTAACCACTGCCCCTATGTTCAGACCATCGCGGAACGATTCGTCGAAGACGTCAAAGCGCTTCAAGCACAGGGAATAAATGTACTGGCGGTCATGTCCAACGATTATCGCCATGTCTCCCAAGACAGCCCGGAAAATATGCGGCGCTTTGCCCAACATTATGGATTTACCTTTCCCTATCTGGTCGACGAAGGTCAGCTCGTTGGCAAAGCTTACGGTGCGGTTTGCACACCAGATTTTTTTGGTCTGAATAGCCAGGGCGAGCTCCAGTACCGAGGACGTCTTGATGACGCTCGAATGGGAAACCCAATAGATCGAACCAAGGAACTGGTGAACGCCATGATACAAATCGCAGAAACAGGGAAAGGTCCAGTAGAGCAAATTGCAAGCATGGGTTGTTCGATTAAGTGGAGCTAAAACTGAACTGATCCGCTGGTTTCATTCTTGGTTGTGGAACTTCATAATGAAACTTATCCCATCGACCACCAAGAAAAATTGAGCAGTAATTCCATCGACTACCGCAGCACTTTAGGATTATTCCCCACCGGGGTAACCGTAATTACAACTCTGGATAAAGAGGGTGTGCCGGCCGGCTTTACTGCCAGCAGTTTTAGCTCGGTATCTCTAGAACCCAAACTCATACTCTGGAGTTTGGACAAATCATCCGACCTAATTCCGGTATTTGAGCAGGCGAATGGATATGCGGTGCACTTTCTTACTACTGATCAAGTTGAGCTTTCCAATACCTTTGCCAGCCCCGTGAAAGACCGATTTTCAGGTGTCGACTGGGCACTCTCTGAGAGAAAACTACCCCTAATTAAAGATTGTGCTGCGATTCTAGAATGCGAAGCTCGATATTGTTACGAGGGAGGTGACCACCTGATCTTCGTCGGCGAGGTAATGCATCATCAGTCCGATAAGGAGAAGGCCTCACTTGCCTATCACCGAGGCAGTTATTCCCAATGCAGACCCTTAGACTGAAGGCTCTGGTCAACCCATATCGAACATAAAGTTGAAACAAATAGAGTTGAAACAAAAATGTTAAGGCAAATAGCACACGCAAAAGTCCCCGCCATTGGTTTGGGTTGCATGGGGCTTTCCCACGGCTACGGTAATCCCACCCCTCTTGGCGAAGCAAAAATATTGATAGAAAAAGCTCTGGAGTTAGGGCTATTACATTTTGATACGGCCTCTCTTTATGGTTCAGGCGCTAACGAAAAACTGGTTGGCGAAATACTTAAACCTCATCGCGACAAAATATTTCTGGCAAGTAAGTGCGCCCTTTATATCCGCGACGGCAAGCGGGTAATTGACGGGCGACCGGAAGATATTCGAAGAGCCTGCGAGCTTTCACTGAAGAATTTGCAGACGGAAGTCATCGATCTCTACTACTTACACCGCCGGGATCGAGAAGTGCCTATCGAAGACTCCATAGGCACTCTGGCCGACCTGGTTCAGGAAGGAAAAATCCGTGCTATTGGCATTTCCGAGCCGAGCGCAGAAACCCTGCGACGCGCTCACGCCGTTGCTCCGATCGCCGCTGTGCAATCTGAGTACTCTCTTGCCAGCCGTCAAATCGAAATCGCGGTAAAGAAGGTGTGCCGGGAGATTGGCGCAGCACTTGTTTCCTTTTCGCCTTTTAGTCGCGGAATATTGGCAGACACGGCGATCAACCCGAGTGATTTGCAAGAATCAGATATTCGCCCCCATATGCCGAGGTTTCAGGAACCACACCTATCGAACAATCGAAACAATCTTTTTGGTGCGTTTGAGCGGATCGCACAAGAATCCGGATACTCAACTGCACAACTATCATTGGCCTGGGTGCTCAGCCGCGGGGACAACCTCCACACCATCCCAGGCACAACTAGGGTAGATCATCTAATCGAAGACTACGCCGCTCTTGATATCGGGCTGCCAGACGAGGTGCTTGCCGAGCTAGATCAGCTAATTAATCAGAACACCATTTCGGGCGGCCGCTATGACGCAGCGATGCAAGCCCTTGTCGATACTGAAGAGTTTGAATAATGGTCAGAGGCACGGAAGAACAAGCTGATCTTCTGCTCCGTAGCTATAAACACTGGACAGGCAAAGAGCTTGTCGAGCCTCAAGCAACGCCTTCAGCAACATACGAAGCGCTCTATCAAGCACCCTTTGCTCTGGCCTCACACGATACCGCTGACGATCCGATGTTTAACTATGGCAATCTCGCTGCACAGAGATTGTTCGAGATGGACTGGGGCACTCTGCTAAGCCACCCTTCACGGCACTCTGCCGAGCCAGTAAATCGTGAAGAACGAGCGCGGTTACTGGAACGTGTTACTAGCCAGGGATTTATTGATGACTACAAGGGAGTTCGTATCTCTTCCACTGGAAGAAGATTTCGTATCGAAGAGGCTTTTATCTGGAACCTTATTGATTCGAAGGGCACTTACCGGGGACAAGCCGCCGCTCTATACAAATGGAAAGACTTATAGGGTTTTCCCATACCAAAACTAAATTTGGCTAGCCATCTTTAGGAAATTCATGATCAACTAAATACCCAAGGAAAAGGGGTATCCATGAAGTCACAGCTCAAATACCAGCTCACAAAATTGGGGAATATGTCCTCAAGCCTTCTTGTTGGCTCAATCCTTTTGCTTCAGGGCTGCGGCGGGGATGGAAATCCTGACGACAACCAAACTCTGGTTGGAACGCTAGTCACCAGTGGCAGTTCAGATTCACCAGTCTGGAATGAGGGTGTTTTTGATTCATCAAATTCATTCTCCGCTCTTTGCGAATCTCCCCGCACTGGTTTAAGTCAAACGACTGGTGCTCCTTTTCCAGATCTATCGGGATCAACTCTACTGGAAAACCACTGGCTTCGATCCTGGACCAACGAGACTTATCTTTGGTACCGCGAGGTTACGGATTTTGACCCTGGTCTCTATGAAACTGTGCCCTACTTTGATCTGCTCAAAACTGACGCAGTGACCGAGTCTGGTGCGCCCAAGGATCAGTTCCATTTTACTGTGCCAACGGATGAGTGGGAGGCATTGTCACAGTCAGGAGTGTCCGCCGGTTATGGATTTCAAATCGTGTTTTTGTCCTCAATAATTCCTCGCGAAATTGCCGTCGCCTATGTCGAGCCCGACTCACCTGCAGATTTAGCCGGGATGGCCCGGGGTGCCAGAATTATTTCTGTCGATGGCGTAAGCGCCGAGACCGGAAGCAGTGAATCTGAGATCGACGTGCTAAATGAGGGGCTTTTCCCGAGCAATATCGGCGAGACTCACAATATAGAAATTCAGGATCTTGGCTCCTCTGAAACACGATTCGTCAATCTAACCTCCTCAACAATTACCTCAACTCCTGTACAAAATGTTAAGGCGCTGGACACCGCAAGCGGTAAAGTTGGTTATATCCTCTTCAATGATCATATCGCCACGGCAGAAGCTCAGTTGATAGATGCAGTGGAGCAGCTTTCGGCAGAACCCATCGATGATCTAGTTTTGGATTTGCGCTACAACGGCGGCGGCTTCCTGGCCATCGCCAGCGAATTGGCCTATATGATCGCTGGCCCCACAGCCACCAACGGGCAGATCTTTGAACAGCTGGTTTTTAACGACAAGCATCCAGTTTTTAATCCAGTCACTGGAGAGATAAACGATCCTGTGCCCTTTTTCGATCAGGCTCTGGGCTTTTCGACAACAGCGGGTACGGCATTGCCCTCCCTGAATCTATCTAGAGTGTTTGTTCTTGCCAGTTCGGGGACCTGCTCCGCCAGTGAATCCATAATTAACAGCCTGAGAGGCGTTGATATCGAGGTCATACTAATCGGTAATACAACCTGCGGTAAGCCCTACGGCTTCTACGCTACTGACAACTGTGGAACCAGTTATTTCAGTATTCAGTTCCAAGCCGAAAACGCTCAGGGATTCGGAGAATATGCAGACGGATTTACTCCGCAGAATATTGGCTCGCCAGGCACGGTCAGCCTGCCCGGCTGCTTCGCAGAGGACGACCTGAACAACCTACTCGGTGATGAAAATGAAGGAATGTTATCCACCGCCCTGGTTTACCGTGTGAGTGGAACCTGTGTGGCAGTTGGCAAAACTGTGACGGATGCACTTGAAGATTCATACATAGGCTTGTCTACTCAAACACTCACACCGAAACCGCTTTGGTTGCTGAACCGAATAATGGATAGACCAGATGACTAAGATTGTTAGCTTAGCGCTAATTGGCGTTGTCATTACCGCTGCTTGCAGCTCTCTAAACCCCCGCAACGACAGACCAGCCGTTATCGTTCGGGCCAATGAGCACAGCCGCATCATGGTTCAGCAAGCTATTGCAAATATGCTTCATGGCGCGCGCGTTGAAATTGCAAACAGTGCACTAACAGAAACCAGTGAATTGGCTATCCACCGCACGCTTTTAAGTGGCCGCGATTTGGGAGGTGTCGACAATTTCCAATTGGTTAGCAATAGAGGAAATTGCTACCTGATCCACCTGAATACGCAAGCGCGAGAAGCATTATCTAGTATCGAATGTGCTGAGCTGAGCTCAGACTAATAGTGGAGCTCAGCCAGTAGCGGAAGCCTCCAGCTCCTCATTCAACTCTAACCAGCCTTCTTCGAGAGATTCGAGCTCTCGCTTGCACTCAGCTTGGCTGTGAATCAAATCCGTTAGCTCGTCTTTTTTGTCTTCTGCATAGAGCTCTGTATCGGCCAGCTTAACTTCTATTTCCTTGAGCTCAGCATTGGCTTTTTCCATCTTCTGCTCAATGCGTTTTATACGGTTAGTCGTAGCCGATTTAGCTTTGCGCTGTTCGGCAGATTGCTGACGTAATTGCTTTTTGTTCAGGCTAGGTTTCGGCGCAGAGGCTCTTGCATTTTGTTCGGATTTTGCCGGAGCAGAATCCGCTTTTTCATAAGCGCTGTCACCCTTCGTACTGACCCACTGATGGTAGTCCTCGAGGGTACCGTCGAAGTCATCCACCTTTCCCTGATGCGCCAGAATATATTGATCGACACTGTGCCGGAGCAAATGACGATCGTGAGACACCGCAACAAGAGCCCCGGTAAATTCTTGCAAGGCCATAGTAAGGGCACTACGCATATCCAAATCCAAATGGTTTGTTGGCTCGTCCAGGAGCAAAAGATTGGGTTTTTGCCAGACTATCAGGGCTAAGGCGAGGCGCGCTTTCTCTCCCCCTGAAAAGGGCGCGATAGGCTCAACTGCCTTATCGCCATGAAAATCAAAGCCGCCAAGAAAGTTGCGGATCTGTTGTTCGGTCGCTTTGGGGTCAACACGCTGTAAATGCAATAAGGCGCTGGCATCCAGATCCAGTGCTTCCAGTTGGTGCTGGGCAAAATAGCCAATGTGGCAATGCTCACCGCGAGTGATTTCTCCGCCTTGAGGTTTCAGGTCTCCCGTGAGAGATTTGATCAGAGTAGATTTACCCGCGCCGTTCACTCCTAAAAGACCAAGCCGGTCACCAGGGTTCAGACTAAAGGTTACCTTGGACAAGACTCTACTGTCACCGTAGCCCAAATCTAAGTCTCTCAGGCTAACCAAGGGGTTGGACACCTTGGTATTTTCAAAAAACCCAAAATGGAACGGGCTATCAATCTGGGCACTGGCCACTATTTCCATATTGGCCAGTTGCTTCACCCTACTCTGCGCCTGCTTGGCCTTACTGGCTTTGGCCTTGAACCGCGTGATAAAGCTCTGAATATGTTTTATCTCACGCTGCTGTTTCAGGTAATTCGACTGCTGCACTGCAAGGCGTTCGGCCCGCTGTTTTTCGAAGGCTGAATAGTTGCCTTTGTAGAGATTGAGCTGTTTTTGCTCGATATGAACAATTTCTTGGGCGACGTTATCGATAAAATCGCGATCATGAGAAATAAGAATCAAAGTACCTTGATAGCGCTTTAGCCTCTGCTCAAGCCAAAAGGTCGTATCCATATCCAAATGGTTGGTGGGCTCATCCAACAGCATGATGTCTGAAGGAGTCATCAAAGCCTGGGCCAGATTTAAGCGAATGCGCCAACCACCCGAGAAAGAACTTACCGGCTGGGAGACCTCTGCATTTACAAAGCCCAAACCATGCAGTAATTCTGCTGCCTGATGCTCAGCAGAATAACCGCCAACTGTCTCTAGCTCTTCGTAGAGATGGCTAAGCTTTTCGTTATCGTTTCCCTCTTCCGCTGCAGAAATGGCGGCCTGCAATCTCCGAAGTTCTCTGTGTCCATCGAGAACATAATCCAGAGCGGTGCGGTCACTATGAGAGACTTCCTGCGCCATATGGGAGATTCTACTGCCGGCAGGAATACTGAGATCCCCGGCCTCTGGAATAATCTCGCCGCGCAATAGCGCAAACATACTGGACTTTCCGCAGCCATTCCGCCCGATTAGTGCCACACGACGACCCTCAAATACCACCAAGGATGAATCTTGCAAAAGATTTTCGCGGCCGCGTTGCAGAGTGATGTTGTTTAGGCTAATCAAGTTTTTTACTCGGCCTGACGACTATTGGTTCAACAGAAGGGTTTAAGGGGCGCGCATAATACTGTGAAAGTCCATGAATTTACTAAGTTTCTAGACCCAGCGACGAATTTTTTTGGCTAACATATACTGGCACCCATGGTTTCTCTTCGCAGTAAGATAATTCTTTCGATGATCCTTATGAGCTTTGTCGGTATTGCTTTGACGGCTCTTACGGCTCGAAACTTAATGGTTCAGCGATTCAACGAGCTTGGCCGCGATCCTCTGGCCGAGAGTTTTATGATTGAAGTTATCGCTTATTACAGCGAATACGGGTCTTGGGAAGCCGCCTTAGCGGCTGAATCACATATCGAATTTGTTATTCGCAAACGCGAAACTGGCGAATTACCGCCACCCGTACTCACTCCTGAGGATCAACCACCAGCATTATGGACAGAGGGCGATGGAGTACTTCTGTTCGGCCCGCCCGCTGGTCCAATGGGATTGCCTGGCGGTCAGCGTTTCGGCGGTACACGCCCGCCTCGTCCGCCTGCCGGCTCTGAGCCAACCCTACCTCCACCACCATTTCTTGTATTGGATACAGAGGGTCGAGCAATGCTCTCTCCCATTCCAGGTCTCGAAGGAGAGCTTGTCCCCGAAGTCCGCCTAGAAGACACCATTCCCGTTGAATATTCAGGGCAGGTTATCGGTTACCTCTACTCGGACGCAAGAGCGGCACTCAACAGGCAGCATCGCTTACATCTAGTTGCCATCAACGACTCCTGGTGGATAACTCTACTCGTGGTTGTTGGTCTTTCTATTCCTATTGGAATTATTTTTGGAAACCGATTAGGTGCGTCAATAGATCGACTGGATCGAGCAATACGAGCCATGCAACCCGGCGCGCTCAAACAAAATGTTCCGGTTAGTTCCAGCGATGAATTGGGCCACCTTTCCGCGAGCTTCAATCAGATGAGTGCCGACTTATCTAACGCCTACGAAGAGCTAGAAAATTCACGTCAGTTAATGGAAGAAATGAGCCTGCAGGACCCGCTAACGCAACTGCCTAACAGAAGATCCTTCGACGAAAGCACGAACTTGGTTCTAACACAGGCCTATCGTCACAACCGACCTTGCGTACTGGCTATGATCGACATTGATCGGTTCAAACTGATAAACGACAACTACTCCCACGCGACGGGTGACAGGGTGTTGAAGCTACTCGCAGACCTGCTGCGCGCAAACTTGCGCGAAGTAGATATATTGGCTCGCTACGGTGGCGAGGAATTTTTGGTGCTGTTTCCAGAAACCGATCTGAGCGAAGCCTATAAGCTGATGGAAAGACTGAGAGAGACTGTGGCAGAGCACCAGTGGAACGATATTGATGAATGCCTACGGATTACTCTAAGTGCGGGACTGGTTGAGGTGGATATCAATGACACTTCATCTAATACGCTCGCAAAAGCATTTAATGCTGCAGACAAAAAACTCTACCTGGCCAAGGACAATGGCCGCAATCGCACGGAGTGCTGAGAATTTTTCCCTAAATGCTGACTGAATTTTTCTCACTTCTCGGATTCGCCTTTGGTGTAACCGGCCCAATTTTCTTATTGGTCTTTCTCGGCATCTTTCTGAAAAAGCTTCGAGTGATTGATGAAAGCTTTACTAAGGCCGCCTCCAAACTAACCTTTCTAGTCGCCATGCCGACCATGCTTTTTATGAGCATGATCAACACCGACATTCGATCTCTTATCAATCCGGCATATTTGCTCTACGCCTTGGTAGCAACGCTGGTGCTATTCCTATTGATCTCGCTGCTCGCTCCGCTATTGGTCAAAGAACAGAGAGATCGAGGTGTTTTTATTCAAGGCTCTTTCCGTGCCAATCTCGCGATTGTCGGGTTCGCTTTTTGCTTCAATGCCTATGGAGATCTTGGCTTAGCCAAGGCATCGATTTTGATGTCGGTAATGACTACTCTCTATACCATTCTCTCGGTCTACACGCTCACAACTAACCTCAGTAGCGAGAGTGTAAAAGTCTCAGGAGTACTGCGGGATATAGCCAAAAACCCGCTAATTATTGGTCTGGCCGCCGGTATCAGCTGCAATCTATTAGCTGTGCCCCTGCCCGCTGTACTAACCACAGGTGGCGAATACGTTGCCCGCATGACCTTGCCCTTAGCACTGATCTGTATTGGTGGATCCATGTCCTTAGGCGAGCTTAAAAATTCCAGCTCGGTTTCTACCCTTGCCGTAGTTGCCAAGCTAATTATTGTGCCTCTCGCTATGGTCTACCCGGCCTACTTATTGGGCTTTACTGGCATGGATTTGGGAGTTCTTTTTTTGATGGTTAGCTCACCCTCAGCGGCGGCAGGCTACATCATGGTTCAGGGCATGGGCGGCAATGGCAAACTGGCCGCCAATATTGTAGTTATCAGCACCCTGGCATCGGTGATTACCGTGAGTCTTGGACTGGCTGTACTCAAACAGATAGGAATTGTTTAACTTTCCTCTTTCTCATTTTTTAAATCAGTTTTATGGCGTGTGTAACCGCGCTTAAGCTCCTTCTTTTTATCCGTATGCACCTGGGCCTTATTAAAAGTTCCGGCATGTTTTGCTACGGGATTTTTGGTTTTGGGTTTGGCGGTTTTCATGAGGGCCGGCGAACAAACCTCAAACACTCAACCAGACAGAGCGCACCCAAACAAATATAAGCCGTCTGGGGTTCAATTGAAGTGAGCACCCAGTGGGCAAATGTGAGACCCGCGGCGATATATACCGTGCGATGCAAGTGCTGCCAATTCTTTCTAAGTAGCCGAACCGACTGATTATTACTGGTCACAGCAAGAACCAGAAAAACGGCAAAAGCTATCCAGCCGGTCAACAAGTCAGGATTTTTTGCTTCGGGAAGAATGTAGCCATAACCCCACTTCCTCTCTAGATAGACAAAGGTATGGAATGCTGCATAACCAAAGCTGGCAACACCAATAGCTCGACGGTGCAGCATCAACCAGTTGGCCAACCATGTATTTGGGAAAAGCCTTCTCAGTGGAGTCACCGCTAACACGACGAAAAGAAAACCAACACTCCAGTTCCCCGTCTCGAGAATGGTCTGCCCATAGGTCATAGCATCGGTTAAAAAGCGCACCAATATGTGAATTCCCGGGATACAAAAAATCAACCAAACCAAATACTTAATTGATAAAAAGTGGAGTTTTTGTAAAGCCATCTATTCTTCCTTATAAGGCAGTGCTATCTTGCGCCGCTCACATTTAATAGATTTTTGGGAAGCGCAACAATGTTATCTAAACCTTTTTTTACCGCTGTTCTGACCGCCGCGGTACTGTTATTAACTAGTGCTGATGCCTTCGCTCAGCAATCTCGTGCTGAAGCAAGAGCTGCCAGAATGGCTCTGTCCGAAGCTACTGACTTTAATATGAATCCATTGCTCGACCCCAACACCGCAACAGAAGAGCAGCTCGCTGCGGTATCTGGCCTGTCAGCCGCAAATGTGCAGGCGATTCTTGCGAACCGTCCATTTGCCACTCCTTCGGAACTGGACGCAGTGATTGGCGAAGGCCGCGGCGAAGAAGAAATGTTTGATATATATAGCGCGGTATTTGTGAAGGTTGACCTCAACCGCGGTAATAACGAAGACTTTATGTTGGTACCTTCAACTCTAACTGCTGAACATCTGGCTCGTGAATTTGAAGAGTATCGGCCTTACAGAGACCTTGGCGATTTCAGTCCAGAAATGGCGAAGTACGTAAGTGCCAAAGAAGTGGCCTTCCTTGAGCGTTTTGTCATTATTGATTAGCCGACAAGAAGTGCGAACAACCGAAAGGGCTGAGGTTTTTCTCGGCCTTTTCCGTTTTTATTTCAGACTATTTTCCCCATAGGTCACGTGTAACACCCTGCTCTGAATTATCATCCGAGAATTCATTCTGATTCTTTAGATTCGAAACACTTAACCCCAGTAGCCTGCAGGGTCGCCGTCCCAGCTCGGTTTTGTCTATGAGTGCAGGGACCCAGTCCATGATCTCATCCGCAGTTTGGATAAAACGGTCGAATGAATGCGCGCGAGTTATCAGAGTAAAGTCGTCGTATTTCACTTTAAGCGTAACGGTCTTTGCCATCACCTCTCGCTTGGTTAACAACTCTGCGATTTGCTCAGCAATATCAGACAACCGAGCAAGCATCTCTTCCATATCGGTGAGATCCGATGCGAAAGTTCGTTCTTTGCCTATAGATTTTCGAATACGGTTGGATCGCACCGGGCGGTTATCAATGCCACGTGCAATACGGAAGTAATAGCCCCCTGACTTGCCAAATACTCTGGATAGCTCAGCTTCGCTCCAATTCTTTAAGTCTTGCCCGGTCTGAATTCCATGCTTGTGCATTTTCTGTTCGGTGACCTTTCCAACGCCGTGAAATTTACGAACCGGAAGTGTCGTGATAAAGCTTTCCGCTTGTTCAGGCCGAATCACATAGAGCCCGTCAGGCTTATCCATATCAGAAGCGATTTTTGCCAAGAACTTGTTGTAAGAAACGCCCGCTGAAACCACCAGATTCATTCGTTCTTTTACTTTCAGTTTTATCTCCTTGGCAATTAGCGTAGCCGAACCCTGGCAGTGCTCGCAATGAGTTACATCCAGATAGGCTTCATCCAGAGAAAGCGGCTCAATCAGATCGGTGTATTCATGGAAAATTTCGTGCATTTGCCGAGAGGCTTCACGGTAGGCATCAAATCGCCCTTTAACAAAAATCGCATCGGGGCAAAGCCTGCCTGCGCGGGAAGAAGGCATGGCCGAGTGAATTCCAAACTTTCGCGCTTCATAGCTACAGGCCGCCACCACACCGCGGCTATCGGGTTTGCCGCCAACGATAACTGGTTTACCCCGTAGCTCTGGGTTATCCCGTTGCTCAACTGAGGCATAAAAGGCATCCATATCGACATGGATTATTTTTCTTTGTTCGCTATTGGTAGTCACTTAGAAGCAAGCTAATATTTGAACTCGGACTTAGCTTAATGCATTCGCGACAGGAGTAGCGTATGAAGTATGCAATTCTAACTCTAGCTTCAATTGTTCTTTTCGCCTGTGGGTCTGGCGGCCCAAACAAAAATCTTCCGATTACACCTTTCCCTGATCTGGCCTCTTATAGACTGAGTGATTTTAGTCTCAGCAAGCCCCTCAACTATTGGCAGATTGAAACCCAAACATATGATGATCCCTTCTTGGATCCTGATTTTGTAGCTCGTAGCAGTGTTATTTTTCAATTTGACGAGAATATTTTTGAAGGTTTGTCCAATGAGCTGCAGGACGAGATACTTTCGCAAAATTCGAATGCTGGTTTTTCCTACAGCTGCATCCCAAGCTCCTGTGCGATCTACGGAGTAATTCTGGAAGAAGGCAGAGTTGACCTGATCATATCTGAAGAAGAGTTGCTCGAACTGTTCGGCGAAATAGACACCACCGCAGAACTCGATATTTGGTTATGGATGTCTAATTACGAGAGTAGACTATATGAAACAACAGATACCGGCTATCGCGTTGTGGCAGTTGAGATATATCAGAGTGACGTGTGTGGCGGAACGGTGGACGAAGACCTTCTGGAGGTAACCGCAGATGGCACCATTACCGAATTACGAAGGATTAGCCGTCAGCAGGCTTGTTAATCCAAAGATCTAAATCAGGTGAGAATTTGCAATATTTTCTGCGAGTGCTCTGCTGCGCTCAGCCCTAGACTCGTCAGATATCCGCCATCTGCCTGTGAGATCAGCCCCTTGTCGAACAAGCGCTGAGTCGCTGCGATGGCATCGGACTCGGCCGACGAATGGACCTTGATGCCTTCCTGTGTTGAATCGAGGTTATAGCGCGAGAGAATATTTAGCTCTTCAATAATTTCGGCGTTGTAAGGCATATGGTTCCCTTAGGTATCGTTGTCATTATGGTCTATTCTAGGACTACATCTTGTTGGATGTTGTTCTGCTAGCAAACCCTAATCTACGCGGTACCAGCAGAAAAGTATTTAGGAGCGACCAGATGGATCACAATCACGACCACAAATCCCATCGTATCGGCTGGCTTCGGGCAGCTGTGCTCGGTGCTAATGATGGCATCGTTTCCACATCAAGTCTGATTATTGGGGTTGCAGCCGCCCAAGCATCCATCGGGCAGATTTTGATTGCGGGCCTGTCTGGGCTTGTGGCCGGTGCCATGTCCATGGCTGCAGGTGAATATGTGTCTGTGAGCTCTCAAGCGGATACGGAGAAAGCGGAACTCGAATTAGAGAAAAAACATCTCGAAGAGCATCCAGAATTTGAGCTAGAGGAACTCAGTACCATCTATCAAAATCGAGGTCTTGACGCTGTTTTAGCGAAAGAGGTTGCTAGGCAGCTTATGGAGCATGATGCTCTTGGCGCTCATGCACGCGATGAGATTGGTATATCCGAAGATGGCAGAGCTCAACCTATTCAAGCGGCTCTCTATTCGGCAGTGACCTTTAGTATTGGAGCTGCTCTGCCACTGGCCACGGCCTATTTGATTCCTCTAGACCAGCTGATTCCAGCCGTTGCGATCTATTCTTTAATATTTCTAGCCATTCTGGGAATTCTGGCAGCCAGAGCGGGCGGCGCATCCAAAACAATCGGTGCGTTGAGAGTAACCTTTTGGGGTGCGCTAGCTATGGCAATTACTGCCGGCGTCGGGAACCTGATAGGAACAGTTATTTAGTTTAGATCAAAGCAGCATTAGCACTGACGTGCCAATCTTGCGGAGCATTTCCACCTCGGCCTTAAGTTATGTCTGACTTTATGACAACCCAACCTCTG
>JABJGI010000071.1 GCA_018662305.1 Porticoccaceae bacterium | reverse complement strand
TCACGGGGTCTTTCCGTCTAGCCGCGGGTACACGGCATCTTAACCGCGATTTCAATTTCACTGAGTCTCTGGTGGAGACAGCGCCCCCATCGTTACGCCATTCGTGCAGGTCGGAACTTACCCGACAAGGAATTTCGCTACCTTAGGACCGTTATAGTTACGGCCGCCGTTTACCGGGTCTTCGATCAAGAGCTTCTCCGAAGATAACCCCATCAATTAACCTTCCGGCACCGGGCAGGCGTCACACCCTATACGTCCACTTGCGTGTTTGCAGAGTGCTATGTTTTTGATAAACAGTCGCAGGGGCCTGGTCACTGCGGCTCTCAACAGCTATAAACCGTCGAGAGCGATCCTTCTCCCGAAGTTACGGATCGATTTTGCCTAGTTCCTTCACCAGAGTTGTCTCAAGCGCCTTGGTATTCTCTACCTGACCACCTGTGTCGGTTTGGGGTACGGTTCAAAATTGCCTGAAGCTTAGAGGTTTTTCTTGGAAGCATGGCATCAACCACTCAGATCAAAAGAGATCTTCGCATTCACACTTCAGGATTAATGAGAACCCGGATTTGCCTAAGTTCTCTCCCTAGGTGCTTAGATCGGGACAACCATCGCCCGTCTGGCCTAGCCTTCTCCGTCACCCCATCGCAGCAATTTTAAGTGCAGGAATATTAACCTGCTTTCCATCGACTACGCCTTTCGGCCTCGCCTTAGGTGCCGACTAACCCTGCCCCGATTAGCGTTGGACAGGAAACCTTGGTCTTCCGGCGTGCGGGGTTTTCACCCGCATTATCGTTACTCATGTCAGCATTCGCACTTCCGATACCTCCAGCATGCTTTACAACACACCTTCAACGGCTTACGGAACGCTCCTCTACCATGCGTGTAAACACGCATCCGCAGCTTCGGTTCTCAGTTTAGCCCCGTTAAATCTTCCGCGCGGGCCGACTCGACTAGTGAGCTATTACGCTTTCTTTAAAGGATGGCTGCTTCTAAGCCAACCTCCTAGCTGTCTGAGCCTTCCCACATCGTTTCCCACTTAACTGAGATTTGGGACCTTAGCTGGCGGTCTGGGTTGTTTCCCTTTCCACGACGGACGTTAGCACCCGCCGTGTGTCTCCCGCAATTGCACTCCTCGGTATTCGGAGTTTGCATCGGTTTGGTAACCCGGGATGGGCCCCTAGCCGAAACAGTGCTCTACCCCCGAGGGTGAGATGCGAGGCGCTACCTAAATAGCTTTCGAGGAGAACCAGCTATCTCCCGGCTTGATTAGCCTTTCACTCCGATCCACAAGTCATCCCCCCATTTTTCAACATAGGTGGGTTCGGTCCTCCAGTTGATGTTACTCAACCTTCAACCTGCCCATGGATAGATCGCCGGGTTTCGGGTCTATTGCATGCAACTAATCGCCCTATTAAGACTCGATTTCTCTACGCCTCCCCTAAACGGTTAAGCTTGCTACATACAATAAGTCGCTGACCCATTATACAAAAGGTACGCAGTCACCCCGAAGGGCTCCTACTGCTTGTACGTATACGGTTTCAGGATCTATTTCACTCCCCTCACAGGGGTTCTTTTCGCCTTTCCCTCACGGTACTGGTTCACTATCGGTCAGTCAGGAGTATTTAGCCTTAGAGGATGGTCCCCCTATCTTCAGACAACATATCACGTGTGTCGTCCTACTTAATACGTCAACTATCGCTTTCGTGTACGGGGCTATCACCCTGTATCGCTGAACTTTCCAGAACATTCCACTAGCTAAAGTTGCTCGGCTGGTCCCCGTTCGCTCGCCGCTACTAGGGGAATCTCGGTTGATTTCTTTTCCTCCGGGTACTTAGATGTTTCAGTTCCCCGGGTTCGCCTCTCATACCTATGTATTCAGTATGAGATACCTGCAAGCAGGTGGGTTTCCCCATTCGGAAATCCTAGGTTATAGCGCCTGTTGTCGGCTCACCTAGGCTTATCGCAGACTTCCACGTCCTTCATCGCCTCTGACTGCCAAGGCATCCACCGTATACGCTTAATCGCTTGACCATATAATGGCAAACGACTGCATTCTCGTAACGATATCAAATTAAAACAGGTGTCATATAGAGACACGCGCCTTGATACAGTATTACAAGGTACTACCCGTGAAGAGAGGTAGTACCCAACTCAATTATTCACCTTTTTAAAAAACACGGCTCAAAGGCCATTTGACTCAAAGGTCAAACATCAAAATCATTCTTTCCAAGATTGGACAGCAATGATGCTGATGTTTGATCTTTTTTACTTGATCGGACTTGGTGGAGCTTGGCGGGATCGAACCGCCGACCTCCTGGATGCAAACCAGGCGCTCTCCCAGCTGAGCTAAAGCCCCGTTTTGTCTTAAAGCCAGATCAAGAGGGCGCGCATTCTACACAAAATGTGTAAGCGAATACCACCTCTTTTTTGACTAAATTTAGAAAAAATTTCTTGGGCTAAAATCCCAGCAAATGTCTTGCTAAAACTGACTCTAAATTTGGTGGGTCTGGGTGGATTTGAACCACCGACCTCACCCTTATCAGGGGTGCGCTCTAACCAACTGAGCTACAGACCCAAATTTAGTGGAATTTGGAGCAATTCACTGGTCGGCCGCTGCGACCTCACCCTACTTTCAAACCAAATGCAGGGGGTGCATTCTAACCATCCAAGCTAATGACCCAATTTTAGATCTATCTGGCCTATATCGGTGCCGAAAATTACGGCACTTAAACAGCCTAAGCTTCCGATCAAATATGTCATGTTTAAAGAGCGTTCTGACTGAGACAGGCCCTGCCAGAGGGCGCGTATCTTACACTCAGACTTTTTTGAGTCAAGAAGTAATCTAGCGTTATTTTTGGTGGACTCGGGTGCAGAGTATTCCTCCGCTATTTCGAGCCAAAACAGTGGTGGAGTGGTTACTCGAATTGATAGCCGAGTAGTTCAATATCCCTGGCAAAATGCTGGCTAACTAGATCCACCACTTCAGGTTGGTAATACTCCTTATAACTGCCTCGGTCAGAGGCCTTCCTTTTGTGAGGCAATGGTTTAACGGGGAGTGACAGACGATCAATCACTTCAGAGTAATCATCAGCTAAGTTTTCATATCGGCCTATAAAGTCAGTTAGCACTGTTCCGTGCAAATCAACCAGGTAATCCGACTGCAGAGATAAAGAGGTATCTATGTGATATTGATAGGGCCGCTCCGGATCGAATTTCCAGCGCATAAAATCGTTGAAATCATCGATACCATTCATCGCATCGGGCCGTTCACGGCGGATATGATGAAAAGAGCTAACCTGAAGATCCCAAGGGTTGCGCACGAAAGCAAATTTGTACAGCGAATCAAAATAGGGTGCCGGCAACATCTCCTTTGCGGCAATGATGTGGGCGTGTCTCGGAAACTTGAGCCCGAGACGATGCCCAACCAGACCACTCACTTTATGGGCAGGGAAGCTAAGATAGTAACTCGGGTCTCTCCAGCGCAGGGAATTGAGTGCTGCCCGGACACTGGTCCCGCCCGTCTTGGCAATGTGGACGAAGAGAAATTTGTATCTGTGGGACAATAACATCGGTTGAAGCCTTTTTTGACTATCGCTTGCCGGATAAAATTCAAAGCTAACCGATACAGAGCGGCGAGCCAATTGATTCTGCATCATATCCAATGAGGAATGGAGTTATCTACTCTCCACCTGATAGTATTCCGCATTCAGAGGACACCTATCTTCAACCTGATCGCACAATCACATCCGGTCCAATAAATGAATATATTGCTCGTTAGGCTCTCAGCAATTGGCGACGTGGTGATGGCCTCGCCTCTGCCAACAGCGATCAAAAAAAATCACCCAGAGGCGAAAGTTACCTGGTTGTGTCAACCAGAATGCAAAGAACTACTTATTCATCATCCAGATGTGGATCAGGTCATCACTTGGCGTAAAAATGACTGGCGCGCACTATGGAAAAAAGGTCATCTGCTTCAGCTAAACAAAGAAATCCGCCGCCTCAAAAACAGGTTGCGAGCGGAAGACTTTGATCTAGCTTTGGATCTTCAAGGACTTCTAAAAAGCGGATATTTGGCCTGGCTCAGCGGCGCGGAAAAACGCGTTAGCCTCGGAGCGTCTGAGGGAAGCCACCTACTTGTGCACCAAGTAATTTCACGAGACGGCGGCGATCAAGATCTTATCGGTTCGGAATATCGATTTTTTGCTGAACAGCTGGGCTATGACACTTCAATTTTCGAAATGACATTGGGCATCTCATCAGAGTCATTTGCATCAGCTCAATCACGTGCCCAAAATTCCTTTGGTGCCGAATTTTTTGTTATCTGCCCTTTTACTACCAGGCCACAAAAACACTGGTTCGATGACTATTGGAAAACTACTGCCGCACAATTACTGAAGCAATGGAACTTGCCTGTTGTGATGCTCGGCGGACCCGCGGACGTTGATGCAGCTTACGAAATCTGTCGCGACACAGAAATTATCAACCTGACTGGGCAAACTTCATTGCAGGAAGCGGCAGCCTTGATCAGCCAATCGAAAGGGCTTATCGGTGTAGATACGGGCCTTACACATATGGGCCACGCAATGAAGGTGCCGACGCTGGCACTCTTTGGTTCAACCTGCCCGTACCTAAAAACCGGGTTGAAAAGCAGCAAGGTAATTTATTTGAATCGTCAATGCGCCCCCTGCCGACGCAATCCAACCTGTGGCGGCACATTCGATTGCTTGCGAGAAATCACGCCAAAACGCGTGATGGATGAATTCGCACTTCTCTATAAGCCCGCCTCATGAAAGTCCTACATATTGAAATGGGAAGGCACCTATATGGAGGAGCGCGCCAGGTTAGTTATTTAATTGATGGCCTAAAATCACAGGGTGTAGAAAACCTTCTACTCACTCCAAAAACCTCTGCCATTGCCGAGGAAGTAAGGGAGCATGGGAGTCCTGTGATTCAGATTGACTACAGAGGCGACCTCGATTTTCGCCTCGCATTCAAGGTCAAGAAGCTAGTGACTCAGCTGGGCATTGATCTCGTGCATGTTCACAGTCGTCGAGGAGCGGATGTTTGGGGCGGTGTCGGAGCCAATTGGGCGAAAGTGCCGGCAATTCTGTCGCGCCGGGTCGACAACCCAGAGAGCCCAAAAAGTATTCGCTATAAATACGGCCTATATGCCCAGACCATCTGTATATCGGAGGGCATCAAGAAGGTGCTGATTGAAAATGGACTTGCCTCTGACAGAGTCACAGCTGTGCGTAGCGCTTTTGTCGCCAAGGAGAGTCAAAATCCTATTGAGAGATCAAAATTTCTTCAACGCTTTAGCTTGCCGGAGGATGCAATAGTTGTCGGAACAGTTGCTCAGCTGATCCCACGCAAGGGGCATAAACTCCTCTTGGCCTGTTTGACCGAATTAATATCCAATCACCCCAATATGCGCGTCTTATTTTTTGGCGAGGGGCCAGAAAGAGCATCGCTGCAACAGCGAATCGAAGAGCTCGGTTTAGCCAACCGGGTGCAGCTTGTCGGTTTTCACTCAGACCTGAACAACTTGATTGGAAATCTGGATATATTGGCTCATCCTGCCTATATGGAAGGTTTAGGAGTGTCCCTAATTCAGGCATCTGCCGCGTCCGTTCCCATTATTGCTAGCAATGCAGGTGGCATGCCCGAAATTGTCCGAAACGATGAAAACGGAATTTTGGTTCCTCCCGGCGATACCGCCGCATTGCAGAAGGCCCTTGATCGACTCGCTCAGGATCCAGAGCTAAGAGCCAGGTTTGGTGAAACAGGCAGAAATATTGCGGAAAAAGAGTTCTCTGTAGATGTCATGGTCCAGGGAAACCTGGAGGTGTACCGAAGCATTCTCGGACAATAGTTGATATGGATGCCGTACTAAAGTTTAGGCAAGAGCTGAGTAACTAGGCGATAATTGCTCCCAGAATACTTTGGAGCAAGATTTGACTCTTTCACTACCTGACTTTAGCCGTTCAAAAATTCTTGTAGCTGGCGACTTGATGCTTGATCGCTACTGGACTGGCTCAACTAACCGCATCTCACCCGAAGCACCTGTTCCCGTAGTAAAAGTCGGCGAAGATGACCATCGCCTCGGCGGCGCAGCGAACGTTGCTCTAAATCTCGCTTCTCTCGGTTCTAATGTCAGCCTTCATGGGATTACAGGGTCTGACGAAACCGGTCAACAACTAAAAGAACTTGCAACCGACGCTGGATTGAAGTGTTTTTTTAACATGCCAGCCCAAGCGACAACTATTACCAAATTACGCATTATTTCCCGGCATCAGCAGCTTATCCGCATGGACTTCGAAGGCGATTTTGCAGAGCTGGACAAAACTGAACTACTCTCCAGTTACGAATCGAATCTGAAAGATTGCTCAGCGGTGGTTCTTTCGGACTATGGCAAAGGCACTCTATCTGAGTGCCAGAAAATGATTCAGGCAGCCCGCGACAAAGGTGTTCCTGTTCTGGTAGATCCTAAAGGAACCGATTTTGAACGTTATCGCGGTGCCACCCTGGTTACCCCGAACCTGAGTGAATTTGAACTAGTAGCTGGAACTAGCACAACTGATTCCGAACTCTTGGAAAAGGGCGAGGCATTGAGGACAGAGCTAGGCTGGCATGCGCTTTTGATAACCCTCGGTGAGCGCGGGATGGCACTAATCGAACAGGGCCAAAGCCCCTTAGTCGTTCCAACACAGGCGAAAGAAGTATTTGATGTCACTGGCGCCGGCGACACGGTAATTGCAACCCTCGCAGCCTGTATTGGCTGCGGAACCGAGCTCGCTCTATCAACTCGTATCGCCAACCTTGCCGCAGGAATTGTGGTTGGCAAGCTCGGTACTGCCAGCGCCAACCCGGAAGAGCTTCAGCAAGCGCTCGCAGCAGAACATACGCAAAATACGGGAGTGCTAAAAGAATCCACACTGCTAGCAGAAATCAAGATTAGTCGATCCCGCGGCGAAACAATCGTGATGACCAATGGTTGTTTCGATCTGCTGCATCCGGGTCATATCCGTTACCTTCAGAAGGCGGCGACCCTGGGCGATCACCTGTTAATCGCGGTAAATACGGATGAATCTGTTAGACGCTTAAAGGGCCCGGACAGACCACTGAACACAACCGCCGAACGCATGGAAGTGCTTGCGGCTCTGGGCTGTGTGACTTGGGTAACCGAGTTTGAGGAAGACACTCCGCAGCGAATTATTTCAGAAGTGCTTCCTGATATTCTGGTTAAGGGTGGGGACTATAAAGCAGAAGAAATAGCCGGTTATTCTGAGGTTACTCAATCTGGTGGAGAAGTGACTATCATTGATTTTGAAGAGGGCTTTTCGACCAGCCGTATTGTCGAAAAGATATCTCAGGATAGCTAATCTAGAAAGACTAGACTGTCAGCTGAACTACCGCAGCTGACAAATCCTCAAATATCAGGGTATTTTTAGGCAATCCGCCCTTCTCTTCTGTCAATCGACCCTTCCCAGTTCTGACTAACACCGGTCGCATCTTGTGCGTAAGGGCAACCTGCAAATCCTTCAAACTATCCCCAATCATCCAGCAGGATTCCAGATCAACCTGAAGTTGCTCGGCAATTTGATCTAAAAGCCCAGATTTGGGCTTTCGACAACTACACCCGTCATCAGGCCGGTGGGGGCAATAAACTATCAGATCAATCTCACCGTCCGTATACGTGGCCAACAAGTCGTGAAGTTTTTTGTGCATTTCATGGAGCACTCTTTCAGAGTAAAAACCGCGACCTATCCCACTCTGATTGGTAGCGACGGCCACCTGGTAGCCGGCGTTTTTTAATCTCGCTATTGCTTCAATGCTGCCCGGAATGGGAATCCACTCATCTGCATTTTTTATGTAATCGTCGGAGTCCTGGTTGATTACACCATCTCTATCGAGAACAACGATTTTTTTTTCTGACACTAGATACCCAAATCCATAATGTAGCCCTCAGAGAAGGAAGCCTATTGCTGGGAGAGAAAACGATACATATCAGAGACCAGCGCCTCGCGGCGTGTTTCATAGAGCAGCCAGTCACTGTATTCCGGCAACATTACTGATTCCAAAGTCTCTTCCAGACCACGACCATTGGTAAGAGCGGCTGCAACTTCAGATTCGGCAGTGCGGAGCAATTGCGCAAAGGCATCAACATCAGACTTATCACCAATTACCTCACTGTGCCCCTGAACTATGGTGTCAAAATCCAAAGCACTAACCACACTGATTGCCGCTCCATAATCCTCCACCGGATAACCGGCAAGGAAACCAGTAAGACCTCCAGGCAATCGATTTATTTGCAGAAAATCTACTGCAAACACAGTGCGCTCAGCAGGAAATAGTAATACTGACATATCATCCGAGTGAGCTGGCGGTGTATGGTAGATTTCCACGCTCGATCCACCCAGACTGATAGTTAGCTGGTCTCTATAGGTTAGGTCAAGGGGTTGTATCGTGGCATTGAGCTCTGCGGGAGACAGCGTCCCATCCCCATTTGCATCAGATCGATCGAAGTTATTGGCTGTGCCACCAGTTGCCTCTTCTCGCTCTATTGAGCCGTTGCCATTGGAATCCATTGGCGCAGCGTTGCTAGGTATTTTAGTGATGTTCACAGCCATATTTTCGTGGCCCACAAATGTGGCCGTATCTGCGAAGGTAGAACCACCCGATGCGTGATCTGGATGGTGGTGGCTGTAAATTACGTATTCGACCTGCGTATTGAATTGTTCAGCGAGCTCCGCCTTTAGCCATTCAGAAAATCCGTGGTTGATGGGATCCGCCAGTATCACACCTTCGGGAGTCATCAGAAGTACGGTGGTATGACCTCCGCCGCCGCTTACAATGCCCGCCCTATATAAAGCTCCTTCAATATTTGTCATTCCGTAACTTACCCCTCCAGACCCAGGAGGTTGCGGCGCGTCAGAAGCTTCAATTCTGCTTCCATCCTCCGTCGCGCTACAGCCAACTAATATCAATGAAAGTCCAACTAGCTTTAGCGTTGCCAAAAATTTTCTATTTGTAATATCCATCATTACTCCCCCCTATTTGCAATGAAATCTGATTCTTAAAGCTCGTCGATTGCAGAACAAAGAGCATGCCCAAGGAAAGCATGCGCCTCTTGAATCCTCGCCGTACTTGAAGAGTCTACACAGAGATCAATATCGGAGATTTCGGCCAAGGCACCACCGCCCTTGCCAGTTAGGGTTACCACTTTACAGCCTGCTTTTTTTGCTTCTGAAACGGCATTAATTACGTTTTTGCTATTGCCGCTTGTTGAATAACCAATTACCAGATCCCCCGGTTGGGCCAACCCCTGAACCTGCCTCTGAAAAATACTATCGTAGCCGTAATCGTTACCGACCGCGGTCAAAATAGAGGTGTCTGTGGTCAAGGCAATTGCAGGCAAGGCTCTACGCTCAGTCTCAAAACGCCCAATAATTTCCGCCGCGATATGCTGTGCATCGGCCGCACTGCCACCGTTTCCACAGAGCATAATTTTACCGCCAGATTTTAAACAGGAGACAACTGCGGCCGAAGCTAGCTCAAGTTGAGGCAGCAACCGCTCAACAGACTGCATAACCTCTTGATGCTCGAGCAGCATATGCTTGAAATTAGTCACAACAACTTCCTAAGAAAAAGATGCCGAGATAATACGGCCGAGACCCATATATCTCAATGAATTGTCAGAATGATCGGATGAGCCAAAATCGCCATTGAGTATCTGGAGCTGATTCAGACACACCCAGCAGCAAACTTGAAAATAAAGACCAGTTTGAATCGATGACTTTAGTATAAGTAGGACCTACTGCGTGATTCTGGGAATTGAAATTGCCGAGATTATCCGTGCTACCGTAAAAGCTATACATCTCCAGTCCAATGCCATCACCCGACTCTAAGCGCTTCGCCAACTGGGCTCGGGTTTGCAGGTTAACGCCATCATTAGCACGGTCGCCAAATTGCACAGAAGAAAGAATATTCATGCGGGCAGTCCAGCCGCTGTCAAAGTAATACTGACCTAACCACAGTGCGCCAAGGTGATTGGGTCGACTTCCATCTCGAACGCGAATATCAAAGCGCACGCCATTGCGGAATTTTTGACCGTTTTCACCAAGATCAAAAAAGAGCCCTGCATGTAAGTAATCGAAATCAAAATCCGATACAGCGGTCTTTCTTGAACCCATAAAAAGAACACCTTTTAGATCATCATTAAAGGAGTGCAGGTAGTGCAGCCTCGTGGCGATTGACCTTTCTCCTTGAGCGTCATCCGGGTTGATCGCAACCCGAGAGTGCAATGATCTGGTGCCTTCGTTCACAAAGGGTGGGATGACTCCTCCTGTGTTTTGCGCTGACGCAGAAAGCGAAAAGAAGAGTACAAATACCCCTAGGAGAAATCTTGTCATGGGTAATATCTTATTTATTTTGATAGTGGATAAAGCGACATCATAAGGTCGAAACTAAATCATACCTTTTTGCGGCCAAAGATTTAGGCTTGTTTAATTATTCTCCAGAACACGCATTGGGCCCGCAAGGACCGAGAATCGCGTTTTTTCGGACAAAAAAAACCGGAGGCAAGCTCCGGTTTTTCTGTACTTGTCTGGATAGACTAGTAACTAGCTTCGTTTGTCGTCTTAACGATTGCTGCTGCCACTTTGTATGGATCAGCGTTCGATGAAGTACGACGGTCTTCAAGACGACCTTTCCAGCCATCTTCAACCGTACCAATTGGAATACGGATAGAAGCACCACGATCAGATACACCATAACTGAACTGATCAATTGACTGAGTTTCGTGCTTACCAGTCAAGCGCTCTTCATTGTGCGCGCCATAAACACTCATGCAACGCTCAATGTTCTTACCAAATTCTTCACAAATTGCCGTGAATATTTCTTCTCTACCTTCTTCACGCATAGCTTTGTTCGAGAAGTTGGCGTGCATACCAGAGCCATTCCAGTCTGTATCACCAAGAGGCTTAGGATGGTAGTTGATCGCCAAACCATATTTCTCAGCAGTACGCTCTAGTATGTAGCGACCCAACCAGATTTCGTCGCCAGCGCGCTTGGCGCCTTTAGCAAAAATTTGGAATTCCCATTGGCCAGCAGCAACTTCTGCGTTGATACCTTCAACGTTAAGACCTGCTTCTAAACAAAGGTCGAAATGCTCGTCGATTAGATCGCGGCAATATGCGTTTTTTGCACCAACTGAACAGTAGTATGGGCCTTGTGGTGCTGGATATCCGCCAGCAGGAAAGCCTGGGGGAAGATCTGTATCAGGATCCCAAAGGAAGTATTCTTGTTCGAAGCCAAACCAAAAATCAGAATCGTCTTCAGATTCATCAATAGTTGCGCGACCATTTGAAACATGAGGAGAGCCGTCGGCATTCAAAACTTCAGTCATTACCAGGAAAGCATTTTTGCGATCTGGATCAGGAATGATTGCAACTGGCTTCAACAGACAATCTGAATCGCTACCGTCAGCCTGCTCAGTAGAGCTGCCGTCGAATGACCACATGGGGCATTCTTCAAGGGTTCCACCGAAATCGTTGCGAACCATAGTTTTGCTGCGAAGGCTTTGTGTTGGCGTGTAGCCGTCAAGCCAGATGTATTCCAACTTACTTTTCATGTTGAGTTTCACTCCAGTAGTGTTGCTAAAATTTAGGCAGAGCCTCTTAAGTTTATGAAAGTTATTACAGCAATATTTATACCAACTTTCCGAAACAGTTTATTTTGAACCTTAGCGCGCCCAAAAACGGCGCGCACTGCGGATTTCAGAACCAAACCTCTAATCACAGCTAGGAATGGCTCTTAAATACCTCAGAGGAATAAGCACCTTTATGGCGCATCAAAGAATTAGGGTGCACCTAAAAGGTGCAATTCCAGAAAACTCTTTGATATGTTCGTTGGTTTTTCGCCGAAAATCTTCCAAAAAGAAGCCTGCAAAGGCGTTGAACACAGACGAGCCGGGAGTATACCTCTTTCTTCTCAGGGAATCAGAATCTCGCCCTACTCAACCTGAGTGATAATGCCAGTAATGTTGTCCCTGCCGCCGCGATCTAAGGCTAACTGAATCAGTCCGCTCAACGCGTATTCGAGATTCTCTAATCCGAGAAGAGCTTCGATCTCAGTTTTTTGGAGCTCCCCATATAGACCGTCGCTGCACAATAGATAGCGATCTCCCACTTGGATATTTGCGTGGTGCATCTCAATACGTAGATTTTGATGGACCCCGACCGCCCTCGTCAAAAGATTTGCAGACGGATGATCCTGTATATCTTCTTGTGCTATCTCACCTCTGACAAGCTTTTCCTGAACGACAGAGTGATCCTCAGTCATCTGTTTAAGACTGCCGTTGCGCCATCGATATATCCGACTATCGCCCGCCCACAAAAAAATACTCAAGGGACCAAAAGCTAAAAGAGCGGCAACAGTGCTACCAACAACTTTATGGCGATACATCGTTCGACAGGTATTATTTGCAAGCAGCAGACGCGTTTCTATCTCTTTGATACTTTCGATCAAGTCGTCTGATCTGACAAACCCACGAATACCGTCTACGACTTCGCGACTGGCTCGGTCACCGCGACTGTGCCCGCCCATGCCATCAGCAACAATCCAGAGGCTCTGCGCTTCCGAATAAAAATACGCATCCTCATTGACAGTTCGAACACGCCCTTTGTCCGTGTTACTAACGGTGCTCCAGTTAAATGAGACATCCGGCCCCGCAGCTTCAAATTCGGATGTAATATCTTTGAGGTAGTAGTGATTAATTACTGGCATTCAGAGTCATCCCAGCTTTTATGTTTTTTGAGTCAGGGTTGATCGATGTTACTAACTCAAGCCTCAGTGAACAACCTGACGCAATAAGCGGCAAGTTAGTTGTCTCTAAGCAGGTTTCCAGGAGAGTACTGATCAGTCAAAGAACGTCTGCTGGTATCCCAATCAATTTCCCTAGAAAGGTACTGAGGGTAGTCCATGATTGGTACACCATATTTGCGAACTTCCTCAGCGAGGAATTCAGCCCGTTCTTTCAACGCTTCCTCCCCGAGAAGCGGCCGAATCATAGCGATAATTATTCGATTGCTAGGACCCGGCAGCTTAAAGTTATAAAACTCTCCAAACACTTCCTGATAAGTAACCGACTCATGATGATAAAACTGACTTCGTGAAAAGGTATTTGCCACCAAAACGGAATTCTCATGCATCAATCCTTTCACTTCCGTGAGGAACTCTCGGGTCAGCATGTGTTCCGGCATATAGTCACCAAAAAATGCATCCAACAAGATATAGTCATACTGCTCGCCGCGAAAGCCAGCTCGTTTTACAAACAGCCTCCCATCTTCTACGTGCATTTTCATATTGTCGGTTTCTTCGAAATAGAAAAAATCTTCAGCGACCCGCGTCACTGCTTCATCAATCTCAACCACATCGATTCTTGCATTCGGAAATAGATCAGAGAGCGCCATAGGAATAGACCCACCCCCTCCTCCAACGACCAACATACGGCTCGGATTAGGCACTAACATCAGGCCAGCCAGCGACATCTTGCTGTAAGTAAAATGAAGCGTTTGTTGATCTCGAATATTCACGCAGGACTGATTTCGCTCAAATCGGTGGATATTGAAGAGCATGCAGCGCACATTGTTTTCTTGCCGAACAGTGATGTCTCGGTAGAGAGACCTCTCCTCGTGGATAATTTCTGCGTGAAGTTCAGAAACAAAGATGCAGATGACCCACAGCAACGAGAGGCGCAGACTGTTCAATTTAGCCATCTTCCCGGCTTTGAATTCCGCTAATCGCCAATATGAGAAATCCAGCAAGCGCTAGGGCAAAGAAGACCGCCCATAATATTTGATCAATCTCTAGCCAAAGCACGAAGTAAAAACTTGTGCCGAGCGTACCTAATGCGCTGCCCAGAGTTGAAACAAAATAGAGGGAACCAGCTACCTGACCACTCTGCTCTGTATTTACCACCAGCAGGCGGACGCTGTAGGGAGAAATCATCCCCATTAGGGTAATGGGGATAAAAAATAGCATGATAGTTGCCAAAAGAGACCCATAGCGCTCATCTTCAATAGCAACGAATATCGGCTCCATAATCGAATTTGCCAACAGGATAATAGGCAAAATGAAAATAGCGGAAAGAAAAAAGAAAGTCGCGTAGGAACGAGCGCTTGGATTCTTCGCGGACAAATTCCCGCCATACAAATATCCAGTAGCTAGTGAGAGCATAAATATCGTGATGATACTGCCCCAGACGTAGAGGCTTCCACCAAAATAGGGAGAAAGAATGCGAGCTCCCAGCATCTCTACCACCATGATGCAAAAGCCGCTAACAAAGGCCATGCTGGCAACTAGCGAGGGCGGAATGGGCTTAGTCATCCAGTTATTTCCTCAAAATATCTCAGTCTCGAGATCGGTATTTAAGCAACTGGGCGTCTAAAGAGAAATACATTTTCAACAAAGCCCCCCCGAACACAGAATCAACCAATCGATTCAATTCGCACAAAAAAAAACCGCAGCCAAAGCTGCGGTTTTTAAAAATTCAATCTAAACAATGCGTGTAGGTACTTGAGAGAGTTTGAACAAATCGTTTAAGGAGGTGATCCAGCCGCAGGTTCCCCTACGGCTACCTTGTTACGACTTCACCCCAGTCATGAATCACTCAGTGGTGACCGTCATCCCGAAGGTTAGACTAGCCACTTCTTGAGCAACCCACTCCCATGGTGTGACGGGCGGTGTGTACAAGGCCCGGGAACGTATTCACCGTGACATTCTGATTCACGATTACTAGCGATTCCGACTTCATGGAGTCGAGTTGCAGACTCCAATCCGGACTACGAACAGCTTTGTGGGATTAGCTCCACCTCGCGGCTTAG
>JABJGI010000033.1 GCA_018662305.1 Porticoccaceae bacterium | reverse complement strand
TTGCCAGAGGCCGCGGCGAGTGAAATAGGAACGCCGCCAGAGCGCAGAACACAAAGGAATTTATCTATTTATCCAGTGTTAGTAAGACCTGAAACTGAATCCATGTTGGTTGTGGGTTTTGGAGGTGGTGTTGCATTGGAGGCGGTCCCAGCCTCAGTTGCCAGCGTCGATGTGATCGAGCTAGAGCCTCAGGTAATTGCCGCAAACCGGTTTTATGGGGACAGGCGCGAAAATAACCCCTTCGATGATTCGCGTATAAATGTAATAGTCAACGATGGGCGCAGCGCATTAGCGCTGACGGACAAAAAATACGACGCTATTGTGTCGCAACCCTCGCATCCCTGGACAGCAGGGGCGTCACATCTTTACACCCGTGAATTTATGCAGCTTGCCAAAGATCACCTGCAAGATGGCGGTGTGTTTCTGCAATGGATGAACGCAAGTTTTGTCGATGAATTCCTCTTGAAAGCGCTATCTGCAAGTATGTTGGACGTATTTCCTTATGCGCGAATGTATCAAGTTGACCCAGGAACTATCTTTTTGATGGGGTCAGATCAGCCGATGAATCCTGAGCAGCAAATGGCGCTTACCGGTCTTCCTCTTAGTGATGATGTCCTGACCTATCTTGAGCGCGGTATAGGTTCTCCGGAAGACCTCTTGATCGCATTAACAATGGATCAGGAAAGCCTTGAGAAATTCTCTGCCGAGTCTCCGGTGATTACTGATAATCGAAACTATATGGCCACTGTTTCATCGAGAATTCTCGACCGAGGAACGGCTCTGAACCAATTCACCTTTAATGGAGTTATTCAGGATTTTGATCCTCTGACTTCAGCGGACAACTGGATTGGGCGAGATATTCCGGCGCCTGTTAACTATTCCTATATCAGCAGGCGATTTGATGCCATGGGGTGGCATGCTCGTGCACTGTCGCTATCAGAGCGGCTTTACCAAGAAAGGAGTGTTCAGGCTCTCATCGTAAATGCTCTGGGATTGCAAAGTCAGGGAAACCGAGAGGAATCGCAGGCACTCTTGAGACAGGCGCTAGCCGCTGACCCAGCTAATCAACAAGCAAGATATGCTCTTTTGCAGGTTTGGTTTGGCGATATTTTCAGTGGCATCGAGGTTCCGGAGTATGTGTTAGCCGAGCTAGATCGACTTGACGGTTCGGCATCGGATGTTTTTGCTGGGCTTCAAGCCTTGGATCAAAGAGATATGGCGGCACTACTGGATTTGGACGCAGAGCTGGCTGCCGTGCTTCCAACAGACATTTGGTACTCAACTAGCGTCAAACTGCGCTCGGAATGGCGAATACAGCTCACAACTCCGGGCTATCAGCCCAGGATGTTTAACGAAGCCACTGCGTTGATAGATAGTGCAATCGCCATGTTTCTCGACGTGCAGTTGTACACAATGCGTATACGCACCACCTATCTAGCAGGGGACATTGATTCAACGCTGGCGACGGCGAGGAGCCTGTTGCGTGTTATTGGCTACCAGATAGACCGGATGGAGGCGAATCCGGTTCGACCCAGCGATGAGGCTATCGAGGCGAGAAGTGTTCAACTTGCTGAGATTGAGCGCCTAATGGGAGAAATGGCGCTTGGTGCTGATCGAACTTCAGAGTTGGAACAAATATTTGCAACCTCTGAGTCGCACAAAACCCGGCTTTTCAATCTTTAGTTCTGCAGGGTTGTCTAATCTCCATCGAGACAGCGGCACTCCTGCATTCCGTGATGAATTCTGCCCTAATATAAGTAGAAACTAGGCGCGACGTCGTTAAGCCCGTCTTACCATAAAATCGCAATAGTTAAGTAGAATGTGTATTTTCATTTGAAATTGTGTAGATATCATGCATACAATCCCCAGATGTGGCCAAAATAAGGCCATAAAAAGTACTAAAAAACATCACTTAATAGGGGAATGGGTTAATGAAAAACTTCAGTGTTCTAGCCTTGGCTAGCAGCGCATTGGCGTGTCTGTTTGCCACTGCACCAACCCTGGCGCAGGATGATAGCGAAATCCTACTGGACGAGATTGTTATTACAGGACGTAATCGCGAAGAGACCTTGCAAGACGTACCAGTATCGACATCCGTCATCAGCGACAGTCTTATCGAAGACGCAGGTATTACAACACTCTACGATTTATACGAGATGGTTCCAGGCCTTCACTTTGACGAAGGGGAAGACCGCTTGGCGGCACTTCCGAGTATTCGTGGAATTCAAGCAAACGATATTGCACCTAACCGAACTAAGGTGACTTCTTTCGTTGACGGCATACCTGTTCTTGGATCGGCAGGATCAATCGGTTTTAACGGCTTTCAACAAGTTGAGGTCTATCGTGGACCCCAGAGTGCGGCCTTTGGTCGTTCGACTTTTGCTGGCGCGATTAACTATGTGACCCGCGACCCCGGCGATACATTTGAAGGCAGTGTAGGCGTTAATGTGAGCGACTTTGGTACCAGAGTCGCTACTTTTAGTGTTGGCGGGCCAATCACTGACAGCTTAGGTTTCTTGCTGAACTACGAAAAGGAAGATAGCAGTTCACCAGATGAGTGGCATGCAAATGGCGACTACGGTTACACAGTAATCGATGGAGTTGAGCACAATATCGGCCAAGGCGACGGAACTGAATTTGGTGCCCGGACTGGCGACAACATCAACGGTAAGTTGGTATTCGAGCCGGACGATACTTTGAAGCTATCCCTAAGCTTCAATCATGTTGAAACACACGATCAGCGCGCTCCTGTGCTTTTCCTTACTCAGGATGAGCGTGACGCCTGTTTCGAAGGCAATGGAGTATTTGTTGACGCCGGAATGATGGCGCCTTGGTTGATTGGCGAGATGGATTGTGACTGGTCTCAGTCTCGGGACCTTTACGCTGTGCATGATGTTGAAGAATGGTTGAACAATAACCCGCTGAATCTGGCTGCCATTGTTGCAGCAGCAGAGTCCGGTGCCGATGCGCTCGTGGCTCCGCCTATGGGTGTTATGGCACCTCCTATGGGGGCTCCAGAACCAGCTGGTGATTTCACTTTAGACGATGGCACTGTGCTTTCGGTTGAAGAACAAATTCTTTTGATTGCGCGGGCTTACTCTGTTCCAGCAAGCGCACGCGGTACTGTAAGTGAGCGTGATCGCTTTACTTTTCAGGCGGACAAACTTTTGGATAACGGAAGTGCTATCCAGTTCTCCTACATGCAGAGCGAAGAAACATTCCAGCGTGCGAACGCCACGGGCTTCTACTACTACGATCCTGATAACGTCACCGCCTTTAGTGGTGTGGTGGATGACGGCATCCCCAATTCCTTTGATATGTTTTCAGATGGAGCGGATATCGAGTGGGAAGGCTATGCAGACGGCATGACCGGTTGGAGAATTCAGTCTGGTATGGGCGCGCCTCGTATACCCAACCCGAGCTTCGGTGAAATTGAAGAGCAATACGCCGAGTTGCGCTGGGTGTCTCCTGCAGAAGATCGTCTGAGGTATGTTGTGGGTACCTCTTTTTATGATTATGACTATCTGGAAGAACGCTGGGGTGGTCCTGGAATGGGTGCCGAATTCCTGGCCGCGACGGCTCAATTGCATTCAGATGCAGACACCTTGATCGATCAATATATGCAACTGGCTCAAGCTCCCGGTGCGGTTTTTGCCCCCGACGATGAGATTATTGGTGAGCAGGCGACTAATACCGCGGTATATTTCAACGCCGCCTATGATCTAAATGATCAGTTGACCTTCTCCGTCGAAGGACGATATGCGCAGGATGTTGTTGGAGCGACCAATGAAACAACGGGTCTTTCTGAAGAAGTAACAACCAAGTCCTTTGTTCCTCGTGTTTCTTTGACCTACGACGTAAACGAAAACACCAGCTATTACCTACAGTGGGCTCAGGGCGTAAACCCGGCGGGCATTAACGTTGGCGTTCTCTCTGCGGATACTATCTTGCTGTTGGATAACGGCATTCCGAATGGATTGATTCCTTATGATGCCGCGATAGCAGAGACCGACAATATTGATAACGATACCGGTCTTGCTCCGCCAGATGACAATAGTGATTTTTACGACAATTCGAATGGTATCTACTATTCCGATCTCGCATGGACGACTCCTTTAACGGGTTCAACCTACGAGCACGGCTTTCAAGCGGATGATTTTACAAACTATAAGGAAGAAGAAATCACTCAGTTGGAGCTCGGTTTCAAGGGAAATCTATTGGACGGACGACTGACATACTCTGGTGCGATCTACTCAATTAAATGGAAAGATCAAATCCAAAACGGTTCAATCGATATTGATAGCCCATGTGCATCTAATGGTGATGCTGGCGATCCGACAGCTGGCCCCTGTACTGTAGCCGGAGCGGACTACCTTTATATTCCTGGTGCTGAAGGTAGTAATATTGCGACCAACTTGAATTTCGGCGATGTGAAAATTAAAGGAGCTGAAATTGAAGGGAACTGGCGTGTCACAGATAACTGGGATATCCGCGCTCAGGCCAGCATTATGAAAGGCGAATATGACGAGTTCTGTGATATTGCTCTCTTTAATGCCATCGACTTTACTGAGTTGGATGGTGTTACCGCCGGCACGGCTGGAGGCGATTTCCCAGACTATATGTCTGCCTTGGGTCTAAACGTTCGTCGCCCTGGTGTTGACGATACGCTGACTAGCACCTGCTACATCACAGACGGCAATACCTTGGCCAATCAACCTGAAATCAGCTATTCCATTAGTCCAAGCTTCACCACGGACATTGGCAATATGCGATTCAGCTCTAGGTTGGATATTCGCCATGAAGGCAAGCAGTACGACAACTCAGCCAACTTCAACTGGTATCCAGCGGCCACCACTGTGAACCTGAATTTGTCTCTTTCAGGTGATTCTTGGTCAGCGACTTTGTATGCCAATAACCTGACTGACGAAGATTCGCCTCGCAATGTTTTTGGATTCCCCGATGATGTAGCGCAGACGGGAGAGCTCGATTTCGTAACCAACCCTAATACGCCGATGACTGGCTACTTGGGTGAAACTTGGACCTATGATGACCTTGCTCGAGACAGCTTCCAATATCAGCCGCGTAATCCGAGGTCTATTGGTCTGCGAGCAAGTTATAGATTCTAAATTTCTCTTTTAGATCTATAGCTAATCATGCAAAAAAACCCCTAGTTTTCGCTGGGGGTTTTTTTTCTGGTTTCATATGGTTAAATGTGTCCAAAAACTACACGGAGAACAAAATGACCTTCAAAGAGGGAATCATCAAATTATCTATTTTTATTGCATTAGGAGCTGTTTTAGCAGCTTGCGGAAGTAATCCCGCACAGAACATGAGCCCCGAGGAAATTGGGCAGAATCTAGGCTATTCAAGTGTTATTCCGGTTGAAAATGTCCCGGCGCCGGCTACCTTCACTTTGGATGCAGTCAACTCCCGTACCGCCGTTATGGGCGGCCGATTTGGTGTCAGATATCTGATCGTATTCGGTCACAACTGTCCCGAAGCTGGCTTCGATGGCACGTATGACACAACAGCTACTGCAGGGCAGCTAGACGGTGAAGACTCGATTATTATCGATAGCACCTACTGCCGAATAAGTGAAATTTACGTACTAGAGTAGAACTTCCGCTCTGCCCGCCAGAAGTTTATTTCTGGTATCAAGCCCGCTCATGGTGATTTGCCTAGAGCGGGTTTTTTTATGTGTTGGGGATAGAGGCTCGAGAACCAAATTTCAGCACGGCAGTAATTTGTGCAACACTGATGGTAAATACCAATACTTGAATTTATGTCCGAGCATCTGGCAAGGATTGAGTGGAAGCGCCAATCATTCGAAACATTTGTCGACAACAAATACAGTCGTGCTCATCGCTGGGAATTTGATGGAGGCATAAGTCTGGCCGCTTCAGCCTCACCTCTCATTGTGCCAACTCCCTATTCCGTTGAGGCGAATGTTGATCCTGAAGAAGCCTTCGTTGCTTCTTTGTCCAGCTGCCATATGCTGTTCTTTTTGTCCTTCGCGGCGCAAAACCAATATGTGGTTGAAAGTTACTCCGACAGCGCGAAGGGTAAATTGGGCAAAGATAATTTGGGTAAGACCTCCATGACTGAAGTCTGGCTCAGGCCGGTGGTAATTTTTTCGGGTGATAGAGTCCCGTCCAGGGATAAAATAGAGAGCATGCACCACCAATCACATGATCGATGCTTTATCGCAAATTCTGTGAAGACCAAAGTTGTTATTGAGCTAGGTGACTAATCAATTGGATAGAAAAAAGAATAAAAGCATTTCGTTACAGTCAGCCGAGTTGGCCGAAGCTGTGCCCCAAGTTTTGTCTAATCGAATTGCCCAGATTGCGAGTCCCGGGCTGCAACCTTCGATGGAGGATATTGTTGAGTTAAATCGGATGTGGTCCGAAAAGATGCTTGCAACTGTTGCTTCTTGGTCTGAAATAAATAGCGAATGCCTCTGCTATCAGGAGAAAGTTATGGAGGCGACGGCAAAATCCAGCTCTAATCCATGGATGATGCCTCAGGCCTTTTTGGTATCTTCGATGATGTTTGCACCGAGTGCAGTCATGGGAATCTTGGGTAGAGGATTGGAGCCCGTTCATAAAGTAGCCATGGCGAACGCGGAGCGTTTGGCTGGGGAAGCAAAGAGCTAGTCTGATGAAAACTTTTTTGAGAAGTGTTTTTTCGCCCATTCTGAATCCTTTTGAAAAAGGTGATGGTGAATACAACTACAGTATTTCCCGGCGCGTGATTTTGTTGGTTGTGGGACCATTAATGTTTCTGCTGTCTTTTGGGTTGCTCGGCCTAGCCGTTGCGAGGGCCGAGTTTGCCGCCGCTGTTCCCTCACTTGTCTTTTTTGGTGTTGGATTGGTGACATCTGTTGTTGGAACTTTAGGCACCGACCGGGCCGTCACCAATATCTGGGGCAATAAATAGTTTTTCGGAATGAGTTGAAGAGCTATGAATTCTGAGCTCAGTATTCGCGAGAAAATCTGGCAGATTATTGCCTATATTCCTGAAGGTCGAGTTGCTAGCTACGGGCAAATTGCCCGCGTTGCGGGCTGCCCTAACCATGCTCGCTTGGTTGGCAATACGCTTAGAAATTTACCTAAAGATACCAAGCTACCCTGGCACCGTGTGATCAATTCTCAAGGAAGAATTTCTTTTCCTGAATCTAGTGGCGCTTACCAAGAGCAGCGCAACAGGCTGGAGGCAGAAGGAGTGATATTTGCGGCCGGACGAATCTCGCTTAAGGAATTCGGCTGGCAGGACGGGGTGTGAATTAGCGCAGTGCTGCTCATCAATTGATTGGGGCTAATCTTCTTCTGGTTCTGAATAGTCGTGAGGATTGAGTTCTTTAATTAGTGCACCCGTGATGGGGTCTAGCAGCTCAATTTGTTCGATCCAGATCCCCGGTGAATTGTCGTGAGTTCCTTTGCCGATTACCCGGATATAGTCACCCAGATTAATAGTGTCTTCGTTCCAGCCGGCTAGGCGAAAGCGGGTCGCTGCCTCTCCCTGACTTATCCAGCTCGTTGTGGTGCCATCGGAGTTTTCTACCTCGAGCCAAATCAAAACGTGAGGATTTTCAAAGGAAAAATCGGTCACGACCCCTTGAACGGCCATATTCTTATCAATATCAAACAGTGCAGCGAAATAGTGATGTGCCTGTGCACTAGGTTGAAAAAGTAGAGCTGTGCAGGCGAGCGCGGATAACCATCTAGCAGGAAGTCCGCGATCCCAGATTGATTTAATCGAGAAACTGTAAATCAAAGGCGTTGTATTGGAATGTTCTTTCCGGCCGCTCGCGCAAGGGCGATTCGCACTCGTTTTCAATAAATTCATAACCGGCAGAAAAAGCCTTACTTCTGGAAATAGTCCATGAATCGGTTAGATACAGAGGGTCAGTCACGGTTGTATCGGTCTGCACAACAGTGCCGTAGTCTGGATGGTCGTAGCGACTGAATACCTCTGTCATCCGTGCCTGGTCACTGAGAGGCTTGCCACGATGACCACTAAAATTGGGAAGCAAGTTCACTGTCTCAATAATCAGCCTGTCACCTTCGTAGCGAGCCACCGAGTCACCCATGTGGCTGCGAACTCCAGGTTTGGGAAGTTCGTCATCAAAAAAGATTGAGCGTTTTGTGCCGTACTCCTCATATTCGATCGTAATGTGGTCAGGGTATTGATTGATTTTCATTCCGTAGGGCGTGTAGCCAGCTTGCCGGACTGCTCCTGGAGGATCACAGAAAACCTGCGGATCTTCGGCGATTGTCCAGGACGAGTTCATCGCCTCGCCCGCTGCGTTGTATGGCATGGTTGGATCATTCGCATCAGGGCCACCGGTGGTAAAGCCTCTCATTTGAGTCGTTGTACCGCTAAAGTTGGGTTCGCCAGTTGGAAGGCTCGCGGGCAAAAAAGTAAGCTCAGCGGCGGTAGCGCTAGATTCTGCAATTCGGCCCCTCGATACAGCGGGATCCTCATTCGTTGAGAGTTCAGCAACCACCTCTCCAGAACTGGGATTAATTAATGCAAATTCCTCAATGGAAACCATTGGTGAGCCGTCAATAGTGGCGCTGCCAGTTACGCGAAGAGTTTCTCCGATCAGTAGGCTATCGTTTTCCCAGCCGGATCTCCTCCAGCCCGTTGCGGCCGAACCTTCGACCATCCAGTTAGTAATGCTGCCGTCGTCATTTGTAACATTGAGATTAATAATGACGTGAGGGTTCCTAAATCGGAAATCAGTGATAACCCCTTCAACTGTATTTGTTTCATCGGCCTTAAATGTAGCCGCGAAGGAATGATGCGCTACTGATGCATTTGCAGATGCCAGGGCTGCCAGAAAAACCGCGATTTTTAAACCTTTCATAATGTTCCCAAATTTAACTATTTCAAATGACCTCTAGGCCAGGTCTTCAAGTAAAATGCTGGCGCTCTAGAGATTCCGTTATTCTGCGGGTTAATCCTTGTATCTTAATTATTTGACGGGCAAAAATCAGTAAAAGCTGATTCTTAACCCTGGTGCAAGAAAGTGGGAGCTTTGCCAAGAAAGGTAAAATCCATAGAGAGCTACTGAATTTCCGCTCAATGTCGGAAGCCTTAAATGAAATTTGTTGGGAAACATGTAATGAAATATTTATCTGCACTGCTAAGCCTGTGTCTAATTTTAGCGACACCTGCAATGGCCCACCACGGCACAAATGGACAGTTTGATTCCACCAAGTTGGTCACTGTCACCGGTGTGATTTCTGATCTCGCCTTTGTGAATCCGCACGCCTATGTATATATCGACGTTACTGCGGAGGATGGAGCTGTAACGCAGTGGAACTGTGAGCTTCGCGCCTCTTCAGTATTGCGCCGTTCAGGCTGGACACCCGAAATGTTTGCCAATGGCACGCCAGTTCATATTGAAGGTGTAATGGCTCGGCGCGATGCGCAGGGCTGCTACGTAGAGACTATTTCATTCAATGGTGGTGAGCCTATTGCTCGCTACGATCAATTGACTGAGGTTCAGCAGGAAGAGCTCTTGGCTGGTCGATCTGCTACTACAGCTTGGGGTGACCCAAACATTGCTGGCGATTGGGCGGCTGAACAACGTTTGGTTGGTGCCATTAGCGGACCAAACGCGGTAGGTGGTATGGGTGGTCCTCCTCGTGGGGGGCGCGGTGGCGTTCAGCTTACGGAAGCCGGTGCAACTTATCGCGCTGAGATGATTGATGCGGAAGATAACGTCGCAGGGCGCCTAGATTGTCGGCCTAGAGATTTTTTCTCTGACTGGACCTTTGATCAACCTTCAAACCGTATAGTTCAAGAAGAAGATCAAATTACCCTGATGTACGGTTTTATGGATACTACTCGAGTGATTCATCTGGATATGGATGAGCACCCTTCTGATATCGAACCGAGTTGGGCCGGGCACTCCATCGGGAAATGGGAAGATGGGGTCTTGGTTGTAGATACTATTGGCTTTACTCGTTTTGCCGGAAATCGCTCAACGCGAAGTGAACAATTCCATGCTGTAGAGCGATTTACACTAAATCACGAGGAAGGCTCTCTTACGCGTGAATATATGGGGGAAGATCCACTCTTCTGGGCTGGCCAGCAGACAGGCCAGGACGTGGTGCACTTGGCTGATTATCCATGGGAACCCTACGCATGTGATGATCGCTCTGTCGAATAAATTCAGATTTACTAGAGAGGCGCGGAACACCGCGCCTCTTTTGTATTTGTCTTGTTAAAATCGATTTTTTGGCCGGAGGTATATTTAGTGAAAACTATTCTAAACACTGGTGTGATTGCATTGAGCTTTATGCTTTTGAATGCAGAGGCTCAGGAGATGAGTGCTGAAGATGAATGGCGAGCCAAGGCGGAGATTAGACAATTAGTAGATAAGTATGCCTTTTCGAGAGATAACCTTGATGCGGATGGTTATGCGGGTGTTTTTGCTGAAAACGGTACGCTTTTGCTCTTTGGTGAAAGCTATACTGGCCGTGAGGCAATTAGATCACTCTCTGAGAATTGGAACACAGATAGCGTGGGCATGCATATTATGTCCACCAGTCTAATTACTTTGCTTGATGAGCGCAGCGCCACCGGTATTAACTATGCAACGGTATATGGTGAAACTCCTGATAGCTCCCACCAAGAAGGGGATCTAATACCAGTTACAAACTTTGTGGTTCAGGGGAGGTACTTCGACAAGTACGAATTGACTGACGAGGGTTGGAAAATTTCTGAAAGAAGATTTGAGCCAATTTATTCAGGCCCCTAACAGACAGCAGAAATGAAGCCGCAACGGAAAGGAGCTATGCTTCTGACCCTGCGGCTTTTTTGTGTCTCCTAAGATAGCAATTAGCTCTGAAAAAGCTAGAGATGAAGCCGGTTGGATTTTTACGAGCCCTAATTAAATCGGTGCAAGCTCGCGGCCCTTTATGTCGTCAATATATAAGCTGAGCCTTAACTACTCATGAGGACCTTCGATGAACTTCTTTCCCAAGTTGATTTTTATTCCGCTATTTTTTTGTCTCTTTGGTGTGAAAGCAATTTCGCAGGAAGCTCAGCCGTTGTTGCCAGACAATGAAAATCTTCTCCTTACGGTTTTTTTGAAGCACGATCAGTCAATGAATAATGTGCAAAGGGGCGAACTTCTAAATGAAACCGGATTTCGAGATAGTTTTCCGCCCGAAGGAGTCGAAGTTGTTGATCACTACGTCATGATGGGGATAGGCCAGGTGATTGTTTTGAAATTCCCTCCTAATATGCTTCGTGCTGTAAACCGTGTGATAGAACAGGGCGCCTGGGGTGCGTACCAGACTGAGTTTTATATTACTTATGATTTGGCGGAAGCTAGAGCCTTTCAAGCGCAACAGTAGAATTTCTATGTCGAGAATCTCGGTCTGTTGTTAATAGAGCCGAACATTCATATCAGAGGCTGAAACCTTAATTTCAGCCTCTAGCTCCTCTCGATCTGTATATTGGGGTTAAAATGGCGCCCGTTCTGACCCCTACCGTATAAGGCTTATGCAAAAGTTATCTCCCGGACAATCGAACAATCTTATCTTGCTTGGTGTGGTCACCTGCTTTGTATTGTCTGGTTTTGCAGCTCTGCTCTATCAGACGGCCTGGATGCGCCAATTTTCATTAGTGTTTGGAACATCAGAGCTGGCCGTGGCAGCAGTTCTATCTGCCTACATGGGCGGCTTATCTTTGGGCGCGATTGTGGCGGCGCGGTATGTAAATCGCGTGACCCGACCAGTTTTATTCTATGGCGTTCTCGAGGCTGGAATCGCAATCTTTGCGCTGGCAGTTCCTCTGCTGTTGCAGCTGGCTAGCATTGCTTACGTTGGGGTTTTGGGAGAGCAGCCAGAGCCCGTGGATGCGAGCGGCTTAGGCCAATCATTTTTCTATTTGTTAGTCGCCTTTATCGTATTGGTTATTCCCACAGCTTTTATGGGAGCGACGCTTCCCCTGCTAACGAAGTATGTGGTGCAGTCGAAGGAGCAGATAGGAACCCGAGTAGGGTTGCTGTACGCCACCAATACTCTCGGGGCGATTGGTGGAACCTTGGTAGCCGGCTTTGTACTACTTCCTTTATTGGGGCTCAACGGCACGGTTTGGGTCGGAGTTGCCATCAATCTGTTAGTGTTTTTTCTGGCCGCTGCCATTGCAAGGCAGATTGGTGATCACGCCGAGCTGGATAAAGCTGAACAAGCAGCGATGCAGCAGCAGGAAGAAGAGTGTGACGAAGAAGCAGCGCCAAAATCCAGACTATGGATACTCCCCCTCATGTTGTTCTCCGGGGCTAATTCCTTTGTCTACGAAGTTCTGTGGACCCGATTACTCGGTCATATTCTAGGGGGCAGCATTACCGCCTTCGCCACGATGTTGGCGGGCTTTTTAAGTGGTATTGCCATTGGTAGCGCTATCGCTTCGCGCTTTGCCAATTCCCGGGAGCAAGCGACCCAGTGGTTTATTCTGGTGCAATGCGGTATCGCGGTGACATCAATTCTGATTTACCAAATGCTTCCAATGGTTATTCCAGAAACTGCAGGATTGAGCGGTAATGTGCCGCTTGCCATTATGGTTTTGCTACCTGCAAC
>JABJGI010000034.1 GCA_018662305.1 Porticoccaceae bacterium | reverse complement strand
GCCCAGAGAGGCGCCACCGTATTTGTAGAGAATCTGAATTTTCGAGTGACCAGGAGCAGGGTACTTAAAGTTCAGGAACTGACCTTGGATAGATGTAGGATCGGTGAAGTAGCCTTCGGTCTCACCATTGAGAATTGCTTCTGGTAGATGAATACGCGGGATCGCCTGTTTGCTGGTATTCATACTTAACACGTGAGGCATACGTGAATAGGTATTCAGTGCAGAACCGGTAAAGGCCAGATCGCCTGAAATACCACCTTCAGCGTAGCCGGGGAACCAGAAGGTGTAGTCCAGCGGCGCGCCCTGCTGCAGGTTGCCGAAGTTCACGCCGGGTTTTCCGAGGCCTTGCATAGCCATCAAGATAACCATCATGCGCGCCCATTGGGAGCCAGTTGCGGAGCGGCAAGCACCGCCAAAACCACCGCCCAGTCCGCCAGCGCCGAGATAAACCTTTTTGTTGCCCCATTCGCGGGCCAGTGCTCGAATTTCCCTTGCAGGTACACCTGTGGCTTGTTCGGCCCACTCGGGAGTTTTTGCTACGCCGTCGTCTTCGCCCATGATATGGGCTTTCCATTCTTCAAAGCCGGTGGTGCGGTTTTCAACAAAGTCTTTGTCGTAGAGATCCTCTTCAATCCAGACATGGCAAAGCGCCTGCGCCAGGGCGGGATCGGTACCTACCTTAGGTGCTATCCATTTGCCGCCATAAAAGGCCGCCGAATGGTTCCAGTGAGGATCGATATGGACAAATTTAATGCCCAGCTCTTTGGCCCAGAGGCGTCTTATAGTGCCTTCGTACCCCGCATAAAGACCATTTGTCGCTTCTGGGTCACTGGACCAGAAAACAATCATTTCGGCATTTTTTAGGCAGTCTTCAACCTGACCAAAAAACTCCGGGTTACCCAGGCGCATAGAGTGACCGTAGTGGTGCACACTGCCCCAATACCAGCCTTCCCAGCTATCCGGATTGTGAATTACTCGGGTCCAGCCAACACCATTAAAAAAGCGGATCAAGGCCGAGAGGTAATAACCGACATTACCCCAGTTGTGGTGGGAGCCGTGGCTTACGGCAATGGCGCCGGGGCCGCATTCAGTTTTTACGCGTTTGAACTCGTCGGTAACAATGGTGAGTGCTTCATCCCAGCTAATGCGCTCGTAACCGGAGATGCCACGATTTTGCGTATTGCGTTCGCCATGAGGATCAAAGTCGACCCGTTTCATCGGATAGAGGTTTCTATCCTCTGAATAGATCATCGATTTCCACGCCAGAGAGTAGGAAGTTACCGTGGCTTTGCGTGGTGGCGTGAATTTTTTATCCCGCGCGTCGATTGACCATGAAGCAGCATCGTCAGCGGAGTAGTCGATGGGAGTTATGCGGACGATCTTGCCATCTTTTACATCTACGTAAACAGGGCCGCCATTAGTATTGTTGACGTAGCGGTGCGTGCCATCCTGACGCTTTTCGCCAAATTTGTAGCCCACCGTAAGCATTGAGCCAAGAAGCTCCATCCACCAGCAAACCAGAGGATCGTCACCTTCAACGCCCATTTGGAAATTCTTGCCGGCATGTACCAGCGCGCCGTAATCTTTAGGTGGTTTAAGGGCTTTAAATGCGACTCGCTCATTTTTGAACCAGATGGTGACATCCGGGTTTGGGTGGATACCCGATTTGGATGTCACTTTGCCATTTTTTAACTCAAACCAGCGTCCTTTGGAGTTGTCCTGGATTTTCATTTGAGCGACAAGATCTTTTTCCTTCATTTGAGCTTTAAACTCTGGATAGATCATGGCTGTCGCGCGAAGTGCCCAGGGTACGCCTGCGAGCATGGTTTCAAATATCATCGATGAACCTCTTACCTATATAGCGAATGCTTCTACCAAAAAAGGAGGCATAAGCCCCCTTAGATTGAACGTTAATCAGGTTTTTAATCCTGGTTGTCACTTTCGTCCTGTGGAGGGTTTTTGTAATAGCCGATTACGGCGGCAATGCCAAAAACAACCATGGCGGAAACGACGCCCAACATCCATACGAGTGTGGTATCTAATCCTTCCATTATTTACTCCTCACCTTCTGAGTTGTGCTCTGCCTTGCCTTCGCTTTTCTTTTCAACAAAGGAGGCGATTAGTTGACCCACCACCATAATGGCGAGGATTAAAACCAGCGAACTAAAAAATATGCTCCAAAACATTGTCCTAATCCTCCTATTGGGCCGCTGCTTCAGAAGCAGCTTGAGTTGCTACGCGAGACCGGTATTCCTCTGACTTAAAGAAACCGGGCTTGCCTTTGGCAATTAAATTGCCACCTACGCTGAACACGAGCGTGACGATTAGAGTGATGTAAGCATTATCTGCTGGCCCAAAAGGAAGTACCTGATGGAGGCTAGTGAAAGACCAGGCCGAGTTAGCAATCCAGGCTGCTGCCAGTGTGGACAGCGCTACTGCAGAACTTCGCTTCCAAAACAGCCCAAATAGAACTATCCAGAAAACAGGCACCAGCCATGAGAACAGCCAGTTCATTGCGGCGAGAATAGGTGGCAGAGCGGCAGCGACGGCCATGGCGATGCACGCCATCACAATAATAAGAATACGCATCACCAGTGTGAGCTCTTTCTCAGTTGCATTGGGACGATAGAGATTCTTATAGATATCTACTGTGACAATGGTGGCGGGAGCCAGGCTAGTCATCGCAAAAGTTGAAAGAATGGCTGCCAAAAAGGATGCGAGCAAAATGGCAGAAAGCCAAGGAGGAAGCATCTCAACCAACATGGTGGTAGCGGCTTGTTTTGGCCCAAGTGCTGCAAACTCGGGTAGTGATGCGGCTGTGAGGCCAATCACTACGGCAAATACGCCGAACATACCGTTGATGGGAGCAGCCCACCAAAGTGCTTTACGAATGGTTTTTTCACTTGCAGCTGACATACAAGGCTGCATCAACATTTGGTTGATGCTTTGGCTAAAGACAACCGCAATGACCATGCCTAGAGAAAATGTGAGGAATATCTGCGAATTGCCCCAGATGCTCAACATATGTTCGGTTTCTGGATTGCTGGCGTAGTGGTTATAGACGCTACTGTAGTCACCGCCGGGTAGGGCGAATGCCAGGAATATGGTTGCGAGAATAAGGCCAACATACATAACGGTTGCGTTGATCAGATTTAGCCAGCCAACTTCCTTCATGCCAGCCAGAATCACGTAGAAAATCCCGATAATGGCGCCGACAATGGCTCCGTCTTTAATTTCCCAGCCCGTCATGGTGGCAATAAGAATACCGATACCCTGGGTTTCGATGGTCAGGATGCCGAAGATAATGCCGGCCATGGTGCATGAGACGAAAAGTCGTGTTGCCCGTCCATAAAGCATGTCCAGAATCTCTGGTACGGTGGTTAATCCAAGACGACGGACCCACAAGCCGGTGGAAAGACAGACAATAACCAGCAGGATTACGTGCGCAATACTGAACCAGACAGCTGCCGCGCCAACGCCCCAAACCATTTCAAATACACCCAGAATATGGGCGGTTCCAAGAACGGTGAGCGCAAGGGTAATAGCTACGACGGGAACCGGTAAGTTACGACCAGCGAGAGCAAAATCTCCCTCGTGTTTGGCATGCTTGGATTCGCGACGAGCTAACCAAATGCCTACCCCTAAGATGAGTGCTACCTCGTAAACGAGTACAGCGATAAGTAATCCAGTATTCATATCATTCTCTTTTATTTACTAGAATTTCAAGACAGCAAGAAAGAACACACTTCCATCGCTCAAACCGCACAGCGCGTGGTTATCAGTAGTCGGAGGTGGCTTGCTTAATATGATGTCTCTCCCCAGGACCCATATTCACTTTAACGACAGAGACAAAAACTCTGGAATCTGTCACATCAAATTTTACTTTTAACCGGATTGCGGTTAAGTTGACCACTATACGGTTAGATACCGATATTGGCAACAATCGAAAACCAATCAAATATACAAATATGTCCAGCCAACAAAAAGATAACAGAGATCGATCGAGTATTCAGGTTATTGCTCGCGCCGCGACCATATTGAGACTCTTGGAGGGTGAGAAGGCAGGATTGAATATCGGTCAGATCGCTCAGAAAACCTCCCTAGCTCGTTCAACCGTGCAGCGTATTGTGGCTGCTCTGGCTGAAGAGCATCTGGTTATCAGTGCCGGTACCACTGTTACCTTGGGGCCGGCGATCTTGCGTTTAGCTGCCAATACCAATTTTGATTTTGCCAAGTTCGTGCGCCCCCATCTGGAGGTGTTGGCCCAAAACACCGGAGAAACGGTAGACCTTTCTATTCTTTCTGGAGCCGAAATGATCTTTGTTGATCAAATTGATGCCAACCACCGATTAAAGGCAGTATCTGCTGTTGGGCAGGGGTTTCCGGCATTTAGCACAGCG
>JABJGI010000035.1 GCA_018662305.1 Porticoccaceae bacterium | reverse complement strand
TGCAGCTGGCGCCGCCGCGGGGGCTGGTGCGCTCGCACCACCGCCATCAATAAAGGCAACCACGTCATTACGCGTAATTCTTCCGCCTTTACCCGTGCCAGAAATTGATGAGATATTCAGACCATTTTCAGCAACGAGCCGACGAACTGCTGGCGAAAGTTTGGATCCAGGTTGAGCCGCTAGCGGATTTCCTGATGTGTCAGCCTCACTTGCAGCAGGCGCAGGAGCAGCAGCGGCAGATGCCGGAGCTTCCTCATCAGGAGCGGCCTCAGCCGGCGCAGCTTTGGGTTCTTCGGCAGGTGCGGCAGCAGCTTCTTCACCCTCAACGGTGATGACGCAAATAACTACCCCTACTTCACCTTCTTCACCTTCCTGAAGATTAATAGCGCTGAGAACACCATCTGCTGGGGCCGGCACTTCAATAGCGGCCTTATCAGTTTCGATATCGACCAGGGTTTCATCCTTCTTCACCTGATCGCCCACCTTTTTATACCAGGCAGCTACCGTTCCTTCGTTAACGGATTCGCCCATTTGGGGCATGATTACGTCCACATTAAACCTCTTCTTATTTAGCCTATAGAAATAGATCTATAGGTAATTAGTCCATCTTACTGATTGTGTCGACAATTCGTTCGACACTCGGAATAACCAAATCTTCAAGCACATCTACCGAAGGCAGAGGGATATGAGGAGTGGTGATTCGAGTAATAGGCGCGTCGAGATTCCAGAACAACTCTTCGCCAACAATCGAAGCAATTTCAGCACCCCAACCACAAAGCCGAGGATTCTCTTCAACAGTAACCAGACGACCAGTTTTCTCAACTGACGCGAGAATAGTCTTTGTGTCCAAAGGAACCAGAGTTCGTGGATCTACTACTTCACATAAAATGCCGTGCTCTTTTTCAAGAATTTCAGCGGCTTTAAGTGATTTAGGCACCATGTTGGCTAGTGCAACGATGGTCACGTCTGTTCCCTCTCGTGGTGTTGCAGCTTCTCCCAGTGGGATAACTAACTCACCTTCGGGCACTTCGCACTTGTTGCCGTACATCGCTTTTTGCTCAAAGAACAAAACGGGGTCAGGATCGCGAATCGAAGCAGCCAGCAAGCCTTTAACGTCATATGCGTTAGAAGGCGCCACTACTTTGATACCGGGAACTGCCATTGCCCAGTTTTCGATACTCTGAGAATGCTGCGCACCGAAACGAGCTCCACCGCCATTTGCCGAACGAATAACCAGAGGTGTCTCGTGGTCACCGTTGGTCATGTATCGCGCCTTGGCAATCTCATTCACAACAGTGTCCCAACAAACTCCGAAAAAGTCAGAAAACATAATTTCGGCAATGGGTCGCAGGCCTGTCATGGCCGCTCCCATGGTGGCACCCAATATGGCTTGCTCAGAAATAGGTGTATCGCGAACGCGTGTCGGACCAAACTCGTCGAAAAGACCTAGTGTTGCTTTAAACACACCACCAGCGGCACCAACGTCCTCACCCAAAAATATAACACGATCATCAAGTCGCATTTCCTGAGCCATTGCAGCAGCAACGGCTTCTCTATAACTTAATTTCGCCATTCTGCACCTCCATCGGCAAATACATCTGTGTAAGCAATTTCCGCAGGTGGCGGTGGGCTATTTTTGGCGGCCTCTGTTGCCTCGTCGATCATCTTTTCTGTATTGGCGTCAATTTTCGCCAACTCAGCTTCGTCAATTCCTTCACCGAGAAGCTTGGCTCGATAGCCGTAGAGTGGATCACGATTTTCTTTCCACTCTTTCACTTCGTCGTCAGGGCGGTACTTACCGGGATCGGCTCGAGAATGTCCATGGTGACGATAGGTCAGAGCCTCAATTAGAGTTGGACCACCGCCTTTTCGAGCTTTTTCCAAAGCTGCCATGGCGGTTTCATACATCACTTCTACATCGTTTCCGTCTACCAGAATTGGCTCAAGGCCATAAGCGGAGGCGCGATCAGCCGCTGGGTGCTCAACAGCGGTTACATCACCGATCGGTGTGTATTCCATGTATTGATTGTTTTCACAGATGTAAACGACAGGAAGCTCCCAAATCTTGGCGAAGTTAAGCGCTTCATGGAAAGTACCAATATTTGTCGTACCATCACCGAAAAAACAGCAAGCTACTTGCTCAGTACCTCGGTACTGGGCAGACCAGGCTGCTCCAGCTGCGATCGGCATGTGGGCACCAATAATGGCGTATGAGCCCATAGCGCCTTTACTACTGTCAGTAATGTGCATTGAGCCACCCTTACCGCGGAGCTGACCAATATCGCGACCCATGAGCTCGCCTAATATTGAGGTCATAGAAACACCGCGAACGTAGTTATGATTGTGTCCACGATAGGTGTTAAAAGTGTAGTCATCTTCACGCATTGCAAAACCAAATGCAGCGGCGATTGCTTCCTGGCCCTGCCCGAGGTGAGTTGTACCCTTCACCAGATTTTGCATAAAGAGGTCGTAGGCGCGCTGTTGAAGCGCTCGACACTCAGACATGATGCGATAGAGCTCTAGTTTCTGAGACTTATCTATTTTAATTTTGCCAGCGGAACTGGACTTTGCCTTTGCTGTTGCCATAGTCACTAAATATCCGTAAAGGTTTGACGTCGCCCCGAATGGGGACGCCTTATTTAATAGCGTCCGACATTATCGCTATTTTTAAAGAAATAGCAATAATTTCGATATTTTTCAGGGCGCCACCCAGCATACCTGGTGACACAATCCGGACTATTCTCCCCACTATTTTTAAAGGAAAAAAAACCCTCGCACAGCGAGGGTTTTAATTCAGCTCTTACTATTTCGCGTAAGGCATTCCACAAGCCATGATCTTGTCATTCGGGAACTTGGTAATTACCTCGATACCCGTATCTGTCACGATCAACATGTCTTCCAAGCGAATGCCATCCGTCTTATCTTCTGAGCCAGCGTAAGTTTCAAGTGCTAGACACATACCTGGAACCAACTCAACCGGGTTCTCGATACTGAACGCACGTGAAAGGATTGGGAATTCCCAAAGACCAACACCTACACCATGACCGTACTGAAGACCGAAAATTTCGTGCTCATTAAGTGCACCCATTTCACGGTAATCAGGCCAAACGGTCACAACATCTGCAGTGGTTACGCCTGGCTTAACGGCTTCAATTCCGCCCATCTGAATCTCATAACAACGATTCATACAATCAATTTGATTTTGATTCGGCTCACCAACTGTAAAGCAGCGGTATACGCAGGTGTGGTAACCGTTATACAGACATACCACGTCCATAAAGATCACATCACCGGGCTGAAGTAGACGATCAGAACTCAAATGAGGATGTGGATTAGTGCGGTTACCCGAAGTTACCTGCACATTGTGAACCCACTGGGCTCCAAGGCGATGCATCTCGTGAGAAGCCACAGCCTGAAGGTCATTCTCTTTCGCGCCGGGACGAATCTCCATAGCAATTCTATGGAAAGCTGCATCAACGATGGCACAGGCATGTTTCAAGAGAGCAATCTCGTCCTGGTTTTTAACAGCACGGGCGTATTGCATGACTTCCATGCCGTCAACCAAGGTGTATCCATTAGACTGAAGCGCCAACATGGTTTGCGCTTCAATCACGTCAACACCAATTTTGATCTTGCTCTTATCCAGACCGAAGTTATCCAGAACCATATCTAGGTCTTTCATAAAGCCCTTGGTAGGTTCCCACTCTTTAGGAAGTGCGCCGTACATGGTGCCGTGAGCAGGGAAGGTATAGTCCGCTACCCATGGGCTATTCAATTTCTCAGCCGCAACTTCGGAGCCAAAACCGAAAATATGGGGTGGTCCGTTGCGAGGAATAATTGAGTAGCGACCCATGCTACAAATTTCAGGTGAGCAAACCGCTGTTGAAGTTGCGTAGCGCTTGTTGTTCACATCAAACAAGAGCATGCAATCAACATCGAACTCTTCCATGTACTTCTTAACTCGACCAACTCGATATTCACGCATGCGATCCATATCGATACGTTGCTCGTAGTCGACCTGCATCATGCCCTGCGTGCCGCGTCTAAATTCTGTCATTTCCTAAATCTCCTATCCCCAGTGTTCGGAAGTGGTTGGTTAAACTTTAACTACTTGGTGCGCAGCAGCTGACTTAACAATTGCTTCAGTTACCGCAGAGCCGTGCACAATTTCTTCAGGCGGAATCAGGTATGGCTTGCCGCCAGCTGCTGATTCAGCAAAATCTTCAAGCGCAGCTTTTACTACGTCAAATTTCGCCGCTTCCCAAACTTCAGCGGGTCCTTTCACAGGCTTAAAGGTACAGGTGCTAAACAACTGCATGCGACGCTCTTCTGAAGGAGCACCAGCGATATGGGTCATACCTTCCAACTTCACAAAACCTTTTGAGCCGTAGACCTGGAAGTTAAAACCACCACCAGTTGCCGTCATGGTTCCAAGATAGCCTGAACAGCCGTCTTTCATACGGAAAAGAATGGAAGTCGTATCATCGGCTTCTACTTCAATAGCGCGACGGAAGCTCTGAGCATAAACTTCATCAATTTCACCAACCATGTCGATCATGCCGTCAATCGCGTGAACACCCATTGGGGTCAAGCCACCGCATGGAGTTTCGGAAGTATCGGCACGCCAAGCACCTGGTTTTAAGTAAAGGGCGTTAGGGAAAGTCATTGTTGCTTCAATGTGCAAGATGGTTCCCAAATCACCATTGTTAACTCTCTCTTTAAGAGCAGTCATCTCTGGGTGGAATCTTCGGCTGTAACCTACACCTACTGTCAGGCCGGCTGCTGCAGCTGCGTCAACAGCTTCCTGCGCACCAGCACCATCCAAAGAGAAAGGCTTTTCACAAAATACATGTTTGCCTGCGTTAACTGCCGCCAGGGTCTGACCAACATGTTGAGAGTTTGGAGTTACCAGAACAACTGCGTCGATATTTGGGTCAGCAAGGATTGCTTCATAGCTTTCCTTAAGCTCCATATCGTACTCGGCGCAAAATTCTTTGGCTTCATCTGAAAGGCTTCGTGTAGTCGCTGCAACAAACTTAATCTTGTCACTACCGACAACTGCTTCAACCTGAGTTTTGCCCCACCATCCGAGGCCTACAATTGCTGTTCTAATCATTAATCTATTCCTCTCCCACTAAATTATTCAAAGTCTAGAATTTTGCAGCTGAAAATTAATTTCGACAAAAATTCATTTTTTCATAAATGTTCGATTTCTACAACCTAATCGAAATCCCACTGTAACCGATACATTTGAATGTGTTGATTACATCTAAATGACTTATTTCCAAGAGCCTTAGACAAAAAGGTCGCCCAAAAACAGGCGACCTAATTGTTGTAGCTAAGCTAGCTTCTAATAGAAATTACTTAGAAAATTCGCTTTCTCTAATGAAGAGCGCGAGTACAGCAATAACGACGCAGAGTCCTGAAATTTGGACCTGACCAGCAGCTGCCCAGCCATAGTTTTCGATAAGTGTACCCATGCACAAGCCAGCTATAGCCGCTCCGCCATACACACTAGTCACAAACAGACCGGAACCTTTACCAGTCATGCTGCGCTTAAGTGATTTAACGTGACCACCGGCAAGATTGGTATAAACAATAGCCGCTCCAAAAATACCAACACCAGTTGCCAGTAGTTTGTAGATAAATTCACTGTGATTCTCGTTGTAGAGGAACAGAGTGACAACCGCGAGGATGAGCGAGGAGACAAAGAGAACAGACTTGGTCGTGAACTTGTCACCCAGCTTACCGCCGTAGTAGGAAGTTAGGCCACCGATCCCAAACCAGAGTACAGCAGCACCCACCTGAGATGCGCTTAAGCCGGCAACAGTCCGCAAGAAGGAGGGATAACTGCCCAAATATCCGTAAATCACCATGCCATAAAGGGCACTCATCAAAATAAGCAGCTTAGTGTTGAAGTTATTCCAGCTGTCCGCACCACCACTGTCTTGAATGACCTTTTTCGGGGCCTGAACTTCACTAAACCAAGGCTTAATAAAGATAAACACCGCGACAACTAGCCCTACACCAATAGCGCCAAAAATATACATCGGCATGTGCCAAGCCAAATCTTGGTAAGTCTCATAATAGTGGTCTCGCAGCACGCCTGGAATCCAGTGGCCAAAAATTGAGCCCAGCCCAAAACTAAGATTCACGATACCCAGAGCAGCAGCGCGGCTCTTGTGAAAGTAGCTAGTGGAGAGAGAAAACAACGAAGTTGCCAGGAAGCCCATGCCGACACCCTGGACAACAATAAAGGCAAACATGCTCTTAAAGCCCACGGCCTGAGTGAAGAGCAAGGTCGAACTAGACAACAGAATTAGCCCCGCCAGAACAACGGACCTTCTTGAATACTTCTGGATCAGTTGCCCCGCCGGTATTCCGGATATCCCCAAACCAAGGGTAAACATGGTCGCTAGGGTGATGGAGTCTCTAACCGTTAAACCCAGAGATCCGCGTATATCTACTGCCAGCATGCTGATAAGGAAGCGGTCCGCCACCATCAGAACATAAATAAGCAGCAACAGGCCGAACATGGCCAGCGCAGTTTTCTTCTCTCCGGCTAACCCGGAATGTTCTTGCGGATTCGCCGCCTCTGCTGCAGCGGTTTGTTCCGGCTGCTCATTAGATTGATCTTGATCGCTCATCTCTTTAAATCCCCTTATATCCGATAAATATTTGGTTTTGTGAGTATATGGATATTCTTCGCTTTCTATTTTTAGTAGGCCAAGGCCCTGTATGACGCTGAAGAATCCCCCTGATTGTGGCAGCTTCTAAAATCAGATGGAAGACAGGAAATATAAATTTCCTAGCTCTCTGCATTATTTTCGAATATAGAAGTTCGCGCCTGACTTAATCGACAAAGCAGTCTAAGCCGCACAAAGAAAGGCGAAGGGAAGTATTTCGATGAATAAAAACCAAGCTATTCCACTCCCCCTGTGGGAGCAGAATACTTGTTAGAAAAGACTGACTTAAAGAAGAACTAAACTAATTTGCGGGAAGACAATCAGTAGAATTAGCACGAGAAGCATAGTCACTGCGAAGGGGAAAGCTCCAGCAAAGACGTCAAAAAGAGAAATGTCTTTGTCTCGCAAAGTGGCCTTGATGACGTAGCAAGATATCCCCAGTGGCGGTGTTAACAGCCCGATCTCAGCACCCACAATAGTAATGATCCCAAACCAGATGATATTGATGTCGTAAGGCATCATCACCGGCAGGAACAGGGGTACCATAATGAGAATGATGGACGTCGTATCCAGAATGGTTCCCATGATAATCAGGGTAATAACATAAACCACAAGAATGGTTGTGAGGCTCAGTTCCGCCGCCGCAATCCAGGCGCCAAACTCCGTCGGCAAACCAGAAATTGCCAGCATGCGGCTATACATGGTGGCCGCAACAATTAAGAGCAATAAAGAAGCAACAATATGGCCGGTCTCGCTCAACACCTTCCAGACCACCTTCTTATTAAGCTTTTTCTTGATGATTGCTATTACAAAGGCCCCGAGCGCGCCAACCGCACCAGCCTCTGTAGGCGTGAAAAGACCGCCATAGATACCACCTAATACGAGAAGGATAAGCACTAAAAAAGGCGCCAATTTGCTGATCACTTCCTTGAAAGACAAATCCGCGTAGCTCTCAGCATAGGCGCGCGATTCTTTATCCTGACCTCCGATAAATTTAGGAAAAAATATTGCCATGCACACAATCACTGCAATGTAGGCACATGCCAGTAATAGCCCAGGGAATATTCCGGCCTTAAACATCGCCGCAACCGACTCTTCTACCACAATGGCATAGATAATTAGCATTACGCTCGGCGGAATCAGCATTCCAAGCACGGAACTGCCAGCAACAACACCCACGGCAAAACGCTTGGTATAACCAAAGCGTCGCATCTCTGGAACGGACACCCTGGCGAATACCGAGGCAGACGCAATACTCACTCCAGTAATGGCCGCAAAAGCGGTATTTGCAGCAACAGTCGCTACGCCCAGACCACCTCTGACTTTGCGCAGAAGAAAGTTTGAGACCTCGTAAATATCTCGTCCAAGCTCACACTGGCTAACCACCAGTCCCATAAGCACAAAGAGCGGGATCACGCCAAAGTAATACTGCTCCAGCCCAGAAGAAGCCGCGAGGGTCAGCAAGTAAATCGGCGCTTCTGTGGTGCCACGCAGATACCAAACACTGAGAAAAGAAACCAGTCCAAGTGCCACGGGTACGTACATACCCGAATAAATTAGTATCAGAATCAGAACAACGGAAATAAGCCCTATTTCTAAACCGGTCATTTCTCTGCTCCAGTACGCACAAGAGCGCAAATATTTCGTTTCACATGAGTGGCGAAAACCAAAACCACCGTGATAGCGCTAACCACCAGAATAAGCTTTATGGGCCAGGTTGGAATGGTAAATATGCCTTCGGTACCGGCGTAGTATTGTCCTTGGTAAGCATCAAGAAATATTGGTATTGCTCCAATCACGATGGCGATAAAAAAGGCCATGCCACAAATATCGTAGAAAATATTTAGCACAAGCCCTAACCTTGGTCGCTTCTCGACAATTCGATTAAAGAAACCATCCGATCGCGTCAGGCGGCCTGCTTTCACCGCGTCGCTAAGCTGCAAAAAAACAATACCGACAATAGAAAGAGCCACCATTTCCGGAACTCCGTTAATCGGCTTGTTGAAAAGAAAACGGGATAAAACATCCGCGTTTATGATCAACATCAACATAAAGATCCATACGGTACCGACGGCACTTAAGCCAAGCACCCAGCCATTAAATAGGCCAGCAATTCCAGTATTTTTTGAGGGCGTTACTTCGCTCATTCTTGCCCCCAATATCTGACAATTGGCTGATCATGGTCACTCATAATCTGCATGTAATCGGCGAGTATCTGCTGTCCGGGAAGACCATAATCATTCATAGTTTCTACCCACAGGCTGGCGAGATCTGGCAAATGGGAAGCCCAAAGGTGTCTATCCTCCTCAGATACTGGAATGATAGTTCCACCCCCTTCGATATATTCAGCGGCAGCATGTTCTGACACCTTGCCAGTCTCGAGCGCAAGCGCGTCTCGATAGCTGTATGAAACCTCCTGGATCACATTCTGAACCTCTTCCGGCAAACGAGCCCAGGTGCGGCTATTAATAGCGATGGCCTTTGAGGCTGCACCACCGAATCGAATATTCAGCTTGTAGGGAGCCACCTCGTAGAGACGGTAAGCCGCCGATGCCTCGGGCCAAACGATCGTACCCGTCATCAGCCCGGTGGCCATATTGTTATACCAGTCGGTCAGCACACTGCTCACTCCAACGGCACCCGAACCTTCGAGGAACAGCAGGTTCGCTCCCACTCCGCCGATTTTCTGTCCCGCTAGGTCCTCGATACTTTCCACGGGCTCAGTAAGGATAATATTGTAAGTATCTATTGAGCCCGCTGAGGTCAAATAGTGAAGGTTGTAGCCCTCCCAAACGTCTTTAATTTGTGGATATTTATCCGCTAAATCAGTCATGGTCCGAGAAATTAATCCAATATCGTCAGACACAAAGGGCGTAACGTAGGGAAGCATGTAATAGGGGAATTTGTCTGGGTGATATGGCGTGGTAACGATACCAATGTCAGCAAGATCATATTGCAGAGAAGTGAGCACTCCTCTCGGCTTAGCAATGGTGCCGCCAAATGCCGGATTCCAGTCGACAACGTAATTTCCCGTCTCTGCTAATCGCCGGTCTACTTCAGGGATAAAGTGTTCTAAGAACACTCTGACCCAGAGTGAACTCGCCGAATCCGAGTCCACGGCAATCAACCTTATGGACTCCTGAGCGGAGGTAATTGGTGAAAAGCAGCCCAGCAGAAACCCCAAGGCTGCAATACGAGTAAGCGCCTTACCGCGAGTAACTAGTTTGATTTTAAGACTTCCTTTGGTTTTATCAGTCCACTTCTCGTCAACCAAGGTTGGCGACGAACCTAGACCTAAGATACATATTTTTTTGTGCCTAGCTAGTTACCTAAAATTTACTGTAATATTCGTTTTTGACCAAAAAGCTGCCTTTATGATCTGATCATCGATAATTTGCTTATAACAACCATATTGGTCACAAATAGCTCCTTTTTGGATAATCTCTGATGAAAAAAACCGATTCAGCTTCGACACTGGAAGCGCCTGAGACAACTAACGAAACACTGGCATCGAGCGTCTATCACGAACTGCTTGAGGACATACTCGAAGGCAAGCTCAAACCAGGACACAAGCTGCGATTACAAGCGCTAAAAGATGATTACAAAGTCGGTAACAGCCCACTTCGAGAAGCCCTCAACCGCTTGTCAGCTAATGGCATGGTCGTCCGCGAGGAGAACAAAGGCTTTCGTGTATCTCCCGCCAGTATTGAAGAATTGCAGGAGCTGGTAACCACACGCTGCTGGCTAGAAGAAATCGCTGTTCGCGAATCGATAAAGAATGCCGATGATGCCTACGATGAGCGTATCGTTCTCGCCTTTCACCGGCTATCAAAAATCACCCCTAATGATGATGGAAGCTGGGATTCACCTGAGCAAGAAAACAGACATAGGGAATTTCATCAGGCACTTTTGTCGGCCTGTAGCTCAAATATTTTGCTTGGCTATTGCGCAGAATTGCACGAGCAAACCTTACGTTATCGTAAGCTCGCCGCGGTGGTTAAATATCGCGAAGGGGCAGAAGGTAGCGAACACAAAGCCATTCATGACGCCGTTCTCGATCGCGACGCAGATAAAGCCGTGGAACTTCTAAAAGCACATTTTCAAATGACTGCCGATATCGTAATTGCGAGCGGCAGCCTGAACTAATTCATGCACCTTCAATTCAACCAAAGGGAAAATTAATGAAAATCGCATTTCTCGGCCTCGGCCGCATGGGCCAAGGCATGGCTCACCTACTCGTCAAAGCAGGCTACCAACTAAACGTATTTGATGTATTCCCAGATGCGGCAAAATCACTTGTCGAAGCGGGAGCCACCTTTAAGCCAACTATCGCTGAAGCGGTTGCCGATAGAGATGTCGTGATCAGCATGCTACCCAGCGATCCGATACTCAACAACGTGATTGCTGGAGAAGACGGATTACTAGCAGCTATGCCTGCAGGATCGGCCCACGTAATTATGGGAACTCATGGTATTGATATGGTTCGCAAGGCAACCGAACTCCACACGGATGCCGGCCAAGTATTTGTGGCGGCGCACGTACTGGGACGTCCTGACCTTGCCGCACAAGGGCTGCTCACCATTGTTCCAGCAGGCCCGGAAGATCTGGTCAAATCCCTTGACCCAATTTTCGACGTACTCGGCAAACAAACTATTTATGCAGGAACCGAACCGCAAGCTGCTTCCGCAGTAAAAATCGCAAATAACTTTGTTCTTGGCTGCGCCATCGAAGTTATGGGCGAAGCCATGGCCCTTGTGCAAAAACTGGGCGGCGACAAAAACATGTTCCACAAGGTTCTAACCGACGGCTTATTTGGGGC
>JABJGI010000036.1 GCA_018662305.1 Porticoccaceae bacterium | reverse complement strand
CGAAGATCAGCAGAGCACGGCTGAGATGGCGAAAGTCATTTTCCATTCCGACCAAAATGCGAACCGGCCTATTTCGCTACAGGTCCGTGGGACAAATTTTCAGGTGATGGTTTGGCGCGCCTTAATGCAAATTCCCCAAGGGAGGTTACAAAGCTATTCCGGTATCGCTGAGGCTATCGGAAAGCCTTCCGCAACCCGCGCTGTGGGCACGGCAATTGGCGCCAATCCCATTGCCTTCTTAATCCCCTGCCATCGAGTTGTCCGACAGAGTGGCGCTATTGGTGGATATCGCTGGGGAGAAACTCGCAAGCATGCAATACATGCTTGGGAGTCTGCACAAACTAGTTAAGAGTCGTTTTACTTTTTAACGCATTTTGCAACAACAAAACTTTCAGCCTGGATTTGGTTTCTGCGTCTCTGCAATTCAACTCCTCAAGACTGACAAGATGATTTTCAAGCAGATAGGCAAGGCGTTCCTGATCGACTGTCATTTGAACCGAGATCCGGGATTTCATCTGAAGAGCTCCGAAGCATCATTTCCTTCAAATGATAATGATTCTCATCTAGAAAATAAAGCCTTGATCCAAAAAGTATCAGTCATACCAGTTGGCGAACTCTGAAGGCTGCGCCCTGGGCGTGCGATATTGATTCACCGGTGCTTCTGCGTCTTCATAGCCCAGCGCCATTCCGCAAACCACCTTGAGAGATTCATCGAGTTCCAGCACATCTCTAACCACCTGAGGGTATTCCGCCAAAGCGGCTTCTGGACAGGTCGCTAACCCCATATCGACAGCCGCGATCATCAGAGTTTGCATGTACATGCCGGTGTCCATAAAAGAACCCGTAGCCAAGCTACTGTCGAGAAAGAACATCAGCAAAACCGGTGCATCAAAGGCGCGATAGTTGCGCCTCCATTGTTCACGTCGGCGCTCCCTGTCTTCTCTTTTTATATTCAGAGCTTGGTAGAGCTGGGCACCGCAGTCGACCCGCCGCTTTTTGTAGGTTTCGTTCCACTCAAGAGGGTAATACTGAAAATCCTTCTCAAAACTTTCTCCCGACGCGAAGGCATCCTCGAATCCTTGTTGCAGTTTAAGCTTGGTTTTCCCGCGGATAACCGCAACCTGCCAAGGTTGGGTATTGGCTCCAGATGGGGAGCAACTTGCCAAACTGAGCAATTCCGTGACCTGTTCGTCAGTCACTCCTTTATCTAGGTAGGCTCGGACTGACTTGCGATTTTTAATGGCTTCTTGGGTATTCATAGGTGACTCTAGTCGGAATACAGGTTTACTTAGGGCAAAAAAAAGCCCGTCCCTTAATACTTCTTTGGAACGGGCTATTTTTGTCGGACTTATTAGGCCTTATCAAGAGCCTGCGTAATATCCGCAATAATGTCATCCACATGCTCGATACCCACGGATATGCGCACCAAATCCTCAGAAACACCTGCCGTAGCAAGCTCTTCTGGGTTTAGCTGTCTGTGGGTAGTAGAGGCTGGGTGACAGGCCAGCGACTTGGCGTCACCGATATTTACCAGTCGCAGAATCATCTCCAGCGCATCGATAAAACGAGCGCCTGCTTCCGCACCGCCGCTAATACCAAAGCTCAAAATTCCTGAAGCTTTGCCGCCAGTAATTTTTTCGCAAGTGGCTTTGTGTGGGCTGTCTGCCAAGCCAGCATAGTTAACCCATTCAACTTTAGGGTGCGCCTGTAAGAACTCGGCAACCGCTTGGGCATTGTCACAATGCCTTTCCATTCTCAGGCCCAAAGTCTCAAGTCCCTGCAAAATCTGGAATGCATTCATTGGCGAAAGTGCAGCGCCAGTGTTACGCAGCGGAACCACTCGGCAACGACCAATATAAGCCGCTGGCCCAAGAGCTTCGGTATAAACCACGCCGTGATAGGAAGGGTCGGGCTCATTCAACATGGGGAAGCGTTCTTTATTCGCGGCCCAGTCAAACTTACCAGAATCGATAATAATTCCACCGATGCTGGTGCCGTGACCACCGATATATTTGGTCAAGGAGTGAATCACAATATCGGCGCCCAGCTCGATTGGCTTACACAGATAAGGCGTTGCCACGGTGCTATCCACAATCAGAGGGATACCATGTTTGTGAGCAATCTCTGCAAGCTTTTCCAGATCAACAACGTTGCCAGCTGGATTGCCGATGGTTTCACAAAACATCGCTTTGGTGTTTTCGTCGATATGGGCTTCTAAACCTGCATAGTCATCATAGGAAGCCATGCGGACATCAACACCCTGCTTAGGCAGTGTGTGGGCAAAGAGGTTATAGGTGCCGCCATAAAGTTGAGTGGTGCTAACAATATTAGAGCCCACATCAGTGATGCACTGAATAGCATAGGTGATGGCAGCCATACCTGAAGCCAAGCCCAAACCTGCAATTCCACCTTCCATCGCTGCCAAACGTTGCTCAAGAACGTCCGTGGTGGGATTCATAATGCGGGTATAGATGTTTCCCGGAACCGCCAAATTAAATAGATCCGCACCATGCTGGGTGTTATCGAATGTATAAGAAGTAGTCTGATAAATGGGCACAGCCGCCGCTTTGGTGGTGGCTTCAGATTCATAACCCTGATGCAAAGCAAGTGATTCAAGCTTCATTGTTCCCCCTAGGATGTTTTTAGCGCTGGTTATCTTGGACTAAAACTTCAAGAAATACATCAGTGCTTAGTTAGTCGTCTTTGGAAAATTCGCCAGCTATCTGAATCCGGATAGTTATGTCCTGCTCGTTAGTATTGTCGAAAAACCAACCGTGAATTCCAGTGAATGGTGACCTAAAGAACCCCTGCCCATATCCACCAGCTGCCTTTCTGTAATACATAAGCTCACCTAGCTCTCCTTCTACTCTCGGCTTGTGGCCATGAAATTCAGTATAGATATTCTGAGCTGTTTGAGCAGTTGTTGTCTCATCTTCAACAAGCTCCCATCTGTAGATAATGGCTTTACCCATATCCATATCCACCTTGGTCTCAATCCAATCTAAACCAGGCACTACCACCTCAAAAGCTTCCATGTTGAAATTATCGGTATCAGCATAAACACCGGCTGGCATCGGCAGCACCATCCAATCCCCTTCAATTTCATATTCTGGTTCAGGTTCTGGCAGAAGCTGCGCTTGCCCTCCACAGGAGCTGAGCAATATAGAAAATAAAATTGTGCAAACGAATTTCATGGTTCCCCCAATGGTCCAGGAAAATAAAAGATAAGGATTATTTTTTCTCAGTTCTTAGGGATTAAACGACGTATACCCAACCATGTCCCTGTTATTGAACCAGCTGTAACTCCGCCCAGAGTCAACCAGAGCAAAATATCCCAAAGGGGCCTCTGGCGAATAAAATTATTGAAGTCGAGACTATGTAATCCATTGAAGAGCCAGCGATTCCATTGGCGGGGTTTGGTGATGTAGTAGTTGAGCTCACCGCTCACACCATCTAAGTATGCGCGCTCACCGTCTTCATAAACCACCCGATAGGCCGGTAACGCGGGATCGGTTCGACGTGAGTAATAATAGGAATCTTCTCTCTCTATCCAGCCCTGCTGCTCAATGGACATTTGAGGTCGAACTCGTTGAGCTATATCAGGGAAGTATTGCGGGTCTCGAAGTTGCGGCTGCCATGTCGATGGATTGTAGGCCGTCCTTCCACCATCCTTGTCTTCAGCCACGGCCCCCAGCTGACCATCAGCCAAGGAATATTCGATGTTAACGACGTCCTCTGGAAATTCAGCGTTTTCGAGTGCCCTAATGCTCGCCCGAATATTTGCATCAAAGATAAAGGGCGCGCCCTGAGCTATTGAGCGTTCCAGGTTGGTACTGCGCCCTTGCAACGCCGTGAAGGGTTCAACGGAAAGCAGACCGCTGATTAACCAGGTGAGAGTAAGCAACCCAAAGATCAAACCAATATAGTGGTGCCAAAGCCCCCAACCTCTGAAGGGCGAAAGCGAACCGGGCTTTTTAAAGTTCAGGTATTTGATCGCGACATAGATGCCTGTAATGGTTAGAAACAGGCTTAGACAGGTAAGTACAACAACAACCCAAAACCAAACTTGGGTATTGGATCGCAGAATCTGTGGATAGAGCCAATGGATGACGGCGCCAACCCAATTCCAGCCGCGCTCTACCCGGGTGGAATCCATGACAACGTCCCCACTTAAGCTAGAGACATAGAGAAGCGTGCCGCTGCCATCTTGAGACTCGTAGAGATAGAAGGGCCGCAACGGATCGTAGAAGCCGGTAAAGGTCCACTGGTCCCTCTCTAACATTCCTAAAAACTCAAGGTCAGAGCCAAGGCCGCTCTCTTCGCTAAACTGCATTGCATTTGCATCTGCCTGCGCCTGAGTAATTTCAAATACGTATTCGCTATTAGTCAGGTCAATGCCGTATTGGCTACCAAATTGGCCAGCGAGAAAGAGCATTGGTCCAGACGGCCACATGGCCACTCTGGCTCCGCTGATATCAATGTCAGAAAACTCATCCAGAGTGGGAACGCTGCAGCAGAGGGAAAGATCCAGTTGAGGCGAAGCCTGCAAACGCTCGGCCTCGCTCACAGCCGGGTAAGGCACATACATCATGACAAAGCCGCTCAGACACCAGAGCGTGACTACCAAACCAAGCCCAATGCCAAAATAGCGATGAAGAAGAAAAACAATGCGGCTAAAACTGATCAAGTCTGTGTCTAAAATTTGCGTGGCTTCGAACTCGTATTATCGCAGAGACTGCAGCAACAGTTCCTGAAATTTCTTTCGCTGTCAGTGGTACCATTGATCAGAGTCAAACGAACACTTCGATAAATCACTTCAATCCCGGCGATGGAAACAAATCCTCCAAAAGACGAAATTCAGCAGCAAGTAGAACAAATTGTTTCTGCTGGTGCTCTGGGCAAATCCGAGGCCTACCCGCGCCTGCTGAGATATCTTGGGGAAAAGGCGCAAACTGGTAAATCGGTGAAGGAGATCGAGATTGCCATCGATGTCTTTGGTCGCGACGAAACCTTCGATGTTACTCAAGACTCCTTGATCCGCGTTTATATCCACAAACTTCGGCAAAAACTCGACAATTTTTATAACACGACCGATGCCACTTATGCCGAACGTCTGGTAATCCCCAAGGGCAGCTATTTATTGCAGCTGCAGCGCAATCAAACCCAGCAAGAGTCAACTCCAGACTCTAAGTGGCGGCCGAACAAACGCATCGCGGCTGTCGTGATATTAAGCATGGCGGTTGCATTGCTGGGCCAGCTTGGCCTGAGTTACTTTTTATCGCAGCTGCAAACCAGCGATGCAGCTATCGCCTCTCCTCTTTGGTCACCCTTATCTGAATCAAATAATCAGCTATTGGTGGTGGTCGGTGACCAGTTTATCTACTCTCAGGTAACAGAAGAATTTGAGCAGTTGCGGGAGATTCGAGACTTCTCTATTGCCAGCCCAGATGATTTCCAACAGAGACTAAACTCTGATCCGGATTTTGCATTGCGCTATCGAGACTTTGG
>JABJGI010000065.1 GCA_018662305.1 Porticoccaceae bacterium | reverse complement strand
TCCCACTACCTTCGCCGGAACACCCGCAACAGTGGTGTGAGGCTCAACAGCTTCCAGAACCAAACTTCCCGCACCCACTTTGGACCCTGCTCCGACTTCAATATTTCCGAGAATCTTCGCTCCGGTTCCAATAAGCACACCCCGACGTATCTTAGGATGACGATCGCCGCACTCTTTTCCTGTACCGCCTAATGTCACGCCATGGAGTAGAGAAACATCGTCCTCAACAACAGCCGTCTCACCAATAACCACTCCCGTAGCATGGTCGATCATTATGCCTTTGCCTATTTTGGCCGCAGGATGGATATCAACATCATATTCCTGTGACGCACGCGCCTGAATATGCCTGGCTAGGTATTTCCTATCCTGATTCCAAAGCCAGTGAGCCACGCGATAACTCTGCACCGAGTGAAAGCCCTTGAAATAGAGATAGGGTGTTAACCAACCTCCTGTAGCAGGATCTCTCTCAACATGAGCTCTCAAGTCGGTCACTACCGAATCTACTATCGAGGAATCACTCTGAAGCGCTTCCCCTATAAACTGATTGATCACATCTGCTTGTAACTGGGCCGAAGCAAGCTCATTGCAGAGGACACAAGCCAATGAATCTTCGAAGCGTGAGTGCCGGATAATGCAACGCGTAAGAAAGGGCACTAGCTCTTTTTCAGACAGCATAACTTCTTCGGCTTCTGCGCGAATAAGCTGCCAAATCTCATCGATGGTTTTTGTCTCAGCCATTTTTCGGCCTTGGCGCTTTTCTGCGCTCATCAGTTTCAGTTAAGGGGCGCTATCTTAGGTGATTTGTACATAGCGCTCAAAAAGATATTCCAGATTGTCCAGTATTGTTCTTTTAAGCTCTATTTCTACTGACTCTAGTATGACGGCGACCTTCTCTAAGGTCAGGGCCTCTGCGTATCTTTGTGATACCTGCCGGTGACTGATATGCCATGGCTCCGGCGCTATACCTCCCCGATCCAATTGGTAGGGCCGCGCAAATCCAAATTCCTCGCCCCGGTCTTGCAGCCAGAGATGTAAAGCGTGAAAAGGCCCTTCCTCCCCATACTCGGACGCTAGAAGTTGCAGCTGGTATCCATCCGGCACTGCCGCTGAGTCATAGACATCCAAATCAGAACCCCAATGATGGCGTGAAGCTCCCGGCAAAGCAGAGAATCTCATAATGGCAGTTACCAACTCCAGCGGACTCAGCTCATCAATATCAATGCAGTTCCCCTTATCATCCAGGCAATCTCTTTCACCGCGAGCTTTGGCGTTCCAAATCAACATTTGCCGCTCAAACCCTCGGTATGCGCTGGCGATCTGAATAGAAATCCCGTCCATCGCCGCAGCCTGCTGCATGTCCTGAAGGGCTTGAATTGAATCTTTGTGAACCATAAATTCCGTCTCAGGGATTAGACGCAAATGCGTTTCGGCTAAACCAAAAAGCTCGCTGTTTTCTATTTCCGCACTGTTAGAATGAACCTTCACCAAGATGGCAACCTATGACACTCGTACTATTTGATCTCGATAATACCTTGATTGGCGGCGACAGCGATTATCTCTGGGGTGAATTTTTGGTATCCAGAGAGCTTGTCGATACAGAGCAATATCGCCGTCGCAATCAGCAATTCTATGATGACTATGAAAATGGCAGTCTGGATGTCGCCGAATACCTGCGATTTGCGCTAAGTGCTCTGTCTGAACTTGATGGCACTCTGCTTGAGCGAAGCCACGCCGAGTTTATGCGTCAATCGATAGACCCGATCAGACTTACCAAGGCTGATGCGCTGATAAAGGAACACAAAGATCAGGGGCACGAAATCGCCGTGATCACTTCCACCAACAGATTCGTTGTAGAACCTATAGTTCGAGAACTGGGTATCGAGAACCTCATTTGTTCCGAGCCTGAAATCGTCGATGGTAGATATACCGGAGATTTTGTTGGAACGCCCTGCTTTGCCGAAGGAAAAATAACCAAGATCAATCAATGGCTAGAAGAAAACTCTGGGAAGCTGTCTGGAGCAGGACCGGATGTATTAAAAGGCGCCTGGTTCTATTCCGACTCTCACAACGATCTTCCTCTGATGGGAGAAGTGGGTGTTCCAATTGCCGTCGACCCTGACTCGAAGCTTCGCGCTGAAGCCCAAGACAGAAACTGGAAAATTATTTCTCTGCGCTAGCTAGACGACCTTATATCAGGCTGTAGCTCTTTACCTGCCCAGCCAAGAGCTGAGGGCTCTAGTATCCCGCTGAGGGCTCTAGTATCCCGCTGAGGGCTCTAGTATACCGCTGAGGGTCTGCTACCCCGCTGAAGGCTCTATTACTGAGGCTACAGCCGCAGCTACGTGGTCTAGATTGCTCGAGGTCAGGCCGGCGATGTTCATGCGGCTGGAATCCAGCATATAGACGCTGTGGGTGCTGCGCATTTGGCGAACTTGCTCCGCGCTAATACCAAGAAAACTGAACATGCCCCTTTGGTGACGGATAAATTCGAAGCGATCGCTACCTAGTTTATCTTGCAATGCATCAGCAAATTGAACACGCACGGTTTGAATGCGCGACTGGATCTCCGCCAATTCTGACACCCACTTTGCCCTCAACTCAGCATCATCGAGAATCTCTGCCACCAGATAAGCACCGTGAGCGGGCGGCATGGAATAAAGCACCCGACTAATAGTCATCAAGTTCGTTAAAACCTTTTCGGCCGTTGCTTTGTCCGGTGAAATTGCCATAAGCGCGCCAACCCGATCCCGGTAGAGCGAGAAGCTTTTGGAGCCAGAATAGCTAATCAGCATTTCTGGAACCTTGGCGGCCATATAGCGCCAACCCTGAGCGTCAGTCTCAAGATCATCCGCCAAGCCGTGATAGGCCACATCCACAAATGGCAACAAGCCTTTCTCAAGAATCAGATCTGTTAGCCGTTGCCACTGATCCAGACTTAGGTCTTCGCCGCAGGGATTGTGACAACCGCCCTGGAGCAATAAAACATCACCCGCTTCAGCAGAGCTAAGCTGCTCGATCATTTCAGCAAATCGAACTCCCGACTC
>JABJGI010000111.1 GCA_018662305.1 Porticoccaceae bacterium | reverse complement strand
CAATCCCAATCGAATTTGCAGCCAGTGCCAAATCGAATTCGACTTGCGGACTCTTCCGGGCATGATCAATCTTGAGTTAAGGTCACAAATTGATGCAATGATTGATTCGATCTCCAAAAAATGGGGCTGCCTAATCGAGCGGAATAGCCTATTGGAGGGAATCGACGCATTTGAGCAGGAATCGGAGGCTGATTTAGTTCGTCTTTGCGAGAAACTCAGTGACAAATCTTCCGCTGCGGTGTCCTTTGCTACTGAGGCTCCCTTTTACAAAAATATGGGCCTGGATACATTGGTATTAGGCCCCGGCTCCATTGATCAAGCCCACGCAATCAATGAATATCTGCCGAAAAATCAGATCGATCCGGCAGTACAAATTTACGCTTCTCTTATCAACCACTACTGTTTGAGCTAGCCCGGATAATTCATGAAGGATTTGGAATTTAGGGTCAAGCTGGCTAAGCAGCTTGCTCGATTCCATGCATAAACATAGCCGAAGCTATGCTTAAAATGGGATTGAGTGAGATGCAACGGCAGATTGGGTCTAAAGCCAAATAGAACCGCTGGGAACTAGGTAATTTGATCAGATAGAATGCGCAAAATACGGATCTATAGAGGCCTCACAAAAGGATTGAGTTCGCCTTCCTGAAATATCCGGGCTATTATGCGCGCCCAAAATTGGTATCTGGTTGAAAAATAGAGGAAAGTTTTTACTTTCGTAGAAATATAGATATGGGAAATAAAGCTTCGACATTCTCATCACAGTTTAGATTCGCTGCGCCTTACATTCAGGCCCATCGCGGAAAAACCTTTGTGGTCGGGCTTCCCGGAGATGCTGTCGAATCTGACAACTTCCAAAACCTGGTACACGATCTGGCGCTGCTTTCCTGCTTGGGAATAAAACTCGTGCTAGTCCACGGCGCCCGTCCGCAAATAGAACGCGCACTAGAGACTTCTGGCCAGAACAGTCAGATCGTAAATCAGGTAAGAGTGACACCAGAAAATCAATTGCAAACTATTTGCAATGCAATTCATCAGGTTCAGGAATCGATTTTAAAAGCCTTTAGTCGAGGCCTGCCTCATACCCCAAGCTTTGGTATGCAAACACCTATCCTTACCGGCAACTTTATTGCCGCACGCCCATTAGGTGTTAAGGATGGCGTTGATTATCAGTACACCGGACAGGTTCGCCAGGTTCATGCGGGCAGGATCGATGCCGCGCTGGATAGCGGTGCCATTGTCGTTATCTCCACCTTGGGATATTCCCTGACAGGCGAAATTTTCAACCTCTCCATTTCGGAGGTGACATCCAGTGTTACTGAGTCTATCGGCGCGGATAAGCTTATTTGCTTTTCTTCGAGTGAAAAGCTCGATGCGCTGCACGCAGAAGAAGAGAGCGTATTCAACGTGCTGCAGCTCGAGCATGCCGTTGCAGACCAGCCAGACGCAGACGCTTTGGTGCAATGTGCTGTGGAAGCCATTTCTACCGGTCTACCTCGAGCTCATATCGTAGATTTCGAAACAGAAGGCGCTGTGCTAGAAGAACTATTTACACCTCAGGGCTCTGGTCTGATGATCGTCGAAAGAGATGTAGAGAAAGTTCGGGTCGCCACCCTTGATGATGTAGGTGGAATTCTAGATATCACTCAACCCTTCGAGGCCGGTGGCCAGCTTGTGCAAAGGGACCGAGATCTTCTAGAGCAACAAATCGACTGTTTTCGAGTAATTGATATCGATGGAATGATTGTCGCTAGCGCTGCCCTCTTCCATTACTCAGAGGAGAAATCAGGTGAACTTGCCTGTCTTGCCATCCATCCAGATTTCCAGAATGGGGGCCGGGGTGCAAAACTGGTTCATCATATTGAGCATTGGGCTCAGACTATGGACATTGAATCTTTATTTAGCCTGACAACGGAAGGGGCTCATTGGTTTATTAGCCAAGGATTTGAGGAAGTTCAAATCTCAGATTTACCCAAAGCTCGTCAGGAGCTCTATGACGACAAACGCGCATCAAAAATATT
>JABJGI010000084.1 GCA_018662305.1 Porticoccaceae bacterium | reverse complement strand
TTAGAAATTTGAGGAAAGCTGCTCCTAGTACGAGAGGACCGGAGTGGACGAACCCCTGGTGTTCGGGTTGTCATGCCAATGGCATTGCCCGGTAGCTACGTTCGGACAGGATAACCGCTGAAAGCATCTAAGCGGGAAGCCCCTTCCAAGATTAGATTTCTCCGGGAGTTTAACTCCCCTGTAGGGCCGTTGAAGACTACGACGTTGATAGGCTGGGTGTGGAAGTACCGTGAGGTATTGAGCTAACCAGTACTAATTGCCCGTGAGGCTTGACCATATAATGCGCGATTGCACGATCTCGTGATATCGAATTGCTACATGTGGTGTATAGACCACCGACTTGATATAGACTCAATTATTCGCCGATTTATTTTGAAATAACGCAAACGCGGTATTTCATACCAGTTTGCCTGACGAACATAGAGCTCCGGAACCACCTGATCCCATACCGAACTCAGAAGTGAAACGTTGTATCGCCGATGGTAGTGTGGGGTTTCCCCATGTGAGAGTAGGGCATCGTCAGGCTTTAATTAAAAGAAAAGGGTTATCCGTATGGATAGCCCTTTTTTTTGGAACATAATTTGTGATGCCCTGCTCTCGAGTGCCCAGCCAGCTGTGCTGGCGGGCCGGTGGCCAAAAACCCCATCGTCAGGCCCTAATTAAAATAACCCCACCCCTGAATACGGCTAGTTTTTCTTAACGATTCGGTAAGTCTGGCTGTTTTTATACATCATGTACTCGAAGCCGTTGATCTGACAAAATATGGTGGATTGAAGAAATCGACATACTTATTCGCTAGGGGATACTAAAAAATGAAAATTACTACACAGCAGCGCGCTCTTGCGTTGGCAGTGGGCGTGACTCTGATCAGCGCCTGCGGATCGGATGCTGGCCACGAAGTGGAAGTTGAAGTTGCAATGCCGGTCGCGTCTGAAGTTCAGGGTCAGAAATGGGTTTCCACCATGACCTTCTCGTCCGAATGCGGCGTTGTAATGCAGCTCAATCCGCCCGGTGCGGCATTTGGGGAATCCCGTCCACCGCGAGAGCCGGTCGAAACAGATTGGGAGCGCGTCCAACCAGGATACGTTTTGCTCGAGCCCACTGGGGAAATGGAGTCCTATTTACTTGGGGTTGATAAGGAAATTGCTGGTTCCTATTCCGGCGATTACTACCCAAAGTACACACAACTCCTGCCAAATGGACATCGACTCTACTCTAGCAAAGCAACAACTACAGCCATTCATAATGGCGGCGGAAGTACAACCGGCTGTGTCGAAGAGTATGACGCCAACGGAGAGCTCGTTTGGCGTATCAGTTTGAACAACGATTACATACTAAGCCATCACGCGGTTCGGAAAATGCCGAACGGCAATGTGCTCGCACTAATTTGGCAAAAGTCCTCGGGAGATATCGCATTAGCTCAAGGCCGTAATCCTGAGACATTGCCTGAGGATGGCGACTTCTGGTTTGACATCGTTGCGGAAATCGATCCCATCGCGATGGAAGTTGTTTGGGAGTGGAATATAAAAAATCACCTTATTCAAGACTTCGATCCGACAAAAGCCAATTACGGCGTAGTTGCAGATAATCCAGGTCTAATGGACATAAACATTTTTGATGTTGAGGATGGAATGATTCACCCTGACTGGGTTCATTCCAATGCGATCGACTACAACCCAGAGCTAGATCAGATTGCCGTTTCATTGCGATCTATGAATGAGATAATAATACTTGATCGCAGTACGACACCGCGTGAAGCAGAAGGTCACAGCGGAGGCAGGTATGGGAAGGGTGGCGACATCCTGTATCGATGGGGGAATCCTGTAAATTACGGTCGAGGCACGCCCGAAGACCGACAGTTTTATAACCAGCACGATGTGCAGTGGATCCGCGATGGATTGCCGGGTGCCGGTAATCTTCTGATTTTCAATAATGGTCATCCGGATTTTAGGCCTTACACCACGATCGTGGAACTTGCTCCAGAGATGAACCCAGACGGAAGCTATGTATTGGAAGATGGCCAGCCATACGGACCCGAGGAAATGGCCTGGGAATACAACCCACCTGAGGAAGAACGGTTTTTTGCGAGTTTTATATCCGGTGTTCAACGTATGCCCAATGGCAACACCTTCATTAACGCTGGCGCCGTAGGTATGCAGCGTGAAGTCACTACCTCCGGTGATATTGTTTGGGAGTATGAATACAGGAACGAAAACGGAGCTCCGGATTTCTTTTTCCGTGCCGAGAAGTATCCGCCAGACTACTCCGGCCTTGAGGGTTTGATTTCAAACTAGGAATAGCGATAACGAGTTCGCCGTAGAAGTATATTCGGAGAAATCGTTAGACAGCATCCACAGTTTTTCGTGGATAACGCTGGATGGTTCATCTTGGGAATAAGTGGGGTTCAGATCTCACTTATTCCCCGAGATGATCAAAAAGAAGCTTCCCGGAATGTTGCGAAAGCGAAATCAGACACTATTCTGGTGGCCTGCTGCAATGCAAAAGAGCTTCCTGCTCTCTTGGACCTTTCCTTTGAATCAAATATTTTGCGTTCATGCTTTAAAAGTGTCGTATCTAAGGGATGAAATTGCTCTGGCACTTCCGAGTCATCGCTCACTCTACCGGCCATTTATTTAACCAACGAATTGAAGCGGCTAGGGTATACTGCACGTACGATCGACATTTGTTTTAAGGCTCTTGGGGGGAGCGTGCTATGTTCAATCAATCACGAATTTTACTTTTTGTTTTTACCTTTTTTACTGGCGGGTCGGCAATAGCCCAAGACTCGGTAGAAGATCTCGTCGCGCGCGGCCAAGAGCTCTTCAATACACCTGTGGGTGGTTGTACGATTTGCCACGCAGCCAATGCCCAAGGGCTGGTAGGACCTTCACTTCATTTTGGTCCCTCGCCGGTGAATATCGTCGATCAATTTGTTTCTAATCCGGTCATGATTGTCGTCACGGAAAATCTCAACCCCACCGATGAGGACCTAGTTGCGATCTCGATGTACATTCGCTCGCTTGCGGGCCTAGAACTAGACCCGGAATTGCCCGATGTTTGGCGCGGTGAACTGGCAGCGTTGGCCGCCATTCAGGTTGAAGATGAAGAGTTTGGTAGGAGTGAATACGAGCTGGCTATGGAGCAAGTTCAGCGCTTCGATACTGTTCAAGAAACTTGGGAACGACGTGCAAAAGAAGGTAGCGTTTGGACTGAGTATCCTTCACGCATTGTTGCGCGTTTCGACCCAGGCGAGCCTAAATTTACGCCTGAACTCGGCAAGACCTACTGGTATGAGAACGTTGGTACAACCAGCTCTCCGGCGGTCCTGTTCGACGGCTATGAGCCACCCGCTAGTAACCAACTAGTCGTCGGTGATGCTGCCACACAGGAAATTATCGCGAGCTACATGATTGACGAAAAATTACGCGCGGTTGTGCATACATCGGCGATGTCCAGCGACGGCCGCTGGGCTTATATGGTCGGACCACGAGAGCCGAGCGCAGATGGTACTCCGGATCCCGCCGGATCTACGACGATGCTCAAGCTGGACGCACTGACGCTCCAGCCTGTACTGCAGGTCACAATCGGAGCGACGCTGCATCACGGACAAGTTTTCCGTGACAAGATTCTCTTTGACACCTTCGCGCGTGACCCTGACGGTCTCGGCCTATTTATTTATGACCCAGAAACCGATGAAGTGCTTGGAGGCATTCGCGACATCGACATGGGTGGATATATTTATACGGTCTGGACGGATCAAGATTACGATCGAATCTATGCGATGGTCGAACCTGACGGCTATGCGCCGGGCCGTGGTACCGGTATGCGCGCCGTAACACAGATTTATCACGGCGAATATCAGGCTTTGCGCCCCTTCTGGATCGCAGTAATTAATCCTGATACCTGGGAGGTTGAGGCCGAGTACCCAACACCGGGTTACCGGCCAAACTGGGCCGTAGTCGACTCGGCTAAAGAGCACATTTATGTTGTCAACATGAGCTCAAATACAGCCAAGATTCGCCTCAGCGATGGCGAGGTTGTCTGGACGACAGGTACTGGTATCGGTCCCTACGGTGCCACATTTAATGCTGATGAGACCGAGCTTTGGATTGCCGATAAGGGCGAGGGAGCCCATCACCTTGGCCGAACCATCACTGTTATCGACACTGAGCATGGCCATGCAACAGCTACGCTATTCGGTGGGTACAAGGTTGATCATGTGTTGCTATCGCCCAATGGCAAAGAGATGTGGGCGACAAGTAACGGTGAAGGCCGTATTTACATCTACGATGCCGAGACCAAGGAGCATACCCGCACCATAGATATGCCCGGAAATGGCGACGCCCATGGTTTGATCTGGGTGCATTATGATGAAAATGGCCAAGCGGCGACTGTCCGTGATCAAGGTAACTTCCATAATGGTGTTAACCCCATTCTTGGACGGCCGCTCGACTACTAGTTCGACTGGCCTAGCTGTGAATTCGAGGCCAGTTGTTGAGTCAAGTGCCTAGGCAGGTGATGCAATGACGAGTTACGTGCTACGCATCCGGCAATTGCGCATTCCGAGCCCGGTAAAGCTCGGAATGCTTTTGCTCTTAGGCCTTGCAATTGCGTCATCCTGGTTGGTGTTCCCCTATTTTGTTCAGGGGCAGCAATTGCTGCGAGGTGCCGGTAATGAAAGTCGCTTGATCAAGGCGGAGACGGTATCTCAATACCTAACCCGTGAACTGATCAAGACGTCAAACCTTGAAATTACCGCAACTTTCGCGAGTGACGAATATTTTCAATACGTTGATCGCGCAGCCATGGTGGCGGACCTGCGACCAGACCGGAACCTAATCTTTTTTGTCGCTGAGACCGTCCATACAGGTAGTTTACCGATAGGGCTGCCGTCGGTAACGCTGCGTGTTGATGATAGGGAGTTTCATCCGGTACTCGCCGATGGACCTACCAATGTGGAGCACCACCGCCTTAGCGTATTCAGCTTTCCAAAGCTGGATGAAAATGGCGATGTTATCGATTTAGAATCGGCCGGACGGATTCGTTTATACGTCGCGAGCCCGTACCTCGGCAGTTCCAGTCCCATTACCTTCGCCGGCATTTGGGAAGCTCCATACTCGCTTCCGGAAGAACTTAAGTCCCGTGCAGACATCACGCCTATTGCTATGCTTGCCCTTGGTGCAGGATTGCTGGCCTCGGTCATCACGCCATGTTTGTTGCAACTCGTTGTCGTATTCGGCGGAATCATTGCCGGTTTCTCTACTGTGCCCGGCAAAGAGGGCGTCGACGTTCAGACCATGACGCCGATCATTCGCCGTAAGGTTATGCAGATCGCAATTGCCTTCGTGCTCGGGTTCGTGCTGCTATACGCCCTGGCGGGCGCGCTGATCGGCGCGATTGGGCATCAAGCTCAACTCGTTTTTGCGGAATACAGCCGCCTCGTCGCCATCGTATCGGGCATTCTGGTGATTCTGCTCGGATTCTGGATCGGCTTTCGCGGTACCCGAGAATTAGCCTGCCGTATACCAAATCGTATTGAAATGAATTCGCTGTCGGTCAAAGATATTGCGGGCACTACGCTTGCCTCGATGGGCTATGCATTGGGTTGTACTGCTTGTTTTGGTGGAGCGATTGTCGCTACCTTAATTGTTTATGTTGGCGCCATTGGAAGTGCATCCATTGGTGCAGGCATCATGCTGACATTTGCCATAGGGGTCGCAATACCCTTTTTGCTTGCGGCCTATTACATCACTAAAGTGGATAGCATATTGGTGTTTCTTGCACAGCACTCAAAAGCATTAAGCATCGCCAGTATGGCCATCATTATTACCTTTGGCATGATTCTGGTTACTGATAATTTCCACACTGTCAGCGATATGATTTACCCCTATTTAGGGCTGAGCTAGACCGCTAAGTTGATGAAGCTTCATAGAGCCTTACGGACTATTTTTTTCGTCACAGCGATTTTTCCTAGCCTTGCGCTCAGTGCGGATCTATCGAATCCTTTAAACCTAATGTTTGTCTCCGATGCTGAGGAGAATTTCATTGATGTTATTGATCTCCGCTCCCGTGAAGTAGTCGCTCGTATTGAGACAAAATATCCAGTTGATGACCTAGTCGCGACACCCTTTGCACCGGTACTCATCTACACAAATATAGAGCGCAACCTCGTTAGTCTCTACGACCTCAGAGAACAGCGCCTAGCCATGGAGGTCGAATTACCAATGTCTCCAAGACATATGGTGCTTGATCCTAGTGGTTCGAAAATTGGCTTCAGCGATAGTAAAGATGGCGGGTTTGTGTTGCTCTCGGCCTACAGTGGCAGCATTCTCTTCGAGCTCGAGGATTTTCCGCCGAGCCGCGACGTTCTGTTCGATCCAAACGAAATTGAGATTTTCTACACCAATAGCGCAACAGGATCGGTTGGCATGATCGATTCAAACCTTCGGCAGACATGGGAAATGCAGGTTGCTGAATCAGTTGGTCAAGCGCTGTCCGCTCCTAGCCGCAGTCTCGATGGACGCTACGTTTACCTTGCTAACGAAGACACTGGCGATGTGTATAGCATCAACAAATTTTCCAAAGTCGTCCATTCCAGCTTCAATATCGGTAATGCTCCAGTGCGCCCGTACACGACCCCTGAGGGCGGTTTTCTTTACATGATAGACAAGGTTTCGGGCCGCTTTATGTCGGTGGAACAAAATCGCTTCGAACAGTTTATAGACACAGAGATCGGTCCGGACATCGATCTCGTGACGGTAGGGCGCTTCGATCGGATAAACCTGTTTATGAGCACCGAAAACAGGAACTATTATTTGTTCGACAACTACACACAAAGGCTAGTCGAATCTGGCAAGTTCGAGGATGAGCCCCTAGAAACCTTGGGCTCCATTGACGGGCGCACTGCCTTCGTAGCCTTCCGCGATAGTCCTAGCATTGCCTTCGTCGACTTAGAATCCAATGAGATCAAATACATCGAGGCCACGAAAAACGGCGCTGGCGCTTTTGCAATTGGTATGTCCAACAACGTTTGCCACTGAGTCGAGCAGGATGCGCATCAATTATTTGGCTTCAGCTCAACCCGGAATCATTGCAATGAATTTTCGATCATTTTTTTTGAAATTTCTTGTCTCTGCTTCCCTCTTCTTTTGCCTGTTTGCCGATGCACAACCGGATGAAGGCACCTTGGTCGTTGTTAATCGCGATGGCGGTAGTGTGTCCTTCATCGATATGCAGACAGGGCTGGAAATGACCCGTCACCCAATTGGTGCGCGAGTGCCACACGAACTGGCAATTTCGCCCAACGGACGCACGGTAATCTCGAGCGAGTATGGGACGGGTACCAATCCAGGAACAAAGCTGCAGATATTCGATGTGCCATCGGCCAGTCTGCTTGGAGAGATTGATCTTGGGCCTGAAACAAGGCCGCACAGCTTTGTTTTCCTACCGGATGGGCGCAGAGCGGTTGTCACTATGGAGCTCGCTGGCGCCATTGCGCTGGTCGATATTCTGGATCGCAGGGTCATCGACAGCTTTCCTGTCGGCGGATCCGGAAACCATATGGTGAGGCTGAGCTCCGATGGCAACACAGCTTATGTTGCTGGACGCGGCGGCGTCGGCACACTGTCCATCGTCGATCTGACTGGCGACAACGAATTAGTCGTCATTGAAACAGGCGCGGGAGCAGAAGGGCTCGCCCTAAGCCCGGACGGTAGTGAGGTGTGGGTCGGAAATCGAGGGGCCTCTAATCTGTCTGTGATCGATACGCGAAGCCAAAGAGTTATCGATACAATCGATCTCGAGGGGGCGCCCGTTCGGGTAGAGATATCAGCGGCTGGCCGCGTCGTAGTTCCTACCGGCGGCACGCTCGGTCAGGCAACCGCGCCAGGACTGTCGATTTTTGACCTGGAGACGCACGAGCGGATTGATCGCTACCAAGAGCCTGAAGTAGCCGACGGACCAGGTGGATTTCCCATTCACCTCGTTGGCGAGACATTGATTGCCGGTGATCGGACAGCGGGCTTGGTGCTTGCATTCGATCTGGACAATTTTCCCTCCTCAAAGGTGGTGGCAAGAGGCCTGAACAATCCAGATGGCATTGTTTATTCACCACTGCGGATGAGCGTTTTCTCGCAGTAAGCGAGGATCTAACTTCCGCTCAATTCCCAAGAATCTAAAAATGTCCCATCTGCAATGACGGCTGGGGATTTTTTGTGTGAAAAGTATTCCCCCAGATGATCTAAAGCGGGCTTATACGAATGTTGCGAAAGCGAATTAGGCCGCCGTTATTTTGGAATGCAATGGGGCCAGACGCATGGGTTTGGTCATCGATATCGCCGACAAGGATGCCGTTTAAGTGGACCATAACGCGCGAACCCTCGGCTCTGATCTGGTACCTATTCCACTTTTCTCCGGCAATAACTTCTGCCATTGGCGGAGAGAAATTTATGATGGCTCCGGTACGGTTATTTGGGTTTTCATTGGTGTCGTAAATATTGATTTCATAGCCGTATGCGGCGCCGATGCTCTCGCCACTTTGGTTGCGGATATACACACCGCTATTGGCATCCATGCTCGACCAGAATTCTAGCTCAAGCTCAAAGTCACTGTAGCTTTCCTTTGTAACCAGGTAACTCCCTGTGTAGCCGTCGGCTTCGACATAGTCATCGATAATGTTCCACTGTGCTTCACCAAGGGTGTTGAATTGGTCGAGATCCGAGCCATCGAAAATGCTGATCCAGGATTGAGCGAAGACAAACGGTGAAGAGGTAAGGGCGAGAGTGATTAACACTGATTTAAGCAGATGTTTCATTGTTCGTTCCGCGAAGTTAAAGGAAGCATAAACTGACGGTTTCATCATATAAGCGAAAGGGATTAGATCAAACTTGTTTCAATTGTTG
>JABJGI010000080.1 GCA_018662305.1 Porticoccaceae bacterium | reverse complement strand
GAGTTCGGCTGCACTCAGGTTTTGAGCGATATCGCACTGGTATCCGGCGTAGTCACCTTCACCGCCAAAAATGGAGAATGCTTCCGCCTTGTGTTCGGCATTATTATGAAAATGGATGTTGCAGAGGTTCATTTCTTCGTAGCTTGGTGCCTCTGAAAATACAACTGAGTTCGTGCCTAGCGCGCTATCAATGTCTCTAGGTGTTTGTGGGCCATAGCCGACACAGATGTCCTGTGCAAAGCTGGCAGTGGCCGTGGTGAGTAATAGTGCCGCCGCAATACTTTTCAATAAAAGCTTCATTCTTATCCTCTGATTCCTAAGTGGATTTAGCCCGCCTGAGACGGAATAGCACTCAGCCGGAGCGGCGATTCTATGCAAGAGAAATCTGGCCCAAAGTATTGTTATTTCCATTTAAGATTTGGGAAGGGTTTCCGTCATCTAACCCACTTTCCCGCATCATTTTTGTGCGCTTTTTATTAAATCATAAGTTTTACAGAGTAAACTTAACGCAGAATAGATTCGGGCTTCGTACTCCCTATACTGCTTAAATGAAATCACTGCGCTCCACAAAAATAATCAGCCTAATTGCCGCCTCGATGCTAATAGCTTCCTGTGAGCAGGGTTCCGTGACTGAGTACGGACCTTCAGAGGAGAGGCGCCTAGAGCTTGAACAGGCGGCAACCTCTAGGGCTCAGGTGTTGGTCGATAGCGAATGGCTTGTTGCTTATGGATCCTATCCGGGCGTTCATATCCTGGAGCTTGGGAGAACCCAATATGAATTTGCCCAGTCCCACATACCAGGAGCCAAGTTTGTCGACTGGATGACAGAGATTTCGGATCAGACACAAGCTGACAGGTACAACCTACCTCCGGTAGAAGAGTTCGAAGACTTAATGGAGCGGTTGGGTATTACAACTGACTCCACGGTTGTCCTTTATGATGCGGTGGATAATCGTGCTTCAGCTCGGATGTTCTGGACACTCAAATACTACAATCATGATTCGATAAAAATTCTCGATGGTGGCTTGGAAGCTTGGAAGCGTTCAGGCCGAGAATTGACTGATGAATTTATCGAGGTTGTTCAGTCAGATTATGAAGTGGAGACAGTCAGAGGCAGTATTCTGACGGATATGCACTATCTTCTTGGAATCCTTTCAGACCAACGACATCACGCAGTGGTTGATGGTCGGCCCTTTGACCAATACACCGGCGATGCCGAGGGTCGGGTGTTTAATACTCAGGTTGCTCACAGTCGAGTCGGCCATATTTATGGTGCGCAAAGCGTTCCCTGGGCCGACAACCTCAATGAAGACGGCACATTTAAATCCAATGAAGAGCTCTTGGATATCTATCACGCACATAAAATATTTAGACATAAGACGGTGGTCACCTATTGTAATGAGGGGCTGCACGCGGCCATGCCTTGGTTTGTTCTTTCCGAAGTGCTGGCTTACCCAGATGTTCGTCTCTACGATGATTCTCTAGCGGAGTGGGGCAATCTCCCAGATACCCCCATGATTACTGGTCAGCACTGTATGTAGTTCTGTCTTGGTGCTGCAAAACCCTTCTCAGCAGAATCGTTGTCAGCACTAATCCGATAAAGGCAATAACAGCCATCAAGGCAAAATAATTCTGAAATCCCTCAAAGCCAGGGTTGGCATCAAGAATCCGGCCAGTAATAGGTGCAAAGAAGACGTCCGGCGTGAACCCCAGAAAAGAAATAATGCCCACCGCCGCTCCAGTCGAATGCATCTTTAATCTGCTTTCCTCGAGCAGGGCAAAATACACTCCGCGCAGAGCATAGACGGCCACAAAGGTTATGAGTAGGTTGGCCGAGACGAGCCACAGAAATCCTTCTGATGGGTTTAGTGTGGCCAAAAGAACAAAGGCAGCGCCCAATACCCCGAAGAGTAATTTGATGATAAAGCTGGGCCGCAAACGATCAACGATCAGGCCTGCTCCAATTGCCGCAAGAGGACGGCTATAGCTGGCCAGAGTAGTAAATTCTGCAGACTCAAGCTGCGTCATTCCAAGAACTTCAACGGCGTATATCCCATAGTTATCCAGAGCTTTGTAGCCGCAATAGGCTGCGATAACAATACCGCCCTGAAGCCAGACGCTGGCATTTTTAAGAACCTCTTGGATGTGCTTTTTGGAGACTGCTTCCCTCTGAGCTGATTTCTCGGCCACATCTGGAATGAGGAACCAAGTCATTAGAGCTGCAATAACTGTGACCACTGAGTAGAACAGAATCACTCCCTGTAGACCGTTCTGGTTTCTGGTTGCTGAGAGACCGAGAATAAATATTGCTCCGCTTGCGAAAAGGCTGGCCACAAAACCGCGGCCCCCGTCCAGCAGGCCAAAGGCCAAACCCTGCGCATCGCTCGCGCCCCACTGGCGCGTTACCTTAATCATAGCGCTCCAGAAAAGCAGAATGGTGGTTAGGCCCCAGTAGCCAAATAGAATCTTTAATCCACCCGAAGAGGGGATGGAATGAAGATAGATTCCTCCCAGAGCGGTTGCCAGCAATGAGAAGGACATTAGCTTGCGCGGTGAAAATCGATCGGCAATTAAACCTCCCGGGAAGTAGGCCAACATGGCGACTACACCATAGACAGCAAAAATGTCGCCCAGCTGCGTATTGGTAAGTGAAAAACTCTCCAACATTGTCGGCCGGAAAAAGCGCGGAATATGGAAGGCTAGGGAAAAGATAATCTCACCAGCGAAGATGATGCTAGCCAGTACCAATGTTCTTTTTACAGTGCTGTATTTAATAACCGCGTCCATCAGGCCCTCTTATCAGGTGACCATATGTGTATAAGCGGCGAATGTGAAGCACTGCGGCCATTGTGGAGGTCGCTCGTGTTAATCTCCTCGGCCGAATTCCAAAGCTCTTCAAGCAATGACCAAAAATACCGAAACAGAGCACGCCTTTGCCAAACTGACTCCGGACTATGTTCTGCAAGCAGTTGAAGCGCAGGGCTTTCTTACCGATGGTCGTATGTTGGCGCTAAACAGTTATGAGAATCGCGTCTATCAGGTAGGTTTGGATGAGGCTGAGCCAGTAATCGTGAAGTTCTATCGACCAAAGCGCTGGTCAAGAGAGCAAATTCAGGAGGAGCACGACTTCACATTCGAGCTGGCGGAGCAAGAAATGCCCGTTGTGACTCCCTGGCGAAATGCTGATCAGCACTCTTTACTGCAGTACGAAGATTTTATGCTCACCGTATTCCCGAGACGTGGAGGCAGAGCGCCAGAACTGGATAATTTCGACAACCTTTATACACTCGGGCAGTGCTTGGGGCAGATGCACCGGGTTGGGCAAGCCAGCGACTTTGAGTACCGACCAAAGTTGGATATTCATACCTACGGTGAGCAGAGTATGGAATTTGTGGCGCAGAATATGGTTCCAGATTCTCTGCGTGACGCTTATCAAAGTCTCTGTGATGATTTACTTGTAGCAATTCGCGGACGATTTGAAAATGCGAGCTCAGTTCGTTGGATACGCACCCACAGCGACTGTCATATCGGAAATATCCTCTGGCGCGACGACTCGCCGCATTTTGTCGATTTTGATGATGCTCGCATGGCACCGGCCATTCAGGATCTTTGGATGCTGCTCTCAGGGGAGCGGCACCAACAAATTGCGCAAATGACTGAGCTGGTCGAGGGCTACGAAGTGTTTCAGCCATTCGATACTCGAGAACTTCAGCTAATTGAGCCACTGCGTACTTTGCGAATGATGCATTACTGCGCCTGGCTATCTCGACGTTGGGATGATCCCGCCTTTCCATTACACTTCTCTTGGTTTAACACCGAGCGGTATTGGGGTGAGCATATTTTGCAGTTGCGCGAACAGTTTGCCTTGCTGCAGGAAGAACCACTGGAGCTCTCTCCCTAAACAAGTACATTATTCATATTGGACGAAATGAACCGGCATCAACTTTTATTCGCACAACTATTAGTCGGGGGAAACCTGGTTTTCTCCCACGTGATTGCCGACCCGTCTGATGAAGAGATAAGGAACGCAGAAGCATTGAGACCCTTACTGAATAGCCAGCGTATCGAACGCATCTTTGGCAGCTACGAAATTGACGTCGTAAAAAACGGACCCGAGCTTCGGGTCTCAGATCTCCACAGCATCGACAATGGAGAATCAACCACTCGTACCTTGGCCCTGGTTACCTATGATGAGCAGATCGATCAGGAACTGACAGATGAACACCGCATGATTGTTCGCGGCAGCTCAATTGGCGAGGTGTTTCTTGATTTTGCTTGGGTGGTAGAGAAAGAGAATCGCTATTTTGGTGAGATTGAAGCGTCGCAGGAATATGCTGCTACCTATAAACGCATGGGTGATATTGATCCGACGAATCTGACGGTACATATATACGAACTCTTTGTTCGTAAAGGTGATTTGAGACTGCACTATGCGGATATTGCTGAAGTGCATCATCCGGACTATTTTGATCTGCAAGATTTGCGTGAAATTTATGCGGAAATCTTTGATGAAAACCGGGAAGCCGATGAAAAAATTGAGCAGACCTTAGATCTGTTAAAGGAAGAAATGAAAACAATCTGATCATTAGCTGGGGGGCTAGATGAACCGATTATTTATATCTCTATTTTCCGTATTACTGCTTTTTTGCAGCACATTCTCTTTCGCGCATCACAGCCGCTTTGGTGTATTTGATACCGACGCGACCATCGATATTGAAGGCACACTTTCCTATGTGAAGTGGAGCAATCCCCATGTGCTTTTTGAAGCCGAGGTCATCGACAGTGATGGCGTGATGCAGGTCTGGCATATCGAAACGACGGCTCTAAGTATGTTGCGATCGCGTGGGCTGGACCAAAATTTTCTGAAAGTCGGTGATCGAGTCAGGATTGCTGGCCACCCCACCTACAATGGCGATCCAGAGCTGCTTGGGATGAATCTCTTGCTTCCCGACGGCACCGAAGTACTGATAACTAGGAACTCTACCCCTTACTTCGCCAATTTGGGTTCAGGGCAGTTCTTAGAATCGGTATATGACACCACCTCGGTAGATCGAGCTCGTGCCGAGGCTGATGGGATCTTTCGAACCTGGAGCACCGTGCTAACGGACCTCGCTTCCTTTCCAATGTTTAGAGGTCGCTACCCTCTGAATGAAACTGCTGCACAAGTCAAAGCAAGTTGGGACCCTGACCCCGAACAGCAGTTGAGCTGTTGGGCTAAAGATATGCCCATTTTGATGGTGACTCCGCATCCGATAGAGTTTTCTCAAGTAGGTGAAAATATTCGCATGCGTTTTGAAGAAGACGACGCCGAGCGCCTGGTACATATGAATATTGAAAATTCGGTAGAACATATTCAAAGCAGGACAGCCAGTTCCATGGGTTATTCCACCGGCTCCTGGGAAGGCAACACTCTGGTGGTCGAGACGACCAATATCGATGCGGCTGCCTTCGATGATCAGGGTACTCCAGTTGGAGATGACATTCGTTTGGTGGAGCGCTTCACACTAAGTGATGATGAACAAAGGCTCGATTACCGAATTACTTTCTACGACGACGAGACCTTTACCGAGCCCTTCGATCTGACCCGCTACTGGGTTTGGCGGCCCGAAAGGGCTGTCGAAGCCTGGGGCTGCGAGTAAGGGCTCGGCTTTACTCAGCTTCGCGAATCCGTTCAAGCCGCTCTTCTTCCTCCGCCAGAGCGGCTTTAATTTCTAACATCACTCCGTCAACATCGGCTGAATCGGTTGGGTCTTCAAACTCGCCGGTCAGCTCAGTTTCGGGCTTCAGATGTCCATCAGCGTAGAGCGCCCACATCTCATCAGCGTAGCGGGTACCCAACAATTCTGGTGCAAACTGACCGTAGTATGTGCGCATATTGTTGATGTCGCGCTTGAGCATCTCTTCAGCATTGTTATTTGCCGCCGCATTAACTGCTTGCGGCATATCAATCACCACCGGACCATACTCATCCACTAGCACGTTAAATTCCGACAAATCACCGTGAATGATGCCAGCGCAGAGCATACGTGCAACGTATTGCATCATCACATCGTGATCTTCAATCGCTTGTTCGGCGGGCATACTGACTTCGCTAAGGCGGGGAGCAACATGGCCATCTTCGCCGGTGATCAATTCCATTAGCAGCACACCTTCCACACAGCCGAATGTCTCGGGGACTCGAACGCCCGCGCGTGAAACTCGCTGCAACGCATCTACCTCCGCATTCTGCCAAGTATCTTCCTGCTGTTGACGACCAAACTTAGAGCCTTTTTCCATGGCGCGGGCGCGACGACTGTTGCGAACTTTGCGACCCTCTTGATAGGTCACGGCTTTCTTAAAGCTGCGCTTTGCAGCCTCTTTGTAGACTTTGGCTGCACGTATCTTGGAACCGCTCCGCACGACATACACATCGGCTTCTTTGCCACTCATCAGCTGGGACAGCACTTCGTCGATCAGGCAATCCTCTACAAGAGGTCGAAGGCGAGACGGCGTTTTCATATTGAGTTTGTGACTTCTTCCAATTTGCTAGTCTTATATAGGGGTGAGATAGGTTAGGCTGAGCATTCTATTCAATTCGCAAGCATAGGGTATCGGATTTTGGATCAGGAAGTGGTGATCAATTCTGTCAGAAAGTGGGTCGACCAAGTAGTGGTGGGTTTGCAGCTATGCCCCTTTGCCAAATCAGAAATCGACAGGGATGGCGTTCACTATATCTTCACCCCAGCCAATTCAGAGGCTGAATTGCTGGAAGCCCTGGCAATGGAGATAAACCGGCTGGATACAGATTTTCCGGACGACACCTCACTGCTAGTGCATCCGAATGTCTGTGAGGACTTTGCCCAATACAATCAGTTCTTAAGCTCGGCAGAAATGCTATTGCGGGATATGGGCATGGAAGGTGTTTATCAGATCGCCAGTTTTCACCCCGATTATCAATTTGCGGACACTCAGCCAGAAGATGCGGAGAACTATACCAATCGTTCGCCCTATCCAATGATGCACCTGATTCGCGAAGAGATACTGGAGCAAGCGCTGAAGAGCCTGGAAAACCCGGAGGACGTACCTGAGCGCAATATTGCGCTACTCAAGGGGCTGGGTAGTGAAAAAATGAAGCAAATGCTCGATGCTTGTATGCAATCTAAAGTAGAAGAGGGGTAAGGATGACTATCAAGATGACCACCAGAGAAATGCCAAAGGCGATGAAACACGGAGATCTCGAAGAGGTTTTCAATAATATCTTTGTGGTTAAGGGCTCTTTGTCATTCAAGAAGCCCCTGCCAATGAGCTTTAGCCGCAACATGACAGTTATTCGCGAAGGAGATGCGCTAACTATAGTCAATTCGGTGAGGCTTTCTGATGAGGGTTTAAAACAATTGGACGCTCTTGGCCAGGTACAAAACATTGTGCGTCTGGCAGGCTTTCACGGGATGGATGATCCATTTTACAAAGATCGATATGGTGCAGCTGTATGGTCTGTAGATGCACCCTATGCGGTGGGTACCAGCACTGATCCGGCTGAAGAAGATATCTATTTTGCGCCGGATCATAAAATCTCTACGGCGACAGATCTCCCCATCGAAGATGCACAAATTGTGGCAATAAATTCGGCCAAACCTAAGGAAGCGTTGCTGCTACTACGCCGTGATGGAGGCATCTTAGTATCAGGAGATTGCCTGCAAAATTGGGCCAAGCCGGACAAGTATTTCAGCTTTCTCGCTAAAATTTTTATGAGAAGGGGCGGCTTTATTAAGGCCGCGAATGTTGGCCCAGCCTGGCTGAAGTTCACAAAGGCAGATACCGCAGAAATCCGAGGTTTATTGGGCCTGGAATTCGACAAGCTGATCCCAGCTCATGGAGAGGTGATTTCCAGTGGCGCTAAGGAAAGTTACAGATCGGTGATATCCGCGCTTTAGGAAAAAGAAGTCGCAGAATGGGTTATCTCAGATATCCGCTCTAGGTTTAAACACTCAGTCCAAACAATCGTTCCGAATTGCTATGAAAAATTTGGGCTTTGTCCTGGTCGCTGAGATTGGCGTTATTAATGGACCCCACCATTTCTTCCACGGATTCGTAGGGATAGTCGGCAGCAAAGAAAATGCGTTCGGCTCCCAGTTCATCAATGGAGAGCTGTAGTGAGCTTTCCTGAGCCACGCCTGAAGTGGTAATAACAAAGTGATCTTTAAAGTATTCACTGGGGAGTTTTGCCATCTCATCAACTGCACCTATTCTCACTTGCAGCAAATAGCGGTTATCGATGCGCTGAAGGTAAAAGGGAATGCCTTCGCCCATATGGCCGAGAATAATTTTGAGATCAGGAAATTCATCAAAGACTCCACTCATTATCAGCCGCAATGCATGCAAACTGGTTTCCTCGGCAAATCCCCAGCCGGCAAAATAAAGCCCATAGTCGAGATAGGGCTCGATCATGCCGTTTCCGGGCGTACGCGGATGCAGATAGATAGGTACCTTAAGTGCATTGGCTGCTTCAAAGATGGGCCAGTATTTCCGGTCATCCAAATACTCCCCCTTGGTGTGGGAGTTAATCAGCGCACCTTTTAAACCCAGAGTATTGATGGATCTTTCCAGCTCCAAAGCCGCTGCTTCGGGAATCTGAGGCGCCAGTGCGGCTAGCCCGGCAAAACGATCTGGGTGTTCTTGTACTGCCCGCGAAAGCACATCGTTGGCATCCTGGGCTAGGTCGCGTCCAAGCTCGGGCTCAAACACCTGCACCCCGGGAGAGGTGATAGAGATCACCTGCATATCGATATCTGTGGCATCCATATCGGCAATTCGGCCCGCTCCCAGATCAATAAGGCGTTGGTGTATCAGACGGGTACCCGGGCTGTCGGCAAGAATGCTTTCGCCCATTTTGCGAAAGCCGGGCTCGCCGGGAGCGCCAGCGGCAAGAATCTTGTCCCACTCGTCGGCGATGTCCTGAGTTACGAAAGCTTCTTCAATAGCGATTTTCTTGAAATCTGTAGTCGTAGATTGAGACAGGGGTGCACAACCACCCAATGCAACCGATGAGGCAGCCGACATCCTCAGAAAATCTCTTCTTCCCAATTTGCGCTGATTCATTTCTGCCCCTCCCCTTGAGCAAAGATTGATCGGTCAGCTCAACAGCTTAAGCGATTTAAAAAAAATTAGGCATAGACTCAATACGACATGGCAGATTCCCAAAGGAATCTTAGGTGCCTCTTAAATAGATTCTAGCGTCTTTCAATGACGAGGGAGAAGAAGCAATGGCGGGGGAGAAGAAGCGCTGGTAACCTAGGCTCTCCGATTGGAGATCGGCACACCAAAATATGACAAGAGCAGAAATCGCAGAATCTGAGATTTTGCTTCTACGAGAAATTCACAACCTGGCTATTGGGCAGGTAGAGCTTCCGTCTGAAGTTGCCAAGACAGATGAACTCAATAGAAGCATTGAGCTGTTTTCTAGAGCAATTTGTCTGACGCACGATGCTATTTGGGATTGGAATCTTAAAACTGACGAAGTCTATTGTTCTCCAGGCCTGAAAAAGCTTCTTGGTTACCGTGACGATGAGTTGAAGAACAAGGTCGGTACTTGGCTGGGCCTAATTCATCCCGAAGACAAAGAAAGAATACTTGAGCAAACCCGAGATTTCCTCGCCGGAAATCAGGACTTGCTGGAATCCGAACTGCGCATGCTTCATAAAAGCGGCAAGGTAATTTATGTGCAGACTCGAACCTATCTGGTCGACCCAAATGGTGATGGAATTCCCACGCACATCACCGGAACCCATATAGATGTCACGGAAGAAAAGAAGAAAGAGTCTTTCGAAAAGAAAAATTCCGAAGTATTGAAGATGGTAGCCGTCGGCTACCCAGCCTCAGATATCTACGATGCTATCGCACATATGTATGAAGAGCGGCATCCCGGTATGAGATGTTCAATGCTTGAGCTGGACAAAGATACGCTATTGCACGGTGGAGCGCCGAGTCTACCCCAAGAATACTGCGACGCTGTGCACGGGCTGAAGTATGGCCCGGAGGTGGGCTCCTGCGGTACCTCCACCTACACCGGAAAACAGGTTCTGGTGGAAGACATAGAGTCAGATCCAAAATGGGCAGATTTGAAGGCCTACGCTCTCCCACATGGATTGCGGTCTT
>JABJGI010000170.1 GCA_018662305.1 Porticoccaceae bacterium | reverse complement strand
CTCAATGAAATTAAAAACTTTATGCAGCTCTGCTGTTGTTGCATCGTTGCTGATGCCGACAGCCTATGTGATTGCGCAAGAATCTAGCGCCACGATCGAAGAAGTACTAGTAACAGGCCGGAAGCGTGAAGAAAGCTTGACCGACGTACCGGTTTCGATTTCAGTATGGTCAGCTAACAACCTTGAAGAAGCTGGTATTGCCAGTCAGCAAGAGCTATTCGATTCTACTCCAGGCTTATCTTTTGATACAGCTACTGGAGATCGAAACTCAGCTCAGCCCGCGGTGCGTGGTGTTCAGTCCAATGAAATCGCAACCACTCAGCAGAAAGTAAACTCTTTCATCGATGGCTTGCCAATGCTTGGCCAAGTAGGTTCGCTTACTTTTCAGGGTATTGACCAAGTTGAGATTTACCGTGGCCCACAAAGTGCCGCATTTGGTCGCTCCACCTTCGCAGGTGCCATTAACTACGTTACGGCCGACGCTACCGAAGACTTTGAAGCGCGTGTTTCAGCGAAAGTTTCCGATCTCGGCGGAAACGAAGTTGGCCTGGCTATTTCTGGCCCACTCACAGATAACTTAGGCTACCGCCTTTCTTATGTTAAAGATGAGTTCACCGGTCCAGATGAGTGGACTGCCACTGATGGCACGGAGATGGGCACTCAAGAAACTGCAACTTTCAATGCGAAGTTGAATTTCCAGCTTTCTGACACCGTTTACGGCGAAATCATGTATATCAACGTAGATCAGGAAGATGGCGCTGCGGCTAGCTGGGGGCTCGACCCGACGCAATGCTCCGGTGACTCTGGAGTATTTATCAACTCAATGGGTGCACGACCAGAACTATTCTCTGGTTCATTTGATTGTGATATCGATATCAGTCCAATACGTCGAAACCATGATGTATTCGGACAGTTCGTGGAAAACTACGATCCAGCTGATTTCGGTGGCATGACCCTTGACGCCTATTTAGATCAAACTGATGCCTCTGACGTAACTTATGAGCAGATTTTGCTCGGTCAAACCGTGGACCCCATTGCAACAACTACACGTGATCGTTTTCAAGGCGAATTGAACTTTGAAATTGGCGATAGCTTGCTGACCTTCCTTGGTATGAAGAATGACGAATTCTATCAGCGTTGGATTGATTCAGACTACAGCGATAGCACCGCAGTTATCAACGGAGGCATGATTGGTATGAATACCGGCAGCATGTCTGATCCAACTGATATCGAAGAAACCTATTTTGAAGTTCGCTGGGCATCCCCAGAGACTGAGAGACTTCGTTATACGCTCAGTGCATCTCAATACGAGTATGATTTTCTGACCAATGTTTATTTCAACTATGGTGCGTTGGCATATGGGTTGATTAATGAGACAACTGGAGAGCCTGTAAACCCAGCTAGAAATCTGATTATCTCTAACTCAACTTCAAACCAGGGTGCATCTTTTGGTGTTCAGTATGATCTAACAGACCTCACTACGCTTTCTGTTGAAGGCCGCTATCAAAGTGATGAAAACTGTGGCGCGGACGAGGTGAACAACTTGAGTGCCTGTACCACTACGAAGTCCTTTGCACCGCGTGTTGCATTGAATCATTCTCTGACGGATGACAGCAGTGTCTACATTCAGTATTCAGAGGGTACTAACCCGGCTGGTATTAATATCGCGTACGCAAACCCAGGTTTTGTTGAAGCTCTGCAAATCGCCAGTGGATCTATCGCAGTTCCCAATCTTGCTCCAGACGGTGTAACGGTTCCTGTAAATGCTGGCACTACCTACAACGGTGTAGGTGGCAACCCAGAACCCACGGTTTCTTACGATGCATCGCTCTATGAAGCCTATGACGAAGAAGTATTAACCAACTGGGAGATTGGTTATAAGGGCACTTACGCTAATCAGCGCGGTAGCATTACAGCTGCGGCCTACTATATGGATTGGAAGGATTTAGTATCTGCGGGTAACCTCAACTGGGGTGATAACACTGCAATTGCTGATGGCGGCGCATACGATGGCTGGAACGCGAGCGGTGGTTGGGATGCTTTCGACGGCACTCGGACATTCTGGAATACTGGTGATGCAGAGTTTTTTGGACTCGAGCTAGCTACTTCATTCGTACTTGACAATATCTGGACTATCGGTGGAAACCTGTCCCTTACCGAAGCGACTTACAAAAGCTATTGTTCGGTAAACGGCGTTAACTATAGTGACTCCGGTACGCCAGGCGGTGCTCCGATCTTCGATATCCTCACTCCGGATGCAGATGGTGTTGAAGCGAACTGTGCATTAGTCGATGGCAATGACATCCCTCGTACTTCTAATGTCAAAGGTTCTTTTGATGTAACGGCTTCTTTACCGAATGATGTCTTTGGAATGAGAACTAGTATACGAGCCGATGTTCGTCATACTGGAAGCAGCTTCGAAGATGACTTTAATCAGATCGATAACCCTGCCGTCACTACAATTAACCTGTCAGCGAATTTACGCAATGATGACGGCTTGGCAGTACGGGTATTTGTTAACAACTTAGCAGACGAAGATTATCCTTTGAATGTTGATGTTAGCAACTTCTACTCTGATACATCGGCCCCAGCTGGTGGTTGGCGTGTAACCCCTCGTCGCCCTCGCGAGCTTGGAGTGTCGGTTAGCTACGAATTTTAGGATGTAATTGCATAGTTAAGCATTAGTTTAACTATCCAGACTAGACCTCCTGCGGCGAAAGCTAAGGGAGGTTTTTTTATGGCCTGGATATCATGATCAGTGCATTGCGAGATGGATCGTATCTGAGACGCACTGGTTTGACGCCAGGCGGAGATTTACAGAACCCCCCTACTCACTCCAAGGAAGCGGAGACTCGCGCCCCATGTCTATTCTCACAAAGAGTCATCTGTGCCAACGAAAAAGGACTCCGAAGAGCCCTTTTGAGGTTGATGCAGCAGATAGAAGAGTTACCTTTGGGGTCGAGCTCCTCCGGGAGGCCCATTTGGTGGCCGGCAGGGGTGAGCATTACCTTCTATTGTGGGATCGCATACATAGACTGAATCCAAATATCTTCCCCATTCTTCAATTTCAGAATCGTTGATGGAGTATTTCCAAATCTTATTGATAACGTAAAGTTGCTCATTTCCGACAATAGTTTTTACCATTGTCACCAGTTCGGCGCCATCAGCACGGGTGCAATTTTCCATCCACTGCGCCATTGAATACCCGTTTTCTTGGGCTTCTTTGGTGAGCCTCACGCTGTGTTCAGCACAGCTACTTCCCTGAGTTCTAAATTCATAGACCTGCCTAGCGGAAGTGACGCCAAGGGTTGTGAGAAATCTTTCGGTTTGCAGAGCTTCTTCCCAGTCTTGGGGTTCCTGCCCTGTGGGAAACATAAAGGTGTCGACCTTCGCATCTGTTGTCCGATGATAGGGATACCACTTTGAGGGTTGTTGCAGAATTAATGTTTCCTTGTCGACATCCGGCAATTGGGCTTCTCTGGGCGCGGCCATGCCACCCATACCCTGCGCGATTGCTGTTTGCAGCGTAAAGAGCAGTGGTAGAAATAGAATAAAGCGAGCCATTGTCACCCCAGTTTTTTTTAATACTATCATCATGTTGTAATTCTTAAGCTCTGACTCGGATTTTGCAACTCTTCGCCGGCGAGTACGAATAATATTTGAAGTTTAGCCTCAGTTCTGCGGCCGTCCACCTTCCGGAGGCGCAGGGAGAACTTCCAGAAGCTCTTCCTCAGATATGCCGAGTTTTTCTGCTGCATCAGAAAAATTCGGTGGAGGTCCACCAAGTGCATCAATAAGCTCGTCTTCGGTTATGCCTAGTGTTTTAGCGGCTTCAGAGAAATCCGGGGCGCCGCCTCCGCCCATCCCACCGCCTGGGGGCTGTGCTAAAAGGCTAGGGCTGAAACTCGCCAGACTCAATGCAATGAAAGCAGTTAATAGTATTGATGTAGCTCGCACAGCTATCTCCTTAATTTGAAATCGGTCTGGAGTATGTCAAATTCCTTTGGCCAAAGCTTATGGAGATGAGAGATTACACATTTATTCCTATTTTTTTCCAAAGTCCGCTCCTGACTACTCAGAGTGATACTTGGTCGGAATTACCCTTTGCCTCGGGGCAGAGAGCCTGAGGTTATGAGCCATCTACGGCCGCATCGATAATAAAGAATGGTTTAGCGCTGCGCCCTAGCTAGGTCGACGCCTTCAATATAGAGCAGCAAATCCACTAAGTGAGTTGGACCGAAGGAGTCGTAACCGAAGGAGCGCATATCCAGTGTGGTGATGCCTTCAAATCCTATTCGATAGCCTCCCCAGGGATCGTCGCCAGCCCCAACCTTTGAGGCTTCGATCGCAATTTCTTTGGTGATACCGTTCAAGCTCAGATTGCCCCGAACTGTCATGTTCCCATGGCCTTTATCCTCAACAGAGGTACTAACGAATTTTGCGTAGGGGAAGTTTTCTACATCTAGAAATCGAGTTCCCAGAATGTTCGCGTCTCTTTGTGGATGGTTGCTATCGAGACTTGTGAGATCTATATCAACATTAATAGAAGCGGCTTCTATGTCATCTTCACTGTAGCTAAAGCTTCCTTCAAAACTGTTAAACCCGCCGGTTAGCCAGCTAATACCTAGATGTCTGAATTTGAAGTTGATTGCGGCGTGCCCACCTTTGGTATCAATAATAAAGTCAGCCGCAAAGGCAGGGGAAAGCACTCCGACACTAAGTAGAGCTGAAAAGAAAAAACTTTTAAGTAGTTTCGGGCCGAAATTCAAAGTTTTCCTTCCTCGGGAAAGCAGTATTTGTCTATCAATGCAGAATTTTCACACATCGATTTTGACTGGGGCTGAATTGTTGCATGCCCGTCAGATTAGTCCGCGTATAGAAATATTAATAAATGCAAAAGAGCGAACTGACGCTAGGTCATAATTAGCCGCCCTTTGCTCGCATAGAGTCAAAGGAAAGGATGCTGTCATGCTCTCTCAAGCTCCAAAGCGCCCAGCAGCCAGCCAGCATAGGTAATGCTGCGAAGAACAGCAGGTTGGTGCCGGTCCATGGGTCAAAATAGCGTTCGTAGGTGCTTAGGCTGGAAATTAGGTGCATGACAAAGATCGCCATGTATGAGTATTTCTTCGCGGCGCCAGCCAGAAAGGCGAGAACCACAACCATCTGGATTGCCCCTATGATGTAGGAGGCCGTCACGCTGAGGGAGTCAATCATGTAAAAAGCAGCAAAAACCCTGGCGGTATGCTCGGGGTTTAATAGCTTGTCGATTGTCCACATAATAAAAACTGATGCCACACCGACTCTTATTAAAAGAAGTGCTATCGCCAATCTGGAATCCAAATTTTTCTCTGTCATGGTTTTCCCCAAAATTTATTTAGTTGTTACCTGGCTCAATATCTCCACCGCCTGATTCGGTTCTGTCGCCCGACAGGCAAATATTCCAGGTCATATCTTTCTTAGTTTTATCGCTATGCCTAGGTTGGTTTGTTAGTCGAATCGAAAACCGGGTGTCGATTCGGATATCTTTATTTCATCCTCATTCATTTCTGCAGAGATGTGTTCGAACAAAGGTGTGGAGAGATATCGCTCGCCAGTATCGGGCAGCATGCAAAGAATATTGCTGCCCTCAGGGGCGGAACGTGCGACTTCAAGAGCTGAAGCAAATGTGCCACCGGCAGATATACCGACAAAAATTCCTTCTTTCTGAGCTAGGTCGCGGGAGCCTTTAAGGGCGTCTGGCCCAGCCACCCTTAGTATTTGATCGAAAAGCTGTTGGTCTGCAGCATCCTGAGTAAGCTTGGATATAAAGTCTGGTGTCCAGCCTTGCATGGGGTGAGGGGAAAATGCGGAATGACTTGCGGGCCCTGGTCCTTCAGAGGCCGGCTGAGGTTCTCCGCTTCCTAGGAGGGAGGCATTTTCTGGTTCGCAAACAATGATTTTGGTTTCTGGGCTTTTTTCCCTTAGCACAGATGCAACTCCTTTTAGAGTTCCGCCCGTGCCGTAACCTGTTACCCAATAATCCAGCTGTGTGCCTTCAAAGGCAGACAGAATTTCTGGAGCTGTAGTATTAGAGTGCATCTCGGCATTTGCTTCATTTTCGAATTGGCGAGCGAGGAACCAGCCGTGTTCTTCCGCCAGCTCAATGGCTTTGGCAAGCATGCCGCTTCCTTTTTGAGCAGCGGGAGTCAGAATAACTTTGGCTCCGAGGAAGCGCATAAGTCGGCGGCGTTCGACACTAAAGCTTTCCGCCATTGTTACGACAAGGGGGTAACCCTTCTGCGCGCATACCATAGCTAGTCCGATACCCGTATTGCCGCTCGTGGCTTCAACTACGGTCTGCCCCGGCTTCAATGTGCCACGGCGTTCAGCATCTTCTATAACCCCCAGCGCAAGTCGGTCTTTGACCGACCCCATAGGGTTAAAGGCTTCAGATTTTACGTATAGATTGACATGCTCAGGAGCTAGGCGGTTTATCTTCACAACCGGCGTATTGCCAACAGTTTCTAAAATATTGTTGTGCAGTTTTGCCATGGCGTCTGCCTCTTTTCTTATGTGGGCTGGCAATACTAACGCCTTGCTCTATTGCTGAATACTGCAAAAAGGCAAGAGGTGTTCAGAGTAGTTCGATATAGCTGGAGTGGATCTTGATCAGGCGCTGTTTGTAGAGCCCGCTGATGGCGCGCTTAAAATTCTTCTTGCTCACACTAAACTCTTGGAAGATATCTTCCGGGGCGCTTTTGTCTGACAACTCCAGTCGGCCGCCGGCGAGTTTCAGTTTCTCCAAAATCTCATTGCTCAGTTCATCTCGCGTCTCTTTATCTAGCGTGTTGATGCTGAGATCAATCCGACCATCGTCGCGAATATTCTGGATCCAGCCTTTCATCTTGGTGCCAAATTTAAGAGGCTGGGAAAGCCCCTCATGATAGATAAGCCCGAGGTGGGTACCATCGATGACCGCCTTATATCCCAGTTCCGATTTTGCGGCGATGAGAAGCTCAACTTGTTGGCCCTTTTTTATCCATTGGTTGGCTTCTTCTTCCAGAAAATGATGCAGCAGCGTGGTGGCAACCACTCGTCCGCTCTCCTCATTCAGGTAAGCGTAGACAACATAGCTACCACCCTCTCTTACGGGGTAGGCCTGTTCAGAGTGCGGTAGCAGTAGATCCTTTGCTAGCCCCCAATCGAGGAAGGCGCCAAATTTTCCGGTAGAGAGAACCTTGAGAAAAGCGCATTCACCGACACTGATAGTCGGTGTTCTTAGTGTCGCGACTAGTTCGTCTTCCGAGTCTAAATAGAGGAAAACATCTAGACTGTCACCGACTACGACATCCTTGGTTTTTTCTTCCGTCGGCAACACCACAAAATCAAAAGATCGATCACCCAGCCCTTCAGATTCGAGATCGGCACAATCCAAACGAAGACCAGCTGTGCCTATGTCGGTGACTTGTAGGCGGTTTATTTGGCCCAATCCGGGTTGTTGAGACATAGTGATATCTGGGTTAGTTTTCAAATTGGCCGGTGCGCAGCAAAACCAGAGTGCAAGCTCGCTCGGTCTCAATGCCCGCTTCACGCAGAGCTGCTTCAACAGCTGAAGATTCAGTGCCGGGATTAAAAATCGCCCGTCTGGGACTTAACTCCAATATTGCCTGGAGCTGGTTGTCCAGTTTCTCCGGGCTTATGTAAATAGTTAGAGTATCTACCTTCACGCCGATTTTGCTGAGCGAATCAACAGCACTGACTTCGAGTACCTCGGAATACTTGGGAGTTACCGGGATGACCGAATAACCCTCTTGCATAAGGTTTTTCTGAGCCATATAGGAGTAGCGGCTGGGAGTCTGACTGGCTCCCAATATAGCGACGGTCATCTTAGCGATTATCTTAGGCTCTGAAGTAGGGCATTGCCCTGAAGTAGGCTGACTGCGTGTGCCAACTGAACGTCGTCGATGTCTGACAGAGTTTCCCGGAGTCCGAGCAACTCGGGGCCAGTGGTTTCGTTGTTATTCAGATGACCGGCCAAGCTGGCTTCCGTAAGAGGATTGTCCTCTCTGTCCCAGCTGACGATGCCCTGATCAACTCGAATATCAGGGTAAATTCCCTGAGCCTGGATCGACCTACCGGATGGAGTGAAATAGCGAGCAATAGTCAATTTAATAGCACGAGTATCATCAATGCTAAGTACTTCCTGCACCGAGCCTTTGCCAAAGCTGATGTCGCCTAAAACCAGTGCGCGTTCGTGATCCTGTAATGCACCTGCCACAATTTCTGCGGCCGAGGCTGAGCCTCTATTGATTAGTACTATTACTGGTAGTTCGGCGGCCTGTGCGCCAGGTTTGGCGTAGAAAGATTGATTCGCTGATTCGATTCTTCCCTTGGTGGAAACAATCAAACCAGAATCCAGAAACATATCTGCGATATCCACTGCGGAGCGGAGTAAACCGCCTGGGTTATTGCGCAGGTCCAATATCAGGCCGGTTAGCAGAGGATTGTTCTCCAGTAATTCGGCGAGATCTTGCTCAAATTCGGCACTGGTATTTTGTTGGAATTGCGTAATTCGCAAATAACCGACATCTTCGGCCACTACGCGCGAACGAACGCTCTCCAATGCAATGCGTTCTCTGATCAGCTCCACCTCGATGGATTGTTGCTCACTTAGTCGGTCTAACCTTAATGACAATTTTTCTCCAGATTCCCCTTCCAGTCGGCTAAGGGATTGACGGAAACTAAGACCTTCTATCGATTCGCCATTTACTTCAAGAATAATATCCCCAGCTTGGATGCCGGCGCGAGCCGCTGGACTGTCATCCATAGGTGTGACGATAGTGAGGAAGTTGCCTTCCATGGTGAGTTCGACACCGATACCGGAAAACCGACCTTCGGATGCGTCTTCAAGTTCGTTTATACGCTCTAGATCGAGGAACTCTGAATGGGGGTCCAGCTCGGTTAACATGCCCCAGACAGCCATCTCAAAAAGTTCGGCGTCATCCAGCTCTTCTACATAAGCCTGCCGCAGTTGTTCAAACACTCTGACAAAGACGCGTAAATCCTCCAGAGACATCTGCCCAACTTCCTCGTCTGGCGTGTCGGCTTCCTGCGCAAATAGCAGTGGTGCCATCACTAACAAGCAAGAGATCGCCAAATTTTGTATTTTTTTCTTCATATATTTATGTCGTAGGCAGCTCGGATAAAAAGTGATTTAGCTGCACCAGCTAGCTGGATTTGTCGGTTCGCCGTCTTTTCTAATCTCAAAATATAACCCCGGATCGCGCTGTCCGCCACTATTGCCTACCTGAGCGATCATTTGCCTCGGCTGAACCCAGTCACCTGCTTCGACGAAAAGCGATTGATTGTGACCGTAGAGAGTAAGGTAATCGTCATTGTGATCGATGATAACCAGCAGTCCGTAACCTCTTAGGTAGTCAGAAAATACGACGCGGCCATTGTGCACCGATCTGACAGGAGAGCCCATGTCCGATTCAATCATGACACCATCCCAGCGAATACTTCCGGTTCGCACGCTACCAAAAGAGGCTAGTAGGTCCCCCTGAGCGGGCCAGGTGCACTGACCGCGAATTTCTGTGAAGGCTATTTGCTCCGGCTCGATAGCAACCTCCGCCATGGTTACGGCGATATTGCGTACCAGGGTTTCCAGCCGTTCTCGGTTCGCTTGGTTGGCGGCTATTTCTTCTTGAGTATTGGCAATGGATTGCTCCAATTGATTCAGTAGGCTTTCCCTTTCATCCAAATGGTTTTGCAATGACACTCTGGCGCTGCTGAGGTAGTTCAGTAATCCCTGCTGGTGTCGCAGTTCTTGTGTACGTGAGATTTCTGCTTGCTCCAGCTCTTCGGCGGTCTCTTTGTATTCATCTATCTTTGCCTGTCGATTAGTCGCGAGCTGCTCGTAGTAGTAGAGCATCCTGCCAAAGAGTGCCGGATCTTCCTGGTTGAGAATGAGCTTTAGTGGCTCCTGTCCGCTACTTCGGTAAATAGCTGCAATTTCCTCCCTGAGGCCGGATTCTTGTTCTTCGCGTTGTTGTTGCAGGCGCTCAACTTTATCCACCAGTCCGGATAGAAGATCTTCGGATGCCGCAATAGACCGCTCGGTATTAAATATCTCGCGGTGATTCTGGGCCAGCATGAGCTCCTGTTCTTGCAGTTGTTGTTCGACCTGATCCACCTGGCCGCGGTAGCTATTCAGATCAGTCTGCAATTCTTCAAGCTCTCTTCGCAAGTCTTCGAGCTCAGCCTCAGATTGAGACTGAACACCAGAGCTTGTGACAAAAATGGCAATAGCGAGTAGAAATTTAGACATGCTTAACGCAGGGTCGGAAACTGGAGAGGAATCATGGCTATTCGTACTGCATCATTCAAGAAAAGTTATTGTCTGTGTATACTTGCGCGCCCCAGATAATCTAGAGCAAGCAACTTGGAATTTTTTGTTTTTATCAGTGAGCAATGGCTTTTAGTTAGTATTTTGCTAATCCTGATCTACTCCTTCATTTGGCGGGAATCTTCTAAAGGTGGTCCCTCAGTTTCTTATCATCAACTGACACAGGCGGTGAACGCTGAAACAGCCGTAGTTGTTGATCTTCGGGATGAGAAAGAATTCAAAGCCGGCCATATTGCAGGAGCGGTGAATATCCCGCATAGCAAAATGGCGTCTCGTGCTGACGAGCTTGAGTCTAATAAGGAAAAGCAAATTATCTTGGTAGATAAATTTGGACAGCACACCGGAGCAGTGGGAAAACATCTGCAATCCCTAGGTTACAGCGCTGCGAGGCTCAAGGGTGGAATGGCTGAATGGCAGAGTAGCAACTTACCGCAAGTGAAGAACTAGAATTTCGCAGTTAGAAAAAAACAGAGCTAGATACTATGACGGACACAACAGACTCTTCTGAAGGCGCAGCTAAAGCTGATGAATCGGCGCCTCAATTTGGTATAGAACGTATATACGTAAAAGATATTTCTCTTGAATCACCGAGGGGCCAAGATGCCTTTAAATCCTGGAAGCCGACCATAAACTTGGATATCAATACCAAGCAGACAACTCTTCAGGAAGGTATTCACGAAGTGGTGTTGACACTTACGGTAAATGTCAGAGAGAAGGACACGGATGCACCATACTTTTTGGTGGAAATTCAGCAAGCTGGATTATTTCGCACAGCGAATATTCCGGATGCAGAGATCCGTCGGTTGTTGGCGACGGTAGGCCCTTCTACACTATTCCCTTACGCTCGTGAAACGGTGGATAGCATGGCAGTAAAAGCTGGCTTCCCGCCTCTGCAGCTGGCGCCAATCAATTTTGAAGCAATGATGAAGGCAGCGGTTCAAAAGCAAAGCCAAGTGGCACCTGCTTCAGATACCATTCAATAAAAGACCTGATCTTCTAACCTGTGACGGAAGCACTGCCATGCTTCCGTCATCTGCTTCTCACTCGTTCGCCTCTTTCTCGGCATAATCCGCCATTTTTAGCTCCTTCAACTTACGCGTCAGCGTATTTCGGCCCCAGCCAAGAATTTCCGCCGCTTCTCGTTTTCGACCTTGAGTATATTCCAGGGCTGTTTCAATCAGGGTGGCTTCAAATATGGGCGTGGCGGCCTTAAGGATATTTTCTTCGCCGTTGTTTAGTGAGTCTTTTGCCCATGATTGCAGCAGCTCGCTCCAGTCGCCTCCTCCGGATTCTCCAGAGGCTTGAGCTTCCGCACTTCGTAATTCGGGTGGCAAGTCTTCAAGATGGATTTCACGCCCAGGTGCCATTACGGTCAACCATCGGCACATGTTTTCCAGCTGTCGAACATTTCCTGGCCAGGAAAGTTGTTGCAGAAACTCTATTGCTTCCGGCAATACTGTTTTGACCTCCATATTGAGTTCCTGCGCCGAGCGTTGCAGGAAATAGTTGATCAGGGCTGGAACATCGCCCTGTCTCTGACTCAATGAAGGCAGATGGATTCGAATTACATTCAGGCGGTGGAAGAGGTCTTCCCTGAATTTGTGTTGCTCGACAAGCTCTTCCAGGTTTTGATGCGTCGCTGTGATTATTCGCACATCAACCTTAACCGAAGTATGTCCGCCAACCCGAAAAAACTCACCATCAGCAAGTATTCTCAGTAATCGGGTCTGCGCCTCAGCTGGCATATCTCCTATCTCGTCGAGAAACAGGGTGCCTCCGTCTGCCTGCTCAAAACGCCCTTGGCGTTTGGTTGCTGCACCTGTGAAAGCGCCTTTCTCGTGACCAAAGAGTTCGGACTCAATTAGATCGTGCGGAATGGCAGCCATATTGAGTGCGACAAAGGGTTGGGCCTTGCGAGGGCTGTGCCTGTGTAACGCACGGGCAACTAACTCTTTTCCTGTGCCCGATTCGCCGTTAATCAGGACAGTTACGTTTGAGTTGGCTAGGCGGCCGATGGCGCGAAATACCTCTTGCATCGCAGGTGCTTCGCCAATAATTTCCGGGCTATCAGTAAGCTCGGGGCTTTTTTGGTCAGGAAGGTTTTCTCGAGACTTTTCCAGCGCTCTCTGAGTGACGTTTACTACTTCGTCGATATCAAAAGGCTTGGGTAGGTACTCGAAAGCACCGCCCTGGTAGGCATCTACAGCGCTCTGAAGGTCAGAGTGGGCAGTCATGATTATGACGGGCAGCCCGGGTGTTTTTTGCACGATCTGGTTTAGCAATGTCATACCGTCCATTCCCGGCATACGCACATCGCTAATTATTACGTCCGGTCGCTTTGTCGCCAGACGCGCCAACACCATCTCTGCGTTTTCAAAGCTCTCTACTTGGTAGGGTTCTTTTGACAGGGCCTTTTCCAGTACCCAGCGTATGGAACGATCATCATCGACTATCCATACACAACTTCTATTAGTCATGAGTAAATCCTCTAAAATTCTTGGGGCTGTTAGTTATCAACCTTATCCCCTTCAATATCTTCTATAGGCAAGAAAATCGAGAACTCGGTTTTTCCTACCATGCTCTGATACTCGATCAGACCGCTGTGGTTGTTAATAATCGACTGGGAAATAGGTAAGCCTAGTCCCGTGCCGACACTACGCCCGGTAATCATGGGATAGAAAACATCGTCTAGGATGTCCTCTGGTATGCCTGGACCGTTATCGACAATGTCTATGCGCGCAACCAGCGGATATTGAACGCTGCCGATGGTGTATCTGTGCTGGATGCGGGTCTTGAGAAGAATTGTCGGGTCGGGAGTATTTGATTCTGTAAGGGCTTGCATGGCATTTCTGCTGATATTCATTAGGGCCTGAATCATCTGCTCAATATCCCCTGCCAGAGGCGGCAAGCTGGGGTCGTAGTCCTTTATAAATCGGATCTTATTTCCAGACTCAACCTCTAGAAGAATGATGACGCGCTCCAAAGCCTCATGCACATTCATTAGCGCTATTTGAGGAAGCTGATTCGGGCCGAGCATTCGATCCACTAGGTTCCTGAGCCGGTCAGCCTCCTCGGTGATGACGCTGGTATATTCCTTTAGGCCTTCGTCTTCCAATTCTTGATGTAAGAGCTGCGCTGCTCCTCTCAAACCGCCCAATGGGTTTTTGATCTCATGAGCCAGACCTCTAGCCAGCTGACGGGTGGTATCGTGAGCTGCCAGCTGAGACTCTTCGCGATTGATGCGCATAATGCGATCCAGCTCATTGAATTCAATAATTAGGAAATCTCCATTCTCCGAATTTACCGGGGAAACTGTGACATCTACCGTAATACTCTGAAGCTGGTTTGTACCTATTCGAGCTTGTCTCTTGGTAAAGGGTCTACCTTGTTTTACACAGGCAATAATCGCCGTCTGGTTGATATCGGAAAAATCGACAATTTCTTCCAGCTTCAATCCAATGCCGCGGTTTTTACTGACACCCAGAATGTGCTCTGCTGCCTGATTGATGCGCGTGACCTGTCTATCAAAGTCCGTGACAACTATGGCTGTTGTCAGAGAGTCCAATACTTGATCGGCTTGCAGCTGAAAATTTGTCATGTTCGGCGTTATAGGCAAAATTGTGGTTTGAGATCCCATGCTCTCTTACTTAAGCAAAAGCCGCGCCAAAATGGGTATGGGCAAAAAACCCTTTGTATATAGGGGCTATGGGGGGTGAATAGTGATATTAACGCACCGTTATGGTGCAATTGCAAGCGCTGGTTATTTCAGGATTTGGCTTTCGGGCGCTACTTATAGGATTACATAGACGGTGAGCGGGCTGCTTTCACCAATGCTTTGGCTATTTTCACCAATTAGTTGGACGCTAAACTTTTGCGTGCCGGGCGGTAATCGGGTCAAGTTCCACTGTCCGGACGACTGTGGTTGGCCGTAGGGGTTGCCGTTGTGAATTAACTGGAGTCTCTCATTCTCAGCGATTGCCGGAGAAACGGAAACACGGATGCTGAGACTATTGTCTGGTCCTCGAACAACTTCTTCATCCAGTGGAGAATGGATTCGTATGCTCTTTGAGGGCGTGCTCGCGCTGGGAGTAGCGTTGGCAATGGGAGAGCTCGGTATAGAAACCGCAGGTAAAACAAAGAGATCGGGAAGAACTACCTCATCAGATTGCCCTTCCATAGGAGGTTGATCGCTGTAGCTAACCGTGCCGTCACTATGAAGGATCTTATAGATATCGGCAGCGGTAATCTGGCCTGAAGCACAGGTCAACGCGATAAAAATTAAGCTGACAAATGTGTTTTTCATACAATAGCTCTGCCTTCCATACCCTAGAGATTACTTTAAAGAACCTGCAGGAGTAGCGAAAAAGTCCAGAGTTGAGAAATTAGTCTCAAAATAAGCCAAAATATTTTTGCCCTGAGTTAGGCGGCCAAATTGGAGCATCTATTTTTTCTCCATGCACTATATCGGTGCATGTATCGGTAATTGGCCCATCGCAGTAAAATTGAGTCAGGTTTTTGGAAGTACTTCTCCTCTGGCTGCGCAGCTATAATCCATCGTCCTCAATCTTCCGCATTCCTAATTCCATCAAACCTATGCACTTCGTTATCAAGCTGTTTCCCGAAATTATTATTAAAAGCCCACCGGTACGGCGTCACCAGACCAAGATTCTTCATGACAACATCCAGCGCACTGTTAAACCGCTCGGTGAGGGGATCAAGGTTGTTCGTGACTGGGAGAAGATTGAGGTTCTGACGCAGAGCGAGGACGATGAACTGAAGCAATCGATCATCAATCGTCTTAGCTCTACACCAGGAATATCCAAATTTAGCGAAAGCGTTACCTTTGAGTTTGAGGAGCTTGCTGACATCGCCTCACTTGCGGTAGATCACTATGCTAAGGGCCTGGCGAATAAAACCTTTGGCGTGCGTGTTAAACGTAGCGGGCAACACAAATTCAATTCAATGGATGTAGAGCGCGCAGTCGGCAGTGCCATCATGACCCAAACAGGAGCGAGCGGCGTGGATTTGCGGGAGCCCGATCGATGGGTTGAATTAGAGGTTAGAGAGAACCGCGTATTTCTCTTGGGACAAAGTTGGGCAGGTTTGGGCGGATTTCCGATAGGCACGCAAGATAAAGTGATCTCTCTTATTTCCGGTGGCTTCGATTCGTCAGTCTCCTCCTTTCATGCCATGAGACGAGGTATGTTGACGCATTTTCTGTTTTTCAATATCGGTGGTCGAGCGCATGAAGTAGCGACTCGAAAAATCGTTCACCATCTCTGGCAGCAATTTGGCAGCTCACATGAATCAAGATTTGTCAGTGTTCCCTTTGACAGTATCGTTTCTGAGATTGCAGAAAAAATTCCCGCCAATTATGCAACGGTGGTTCTAAAGCGCTGCATGATGCGTTGCGCCTCTTTAATGGCGGAAAAGTATCAGATTGACGCCATTACCACTGGTGAGAGTGTCGGTCAGGTATCAAGTCAAACATTGGCTAACCTTCGACTTATTGACGAAGCGGCTAGCTGCCTGGTGATGAGACCCTTAATCAACTTGGATAAGGGCGAGATCATTGATACCGCGCGGCGCATAGGAACAGCTAAGCTTGCGGAGGGTAGCCCAGAGTATTGCGGTATTAATTCTGTGCGCCCCACGACAAAGGCAAACCCTCAAAAACTGGCGGAAATGGAGGCGGGGTTTAATTCCGATCTCTTCGACTTGGTGATCGAGCAGGCGAGGCAGACTCCTGTGAGCAAACTGCTCGAAGATATCCCGACTTTGCCTGTGGATATTGTCTCCTCTCCCACACCTGGAGCCATCGTTGTTGATGTTCGACACCCAGATGAGCGAATGGATAACGAGTTAAAGCTCAAAGAAAATGAAGTGGTGGCAATTCCTTTTTTCGAAATTCAGAAACGCTTTGCAGATCAACCTCAGGAATCGAACTATTTGCTCTATTGTGATCGCGGTATTATGAGTCGTCTGCATGCTGAGCTGCTTTTGGAAGCTGGGTACCAAAATGTGGGCGTTTACCGTCCGTGATTTAATCAGAGAGAAGCTTCGCAGCGTCTAAATAGAATCTGTATCCAGTAGAGCCTGGTAGCCCTCCCGGAAGTTTGGATATTGAAACTTAAATCCGAGTGAAAGAAGTTTGGAGTTACGACAGCGCTTACCTTTAATTTCTGACTTCTCTAGTTGCGTCAGGACTTCTGTTGAAGGTCGCCCAAGTTTCTTAGCAAGCCATTTTTCCACATCGGTATTTAGCGCCGGTTCGCAGTCGCTACCAACTAGATATCCTGCGCCTTGATTGGTTTTAGAAAAGTTTTCCATTAGGACTTTGAGAACCTCTGCACAGTCCTCTGAGTGAATGCGGTTGGTCCAGCTGGCGGACGAGTCCTCGGTGAATTTTCCAGCCTGAACATTCCGAATTAGCCTTGTTCTGCCCGGGCCATAAATCCCAGAGAAGCGCACAATGGACCAAGGGTTTTTGCTACGCACAATTTCATTTTCAGCCTCCAAAAGCACTTTAGATTGATCTCGGTCAGGGCTAACGTCGGAGACTTCATCAATTTCTTCGCCAGAGTTTTGGCCATAAACACTCGTGCTGGAAACAAAAATTAGATGTGCAGAAGGGGAGACTTTTGAGGCTAGCATAGAGAGGGTACGCGCAGCGCCTAGATAGGTGGTGCGGTAAGCCGAAGCCTCGCGAGTGTCTGGAGTGAGGCAGAGAATAATCTGCTGAGGCTGCTCCAGCAGAAGTGGCTCAAGTACTTTTGCATCGCTGGCGTCTCCAAAGCTCATACTAGCGCCCTCTAGAAAAATCGCGGATCGACGTAGGCCCCTTATTTGCCAGGCATCCAAATCGATTTTTGGGATCAGTCTGGAGGCTAGGTCACCGCAGCCGAGCAGCAATATGTTTTGTTTTTCGGACATTTATCTTTATAAATCCATACAATTACAGAAAAAACCTGATAGAGTCAGGCAATATTCAAATTCAGCAATATTTCAACAATCAAGCGGTAGCATACGATGACTTTGACCGAATTGCGCTATGTAG
>JABJGI010000149.1 GCA_018662305.1 Porticoccaceae bacterium | reverse complement strand
TTTCTGGTTTTGGGCTCTATTCTGGCCGGTATCGCAACGCCTTCTGAAGCGGCCGCGGTGGGTGCGCTTGGCGCAACTATTCTGGCCCTCATTAAGGGAGCCTTCAGTCTCGACAAGCTCAAGCAGGTCATGTCGGGAACGTTGGAAACCACCTCTATGGTATTCCTGATCCTGATTGGCGCGTCGATCTTCTCATTGATCTTTCGCGGTTACGGCGGCGAAGAGTTAATTCACTCCATATTCACCGACATGCCGGGCGGCCATATCGGCGCCATGATGATTGTGATGCTGGTGATTTTCTTACTCGGCTTTATTCTCGACTTTATCGAGATTACCTTTGTGGTGGTGCCCATCGTTGGGCCGGTGCTGCTAATGATGGGTATCGACCCAATTTGGCTTGGCATAATGATCGCCATTAACCTGCAAACCTCCTTCCTGACACCGCCCTTTGGCTTTGCACTCTTCTATCTGCGAGGCGTTGCACCAGACTCAGTGAAGACCACAGATATCTATCGAGGTGTTATTCCCTTTATTGTGATTCAGCTATCGGTGTTGTTAATGCTTTCGGTCTGGCCAGGGTTGGCCACCTGGTTGCCTTCGGTTCTCTAGTGGCGCCATCGCAATGAAAGAGGGGCATAAGCCCCTTTTCAATAGGGTTCGACCCTTAATTTTCGATAACTACCTTTCCCATTGCTTGACCACTTTCCAATCGGGCATGCGCCTGGCCCGCCTCGCTTAAGGAATAATGGTTTTGATCCAGCACAGGCGTTAACCCACCTGCCTCGACAATCCGGGTTAGATTGCCAAGAATTTCTCCATGATCTTCTCTTTTATGGTTGTATAGCATTGGGATAAGCATAAAGACCACATGCAGGGACAAACCCTTGAAGTGAGCAACGGATAAATCGAGTTCGCACAGTGCTACGGTCGAAGCAATCTGGCCATTCAACGCAGCCGCTTCAAAGGAATTAAGCATATTGGCGCCACCAACAGAATCAAACACGACGTCAAAGCCAGAACCTCCGGTATGTTTAGCAACATAGTCTTCAACAGTTTCCGATTTATAGTTGATCGGAGTAGCCCCCAACCCTTCGATTAGAGCGAGCTGTTTTTCGCCACCACCAGTGGCAAAGACTTCGGCACCAAAGTGGTTAGCGAGTTGCAGGGCTACATGCCCAACGCCACCGGAACCGCCATGCACTAAAACCTTCTGCCCTTTCCCTGCACCAGCGCGAACCAATCCCTCATAAGCCGCGGCTTTGCAACTAGTGGCAAAGCCGCGGCTTCTGTCATAGATAAATTTTTGGGTTTATGCGCTATCAATTTGCAGTCAGCCGCAATGTATTCTGCCAATGTACCTGGCAAATCTGCCAAGCCGCCAGCACAGCCGTAGACTTCGTCACCAATAGAAAAGCCTTCGACATCTTGGCCAATCGCTTCGACCGTTCCAGCAAAGTCCATCCCTAAAATGGCAGGAGTATCCGGTGAAAGTGGCAAATCCTTCCCCATTTTACGAATCATGGTGTCTACGGTATTTACGCTGGAGGCCTCAATTCTCACTAAAACCTGATCCGACTTTGCCGTCGGTATTGTGGCCTCTACTTCTTCAAACTCGGCGTCTTCACCGTAGCTACTTAATTGCATTGCTCTCATCGCGGCTCTCCTTTGAAATCTTTCTGGGTATCGCTCTTCAACCCACTAGGTTTGGATACACTGTGAGAATAGGGTATATAATCTATTTTGGTAAGTACGCACATAAATGGTATGTAGTATCAAAATGTATACTATAGAGGTGATTAATGGCTCATGCTAAATACGATTGCAATGAAGGCTGTCCTGTTGAAGCAGCGCTGGAAGTTATAGGTGGAAAGTGGAAGGGGGTCATTCTGTATCACCTACTTACAGAAACTATTCGCTTCAACGAATTGCGAAGAATGATTCCAGAAATAACTCAGAGAATGCTAACAAAACAGCTAAGAGAGCTAGAGTCTCATGGGCTGGTCGTAAGGAAGGTCTACGCGGAAGTACCACCAAAAGTAGAGTATTCAATGTCGGACTACGGAAAAACCCTTGCCCCCGTCATCAATGCCTTACAGGCCTGGGGTTCAAATCATCTGGCATCCCAATGATGCCTAGTCTGACGCCAACTGCTGCAACATAGCTTCTACCTGACGGGCCGACGCAAATAGCACCTCCGGTGGCTGGATTCTCACTGCGGCATTGGCTTGAAGAAACACAGTACCAAAATTAATTTCGAAGGAAGGTTCTCCGTAGGCTTCCGTGAACCTCTGCTTGAATAGAGGCAGTTCCTCTTCGGCAAGTAATATCCAAATGATATCGAGCTGGTCATCCTGAAAAACCAATTCCATTTTTCGCTCTGCCCCGCCATAGCGGAATCCTTCGCAATCAATTTGTACTTGGGACTCCCTAGCTAAGGGCGCCGTTATCGGAGAGATCGAACGAGTATTGAGCGCAGTACATTTTGAGGTAAGCGCAGACTGCACTTCAACTAATGAAGCACCGAAGTGCAGATATTCAGGTTTTGTGATCTGGTCCTGGGCTTGCACAGCCGCAGAAAAGGCCAGCGCCAGCAACAACCGCCACATATTAATTGTCTCTGTTTAAATACAGCGGTACTTCAGAAATCGCATGCCAGACCTGAAGCTTTTCGAAGAAAGCCCAGTACTCTTGATATACATGGGCAAAGGTCTCGTCCTTTTCTGCTTCCTCGGCGTAGAAGTCCATGGCGATGCTTTTTAGTTCGGCTATCACTTCATCCGGGAAGGGGCGAATATCCACACCATCCTCGATAAGCTCTTGCAACACTATGGCGTTTTGAGCCGTGTATTCGTCGAGCATGTCCTGGTTAACCGCCCGGGCAGCCGCTTCTACAATAGCTTGCAGATCCTCCGGCAAACGGTTCCAAGCGTCCAGATTGATATCGAATTCTAGGTTTGAACCTGTCTCATGCCAGCCGGGATAGTAGTAATACTGACCCACTTCATTGAATCCAAAGGAGCGGTCGTTGTATGGGCCAACCCACTCAGTTGCATCGATCACACCGGTTTGCATAGAGGTATAAAGCTCACCACCGGCGATGGTTACCGCTGTGCCGCCGGCACGCTGAAAGACCTCACCAGCGATGCCTGGAATGCGCATTTTTAGGCCGCGAATGTCTTCAAGGCTGTTTATCTCTTTGTTAAACCAGCCGCCCATTTGTACGCCAGTATTACCACCAGCGAAGGGAATCAGGTTGAAGGGTTCGTAGAGTTCGCGCCACAGTTCAAGCCCGCCACCATGGTGCAGCCAAGCGTTAATTTCTTGAGCATTCATGCCAAAGGGAACGGCAGTAAAAAATGGAGAGGCTGGGATTTTGCCAATGTGGTAGTAGCCGCCCGTATGACCAACTTCTACTGCACCGGTCGAAACGGCATCAAACACACCCAAAGCCGGCACGATTTCTCCACCACCATAGACATGAATCACCAAGCGGCCGCCACTCATTTCATTGACGAGCTCGGCGAAGTTTTCAGGCCCCATACCAATGCCGGGGAAGTTTTTTGGCCAGGAGGTAACCATGCGCCATTCGAAGGTTTCGCCATTGTTAGCGGCCAAGCCATTGGCTTCATTCGCCTCATGCATCTCTTCATCGGCATTGGCGATGTAGTTGTGGCTTTTTTCCATCACCAGAAGTGCAAACACCACTACCAGTGCCGCCACCAAGCCCAATATGATTGCCGGTGTCGCTGCTCCTCTACTGCTGTCTATATGTGAGACATTCGCTGAAGCCAGTGACGCGTTAAACCTGTTCATCCTTTCTCCCCCGAGACAGAAATTTGCACTTTACTCATCTAGCCAATACTTCTGGAAAGACGTCTTCTGTCCGAAAACCTTAAATTGATTCCAACCTAGCGTAAGACACCACCAACCACTTGGAGCCCTCGCTGTGGAAATTTACCTGAACTCTTGCGTTGGCCCCATGGCCCTCAAAATTCAGAATAACCCCCTCACCAAATTTGGGATGCATCACATGCTGCCCTAACTCAAAGCCAGTATCCATACCTGTATCACTGGTAGAAAAACGGCGCGAACTGCCGCCAGTCGCACGAACTCTGCCAGGAGGAGATGGACGTTTTATATTAGCTCGGACTTCTTCGATGAGCTCATTTGGTACGTCACGCACAAATCGCGATACCGAATTAAATTTCTCATCCCCGTAGATTCGACGACATTCGGCATAGGTCATCACCAGCTTCTGTTCAGCACGAGTGATTCCCACATAGGCCAAGCGGCGCTCTTCTTCGAGTCGACCCGGCTCGTCCGCTGACATGGAATGAGGAAAAAGGTTTTCCTCCATACCAGCCAAAATCACCAGTGGAAATTCCAAGCCTTTAGCGGAGTGCAAAGTCATCATCTGCAGTGCATCTTCATGCTCATCTGCCTGCTGGTCGCCCGCCTCCAGTGTGGCCTGCGCCAGAAACTGCGGCAGTACTTCCGCATCCGGATCGTCGGCTTCATATGCCTTACAGGCACTTACCAACTCCTGAAGGTTGTCGACACGAGCCTGACCTTTTTCGCCTTTTTCCGCGCGGTGGAATTCCACAAGCCCGGTCAAATTGATGGCCTGCTCTGCCTGTTCTTCCAGTTCCATTCCCTGAACCGCTTGTTCCAGCTGCGTAATAAGCTGCACAAAGGCATAGAGGGCATTGGTCGCACGCGCCGACATGGTCTTTTCGTCGACCAATTTTAAGCTCGCCTGCCACATGGAAACGCCCTGTTCTCTGGAGACTGTGCGTACTTCGTCCAATGTTCGATTGCCAATACCACGGGTTGGCGTATTCACAACTCGCTCAAAGGATTGGTCGTCGTTGCGATTGAGGCAAAGACGCAGATAGCTCAGGGCATTCTTGATTTCCAGACGCTCGTAGAAGCGCTGACCGCCGTAAATACGATAGGGAATATTGGCTCGCAGCATGGCCTCTTCCAAAACCCGCGACTGGGCATTGGAACGATAGAGCACTGCGCTTTCGGAATAATTGTTGCCCTGCTCAAACCTGCGTTTGACGTACTCAGCGATAAAACGGGCCTCATCAATTTCATTAAATGCCGAGTAAAGAGAGATAGGGTCGCCATCTTCCTGAGAGGTCCAAAGGTTCTTACCAAGGCGCCCGGTGTTGCGTGAAATTACCGCGTTGGCGGCTTGTAAAATGGTTCCTGTAGAACGGTAATTCTGCTCGAGGCGAATGGTTTCGGTATCTGCATAGGCGCGACTGAAATCCTGGATATTCTCAATTTTGGCGCCACGCCAGCCGTAGATAGATTGATCGTCATCGCCCACCACCATCATGGCGGTATCCTCACCGGCCAATAGTCTCAACCAGGCATACTGGATGGTATTGGTGTCCTGAAACTCATCTACCAGGATATTGCTAAAACGGCGCTGATAGTGCTGAAGCAGATTTGGGTCATCCCGCAATATTTCATGTGCTCTTAGCAGCAGCTCACCAAAATCCACCAGCGAGTTGTTCTTGCAAAAATCTTCGTAGGCTTGATAGATCTTGCGGTGCGCCTTGATAAAGGGGTCGTCCGTATCCTCAACAAACTTGGCTCGAATGCCCTCGTCTTTCTGGCCGTTGATAAACCATTGGGCTTGCTTCGCAGGCCATCGATTCTCGTCCATCCCCAGACCTTGAATGATGCGTTTGACCAGCCTTTGCTGATCATCCGAATCGAGAATCTGAAAATTCTGCTCCAGCCCGGCCTCAGACCAGTGCTGGTTCAACAGACGGTGCGCCAGACCATGAAAGGTGCCTACCCACATCGAGCGAGTGGGAATGCCGAGCATGTTCTCGATACGTCCGCGCATCTCTCGCGCCGCTTTGTTGGTAAAGGTAACTGCCAGAATCGATTGCGGCGCCTGTTGCTGAACATCGATCAGCCAGGCCATACGATGCACCAGCACTCGGGTCTTACCGCTGCCGGCACCCGCCAGAACCAATATGTGTTTATTGTCGGAGGTAACCGCCTGACGCTGCGCGTCGTTTAGTGTGTCAATTATCGGAGTTACGTCCACGGGAAATACGAGTCTCGGTTGTCGGTTTTACTTTAAATTTAAGAAAGGCCAAGACGATTGCTCGCCCTGAAAGGGGAATTCTCAGATACCCATCTTCCCAAGAATATCAGCGAGCTCGCGCAAAATAGCTTCGGCGCGCGGGTGGTTCGCTGCAAAGTTGGCTGCTGCTGAATCAACTTGATCACCTAGGTCATGCTGCGGCTGGTGATCTTCTTCATGAGCCAATCGGTTTAGCTGATTGTCTAGATCTGCAGCGAGATTTTGCAGGCCGGCATCCAGAGACTCAGTTTGCTCAAGCTCGTCGCGTAGCTTGGTTAACAAATGCTTGAGTTGTTCTCTTTCCATCTCGCCTGCCCTGCCTTCAAATCGTCCAGCAATTATCTCCTATTTGCCCGCCAAAGTCGGCACTTGGATAGCACTAGAACCCAGATTCTGGAAAAGAAAATATTTTCACCTGGCGTCAACCTTTTTGAAACTCGATCGTTTTAGACCTGAACGAACTAATTACAAACGGCAATTGGAGCTAAGGCTATGAAACTCTACCTAGGATATTTCACCCTTTTGATCGCAGCGCTCTTCTCTCTCAGTGGCTTTGCTTCTGATGAATCAGCTTTGCCAGAACTCTCTTCGGCGGCTCAAGAAAGCTTGCAGACCAATCGCAACTTTCAGGATTTAACGCCAGGACAACGGGCAAAAATTGCACAGCTTCGCCCAGTTCAAAAACGAGTGCTGGCCAACCGCATTCAAAATATGACGGCTGAAGAACGCGAAGCGGCACGAGATCGATTTGAAAACATGACGACCGAGGAACGACAAGCCGCTCGGGACGATATGAAAGATCGAGTTCAGCAGCATCGTGAAAGCCAAGACGAAGAAACTCTCTAATTTCTAACAGACCCCCTTTCTCGCTTTCTTAACCTTCTAAGCGAGGCCTTGGAGCACCCAGTCCCCCATATGACTCGGTGCTCTTTTTTTACCTCTCGTTTCTATCACTGCACTCCCGTCCCCGAAAAAATATTCACTCTCTTGTAAACCTTCGGCGCAACTTTGCGTTTTAGAGATATCGGATTCTGGAAATAGCGCTCCCCCCAAAAGAATTTCTGCGCTCAGACAATCCAAAACTTTTTTGCTTTATCAGGAAAATAAGAGGACGGAAAATGAACGCATATATAAAAACAAAATATCTATTAGCGCTAATCAGCACTCTTCTACTCGTCGCTTGCGGTGGCGGATCTGGAGGCGGCTCAACTAACCTTGGAGCCGGCTTAGGCAACGACAATGACGGAGGCTCTGGAACAGAAACTGGCAAGGTACAAATTCTGCTGACCGACGCCGAAGAAGACTTTCTCACTTACAAAATTGAGGTGGTGTCTATCACGCTTTCCACCGAAGCCGGTGGCGAAGTTGACGTGCTGACCACAGCAACGGAAGTAGACTTTGTGCAATACCAGGAGCTCAGCGAGCTATTTGCCATTCGAAGCATTCCCGCAGGCAACTACAACTCCATTCAACTTGAACTGGACTACACAGACTCGGAAATTATTGTTCAGGACGATGAGGGCAACCCCCACATGGCAAGTCCCGTAGATGCGGATGGCACGCCTATTACTCTGCTCAATGTTGATCTGCAATTCGGTGATGCTGATTCTGTAATCGTCAGCCCCGCTCGTGTGGCGAACCTGACTTTGGATCTAGATCTTTCCGCTTCGAACGAAATCCTTTCCTTCGATCCAGCCGAAGTGCTGGTTGAACCCTTCTTGATGGCTACCGCCGAAGTGGATGGCGAACGCGAGCACAGAGCTCGAGGCCTACTTCAATCGGTGGACACTCTTGAAGAAAGCTTTGTTCTCGACCTTCTCCCCATGCGCCGCCGTGACGGCAGCTTTGGTGAGGCCGTTCTAAGCACCGATACAGATACCGCCTTTGAAATTGATGGTGTTGAGTACACAGGTGCGGAAGGTCTGGCTGCTTTGGAATTGCTTGAGCCAAACACTCCCGTGGTTGCCTATGGCGCCTACGACGAGGAAATTGAAAATCCGCTGACCACACAGGTCTTTGCCGGAACCAGCGTTCCCTGGGACGACAAAGATTTGCTGAGAGGCACAGTCACTGCACGCACTGGCGATAGCCTCACAGTTTCTGGCGGTGTAATTGAAACGTCAGACGGCTCGCTGTTTACCCGCACCATTACCCTGACCGTAGGTGACGACACAACAGTTACCGGTTACCGCTTGGGTGACGCAGACATCGATTCCCTGTCCATTGGCCAGAACATTCAGGCCATGGGTGACTTTACTCAAACCGGTGGTGATGTTGAGGCAGGCGATGTAGTTGGCACTCTGGATGCTACTACCGACTCAGTGCGCATGAGCTTGACCGCCCTTTTGGGTAGCGTGGCAACCGCTGCGCCCCTGACCATAGATCTGGCCATTATTAACCGTCGCCCTCTGGATATCTTTGATTTCAGCGGCACGGGAGCAAGTGCACTAGAAGACGCTGATCCTGCCAATTATGAAATCGAGACTGGTAGCTTGAACATCAGCAATCTTGAAGCCGAAGAATGGGTTCAGGTGCGCGGCTACCCCTCGCCCTTTGGCTCTGCTCCAGAAGATTTTGAGGCGGTGAGTGTTGCCGACCATGGCACAGATACATTCAATGCCACTTTGACGGCTCGCTGGGAAGAAGAAGCTGCTGAAAGTATAGTCATCGATGGCAGCTCCTTTAGCCTGGTTCTGGATGAAGGCGGAAGCTCGCTCCAGGTTGGTCGCATACCGGCGCGCCTCGGTGATGCGTTCGAGTTGAACTCAGTAACGGGCACAGTTGAAGACGGACGGTTTGCGGTACAGATTGCAGGCGAGTCCATCACCATCTTTAGCAGCTATACCGATTTTCTGGTTGAGTTAACCAACCAACTTGCTCTGGGTGAACCCGCCCGCAAGTTGACTGCTCGGGGTGACTACAACAGCATAGAGGGTGTCTTGACCGCCGCTAACCTTGTAGTGAAGTTCTAAGGATGCCCGGTTATAAAAGACAAATTGGAATCTAAGATGAACCAGCTTTTGGCATCTCAGGAAACAGGGCTCAGCAATGCTGGCCCTGCTTTTCTGGTTTTAGCCAAAGGCGCAACAAAGGTTGGGCGCGAAGAATTTGCGAAAGACAGCGCACGGCTCAACGCGAAAGTAAAAGGCGAAATGGCACTAGAGCAACTCGACGAATTTTTGGCCAGCATTGAGAAACGCGCCTTTAGCATGGCTCGGGTCGCCGTGGCTAATGACGCAGATGCGCTCGATATCGTGCAAGACGCCATGATGAAATTGGTGGAGAACTACCGAGAAAAGCCGGCCAAGGAATGGAAGCCGCTTTTTTATCGCATCTTGCACAACCGCATCATGGATTTTCATCGCGGTGCAAAACATCGCCGACTATTTGTTGCCGGAGAATCCGCAGCAAATGACGACGACTCAGATATGAATGCTGATTTGCTGGAGAGAACAGCAGTAAGCGAAGAATCCCCCGCCGGACAGTTCGCGGCCGACCGATTGGGGAAAAACATAATGGCCGCCATTGAGAGTTTGCCGGTACGCCAGCAACAGTGCTTTTTGTTGCGCAGCTGGGAAGGCCTATCGGTAAAGGAAACTGCAGCAGCAATGCGGTTAAATAGTGGTAGTGTCAAAGTACACTACTCCAGAGCACTAGCGAAACTGAAAGCGGTGCTCGAAGAGTGAAGGGAGAGTAGAGAGAACAGCCATGAATAATGATGATCACAATCAGCTAGAGAAGGCAGCACGCAGTGCCCTCGACGACCATCTGGACAAGCTACCCGAGGATATAACTTCGGCGCTGGCAGCGGCACGGAAAAAGGCTCTTGAGTCTGCGGCGGCGGGCGAGTCAGCTCAGCCCACAGCCAAGATATATTCCTTTAACCGTAGACAGATGGCTTGGTCTGGAGCAATCGCGGCTTCAGTAACCGCGCTGGCTCTAACCCTGGCACTGCAACCGCCAGGAGCAGATACTCCGCTGGAAGCCGACTACCTGCTGACACTGGCAGAACTTGAGGATCTGGACGATACCGAATGGGCCTTGGTACAGGATTTGGAATTTGCGCTTTGGTTGAGTACTGAAGGGTTAAGCACTGAAGGGTTGAGTACTGAAGGGTTGAGTACTGAAGGGTTGAACGATTTAGGAGATGAGGCATTTGCGACTGAACCGCAAAGCTAAAAATCAAAGGCCCCTATTGGGCTGGTTTGCGCTTGGGCTTATGTCCCTAGCGTTGGCTCAGGATGCGGAACCCCTGAGTGAAGCCTTTCTGCTTTTTTTGGCTGAAGGCATAGAGGTAGATGGTGAGTGGCAGGACCCGGTAACCCTTGCCGCCTCACTAGCAGAGATGACCGGGCTACAAGAAATATCCGACGACGAGCTGGTACTGATAGCCGAACAAGACGTCACCCAGCACGTAGACGAGTTGAGAGAGATTGAAAATGGTGAAGAGGATGAATAGACCAATTGAGCAAGCAAGCAAATTGTTGCTTCTGATTCTGTTGAGCAGCTTTATGCTGTTAGCAACAGCACAGGAGTTCAATGATTTATCCAATGACGTTCAGGGTGTGTTGCAGCGTTTTGAAGGCGACTGGAGCTCCATGGATGCCGACCGCAAAACGCAAATGGTTGCCGGTGCAGAGCGCTGGTTGCAACTGGATGCCACAGAGAGAAGTGCCGCCCGATCTCGCTTTGATGATTGGCAAAGAATGACACCGGAAACACGCAATCGCGTCACTCAGCAGGTTCGCCAGTTTAGAGATCTGTCTGATACACAACGCCGCCAGATCCGTCGTGCTTTTGAAAACTATCAATCACTGAATACCGATCAGCGAAGACGATTGCGGGAGCTCTATCAAGACATGTCAGCGCAACAACGCAGACAGCTTCGCCAAATGTTGCAAGATCGCCAACAAAGACAGATTCAGCGATAGGCTCTTATTAGCGAAGAATTAGAACGAGTATTTAGAAGGAATAACTTAAGCCAGCAAACCAGGATGCGTTATTTTCCTGCCCTCGCCGTTCAGACAAGCTCTTGAATACGCCAAGGCTCATGAGCCAATCGCCCGCCAAGAGGTTAATGCCAAAATCTACGGAAGCGTTTTCTGGGGCATTCAGTTTTTCGCGGTAATCCTGCGACGCACGAAAAGATCGATCTCCCCTGCTCTGCGAGTAGGCAGCCAAACCACTGACATCTCCAGAAATATTGGTTTGGTGGTAGAAGCCCAAACTCGGCGCCAATAAAACTCTATCGCTCAGCTGAAAATAATAGGCGAGAGAAGCGGAGATACCCACATCCACACCCTCTAAACTCTCTTGTAGCCCCTCAAGAGTACTGAGATTCAGGTTGTCGATTTGCTCCACACGTTCAATGTCCAATTCCTGTCGACTTAAGGAAACCGACAATGCTGGAGACCAGTTGCCCAGAAGCCAATCACGGCCAACTTCAAAACTGAGAACTCCAGATTCCTGCTGCTGCCGAATGTCCGCGGTCAAGGCCGAATTGCGTCTGGAAAACCCAATAACTTGCTGCTCATCTTCGGATTGACGATAACGAACTCCGGCCCAGAAATTGTCGCCGTAATAGGACAGGCCCAAGCCATTGGAGGTACTTTCGCTTTCTACCTCAACACTGATGTGTTCAACGGTGCTGGTTTGTTTTGCGCCGTCGCTGCCTACACTGGAATGGCTCAGGCTAACGGCCCACCTTTCCCCAAGATCAAAGGAAAGGGAAAAACCTGGACCAGAAGATTCGATCTCCGTTTCGCTCTCACGGAAACCGGCAACCCTTATCTCACTACTGAGGTAATCAACACCAATGCTGCCACCGGCAAAGGTAGCAGCGGGGAAAAGGGCGAAAAGAAAAAGGCCGCCAAATATAAGGCGGCCATAGTTCAACATGGTCTAGGCGAGCTCTGTCTCAAACAGATTGAGCATTCGCGACCAAGCGCGCTCTGCTTGCACATCATCGTAGACATAAGAGTCCAGAGGACACCAGCCATGTTGCGCTGGGTAGACTTCGATTTCAGCACTCACTCCAGCGTCACCAAAGGACTCGCGTAAAATATCCTTGGCCTCAGGCTGACCTTCATCGTCGTTTTGAGCAATGGCGATTAACAATCCGGCGTTAACTTTTCCAGCCAGCAAATGCGGGCTCGCTGGACTATCGGAAGCCAGACCACCGCCGTGGAAAGACGCACCAGCGCCAACACGATCAGGCATATCTGCCGCCATGCGAATGACATAAGAGCCTGTCATGCAGTAACCCGCAGTGCCAACCTTACGGCTGGTATCAACAGAATCTTGCGCGTCCAACCAACTCACATAGTCGCGGCCGTCCAGCACGCAGGTTTCTGGTGAGAGGGTTCGAGCGTGGGGCAAAAGAATTTCCCGAATCTCTGGATTGTTAAATCCCATCCCTTCCGGAGTGATGCGGCCAACCGCGGTTCGATAGTAGGGGTTTACCACCAGCACCGAATATCCAGACTGAGCCAAGCGCTTGCCCATCTCACGGAAGGCTGGGCGAATGCTCATGATGTCGGGCCAGAAAACAATAGCCGGGTGTTGACCGCTGGCTGGATGGACAAAGTAGCAGTCAGACATTTCGCCGCCGCCCATAGGTACTTTGACGTCTTGCTCAACCACTTCCTGAGCGTTGGCAACGGGTGGCAGCATTGCGAGAGCCGCAGCGCCAGCAGATAATTGACCGAAGGTCCGGCGACTTATACCGCTCTTTTCGCCACCTTGCTCGGTATCCTTTTGAGCCAAAAATTCTTCGTTCGCTTGAACGGTTAGATCATCACACATGGTTTCCCCCGGTATTCGAATAGTGTTTGCATAGGTAAATCGAAGGCTATTTTTATCTGAGACACGCACTAGGTACAAGTAAAGAAGTCATTCTTCTCTAATTAGTTAGCTTTTAACCCATCAACCGAGACAGTTCGGCAAGCAGCCCCTGAACCGTCTTTAGATCGCCATCCCGTATATTTCGATAGACCGCCTGTTCACTAGTAGAGAGCTTTTCGGCGGTTATCTGTGCACTCTCTCCTTTTAACATGCCCAGAAATGTAGCAACTCGATTGTTACGCCAGGAATTTCGTTGGTATGAGACAAGATCTAACGCGTGCTGCGCGAGCATCTCCTCTTCACCCATCCCTTTAATACGAAAATGCTTATCCTTTCCCGCTTCCTTTTCCTTCAAGCTTTCAAAACTGGCCTGAGCATTTTCAAAGGCCTCACCTTCCATACCGGTGGCTTCTCGATCGTTTATTCGCGTCGTGATTTCGCCTATTCCCATGCCATAGCGCAATCGCAAGGGCGCCATAGCAAGCTCCAACTCAAAAATGGCGGCCCACAAACCCTTTGCCGATCGAAATACGGCCTGAACTTCGGTGTCAGAGGTGATGCTAAAGGGAGAAACTAAGCCAAGAGCGACCCGGCGTTGATTGATTCGCTTACACGCAGCCTCTAGATCTGGCTGAGCGGCAATCCAGGCCTCTTCGCTACCGGAGTCGGAAAGTCCCGCAATCAGAGCTATATACTTCAATTATTCAACCAAAATGGTTTAAAAATATATAAATCATATTTTCTCGTTTATTCGCACGCAAATATTGATTTATTTGCTGCCGATATAATAAACCAATTTAGTTTAATTTACTGCAAGATAATCGCTAACGCCGCAACACCATAAGCCAGCGGCCGATATTGACGACATTGGCAAGGGCTGCAGCGCAGTAAGTAAGGGCTGCCGCCTTTAGCACTCTGTTTGCGGCGGGCATCATATGCTCAGGTAGATAGTTTCCCTCTCTCAAGATGGGTAAGGCCTTGTTAAAGCTGGCATCCCACTCTTCCGGCAATACAATCAGGTACATTGCCGCTCCCGCCAGCTGAAACAGGATGCTTAAGCCGATAAAGGCGAAGATCGCCGCAGGCGCTTTCAACAGAATGGTGACCACAGGGATCGCAAACAACATATAGATGCCCAGCTTACCCAGCCAAACCGAGATAGGCAGGTATTTGCCTCGCAGCCTGCTTAGGGGTTCTTTGCGAAAAAACTGGATAGCGTGGCCAACCTCATGGGCAGCGACAGAAACCGCCGTAATAGACCTGCCAGTGAAGTTGCTCGGGCTTAGACTCACGGTTTGAGTCGCCGGGTTGTAGTGGTCTGCGCCTTCCTGGCCCTGTTCTACCTTTACGCCCTCAAGCTCAAAGCGCTCAACCAAATGCTGCGCCAGCTCTCCGCCGGTTCCGGGCATCTCCTCAATATCCTTGCCGTGTTTACGCATGACGTATCGAACCCAAAACTGTGGCAGCACACCAAGAATCAGGATAAGAACAACAAAAATAACCAGGTGCATTATTAAAGGCTAGCCAAGCTGTTAAACATTTGGGTCCTCTCCAGCGATGTAGGACATGGTTTCTATTTCATCGCGCATATGCCAACCCCGATTTGCCCAGAACTGTTGTGCATCCAGGTTATCGGTATAGACCATTAGGTGAGATTTCAGAATGTCCTGCTTTTCCAAGGCCGCCATACAGAGATCATGAAGCGTCGTTCCAATGCCCTGCTCTCGCAACTTTGGATCGACCGCCAGATGTTGCACGTATCCGCGCTTGCCGTCATGGCCGGACATAATGGTTCCCACTATTTCCCCACTTCGTTCTACAACAGAATGCTCCGCAACAAAGCTCAGGCCGGGATTACGCTGCAGGTAGCGATCAATTCCAGTCCACGAATCCGCATTGCGTAAACCCAAACCAGCGCAGCGTTTCCATAGCGCTAGCACGGCGTCATAGTCTTCAATGCGCATCTCTCGATAGCCGATCATTAATCCTCTCCCTGCCGACTAGGCCGTATTGAGAAAACCGGCCATGGTCTCATCATTCAATTATCCTGATCAATGAGTTAAATACTCGATTATTAAGATATGTTTTCCTCACCTATCTGTAATACCTTTTTCTCTCCTTTCCCCGTTAAAGGAGCTAGAATCAGTTCACTAAATTGGGGGATAAACCATGACACACCTTAAAACCACTTTCCTTGCTGGATTAGCGCTACTGCTAACCACCATCTCTATGACCGCTAGCGCACAGGATGTTGCCTCTCGAATCGAAGCCGCTCTGGCTCATCCCGATCGAGATCCAGCAGACGCCGCTCGCGATGAATCACGCAAACCTGTTCAAGTAATTGACTTTATCGGCATCGAATCCGGCATGACCGTACTCGACGCCTTTTCAAGCTCAGGCTGGTATGCCGAAGTTCTGGCCGCAGCGGTTGGCCCAAATGGCAAAGTGATTGCTCAGAATAGCTCGCGCTTTGCCGAGCGTGTTGCTCCAGCGCAAGCGCTTAAAGTAGCCCGCTACCCAAACATCATGACCATCACCGCCGAAAATGCAGATGGTTATGGCGTTGACGGACAAGCGGATGCGGCCTGGACTGCGCTCAACCTGCACGACAATGCCAATGCCAATCGCGACAACGGCCTGCTGTTTTTAGGTGCGCTCTACGACAGCCTAAAACCCGGCGGAGTATTAGCCGTGATCGACCATGAAGGTTCGCTTGGAATGGACAACCAAGCATTGCACCGCATTGATGTGGGCACTGCCATTGGCCTAATTGAAGAAGCCGGTTTTGTAGTAGAAGCTCAGGCTTATATGCTGAACAACCCAGCGGATGACCACACGCTTCATCAACGTGAACTGGAAAGAAATACCGATCGCTTTGTGTTGAGAGCCAGAAAGCCAGCGATGTAATCGCTCTGAATCTAGCCCAATAAGGCGGCCTCTTTATACAAGAGCGCCGCCTTTTTCCATTATCCGAGCATTAGTGAACTGTTAACTACCACCCATCTTCTTGCGAACTTTCTGTAAGGTAAGAAGTTGCGCCGCCGCTTCAGCAAGCTCTGAACTGGCTTTGCCGTAGTCCAGTTCGCCAGATTGGTTTTGCATGGCGTTTTCTGCCGCTTTTCGGGCTTCTTCTGCTGCGGCTTCGTCGAGGTCATCGGCTTTAATGGCCACATCGGCTAGCACAGTGATTAGGCTTGGCTGCACTTCAAGGTAGCCGCCTTTTACGAAGATCACTTCTTCTTCGTCATTGTCGAGCAGCAGCTTAACCGGGCCGGGCTTAAGCGGGGTGAGCAGTGCGGCGTGGCCGTACTGAATACCCAGCTCTCCTTCGAGGCCGGTGGCTGTCAGGCTGACGATCTTGCCGGAGAATACAGATTCTTCGGTGCTGACGATGTCGCAATGTACGGTTATGGCCATCGAAGTTTTACCTTACATATCCTTGGCTTTGGCAACGGCTTCTTCGATTGAGCCAACCATGTAGAAGGCCTGCTCTGGAAGGTCGTCGTAGTCGCCGTTCAGGATTCCCTCGAAAGAATCAATAGTGTCTTTCAGTGATACGTATTTACCAGGTGCGCCGGTGAATACTTCTGCCACGCTAAATGGCTGAGACAGGAATCTTTGAATCTTACGTGCGCGGGCAACGGTTTGTTTGTCTTCTTCCGACAGTTCGTCCATACCCAGAATCGCAATAATGTCGCGCAATTCTTTATAGCGCTGCAGTACCGCTTGTACGCCACGGGCACAGTTGTAGTGCTCGGTGCCGATAACCAGCGGATCGAGAATTCTGGAGGTTGAATCGAGAGGATCAACCGCAGGGTAGATACCCAGCTCAGCGATTTGACGGCTCAGTACGAGGGTCGCATCCAAGTGAGCAAAGGTGGTTGCTGGCGATGGATCGGTCAAATCATCCGCTGGCACGTATACCGCCTGGAATGAAGTGATGGAGCCATTCTTGGTAGAGGTAATGCGCTCTTGAAGAGCACCCATCTCTTGCGCCAGTGTTGGCTGGTAACCAACCGCAGAAGGCATACGGCCTAGCAGTGCGGATACTTCGGTACCGGCAAGTGTGTATCGGTAGATGTTGTCTACGAACAAAAGAACGTCACGGCCTTCGTCACGGAAGTTCTCAGCAACGGTCAAACCAGAAAGCGCAACACGCAGTCTGTTTCCGGGTGGCTCGTTCATCTGGCCGTAGAACATGGCTACTTTGTCGAGTACGTTGGATTCCTTCATCTCATAGTAGAAGTCGTTACCCTCACGAGTACGCTCCCCTACTCCGGCGAATACCGAAAGACCTTGTTGCTCAACAGCGATGTTGTTGATCAGTTCCATCAGGGTTACGGTTTTACCTACACCCGCACCACCAAACAGACCTACTTTACCGCCCTTGGCGATTGGCATGATCAGGTCGATAACCTTAATACCGGTTTCGAGAATATCGATGCTCGAAGATTGATCCGCGTAAGCCGGTGGATCACGGTGAATTACAGAACGCTCTTCAGTGTCGATTGGGCCAGCTTCGTCAACTGGGTTGCCCAATACGTCCATGATGCGGCCAAGAGTCGCGGTGCCTACTGGAACCTTGATCGGTCCGCCCGTATTGGAAACTTCCAATCCACGGCTTAAACCTTCCGATGCTCCCATGGCAATGGCGCGAACCACACCGTCGCCCAGCTGCTGCTGAACTTCGAGGGTTAGGCCGGCACTGTCTACTGTTAGTGCGTCGTATACCTTGGGCACGTCTTCACGGGAAAACTCTACATCGATTACAGCGCCGATGATTTGTACGATTCGTCCGCTACTCATTGATAATTCCTCTACTTTTTAACTTTTGGGGACAGCGTGCTGTCCGAATTCTTCTCTTTAAATTTTCTGGGAACCAACTGTCTTTAAACAGCCGCGGCGCCCGCTACAATCTCTGAAAGCTCTTGCGTAATAGCTGCCTGACGAGCCTTGTTATAGAGCAACTGCAACTCGTCAATAATATCGCCAGCGTTATCCGTGGCGTTTTTCATGGCCAACATACGCGCGGCCATTTCACAGGCTTTGTTTTCTACTACTGCCTGATAAACCTGAGATTCAACATAACGAACCAATAGGCCTTCCAAAATTACACCTGCATCGTCTGGCTCGTAGAGGTAATCCCAGTGATGGGACATCTCGTCGGCTTCGATTTTTGGCAATGGTAATAGTTGGCTTACCTGAGGCGCTTGCGTCATGGTGTTTACAAATTCGTTGCCGGCTAGATATAAGCGATCGATCTCGCCTTTATCAAAGGCTTCCAACATCACTTTGACGTTGCCGAGCAAATCCCCTGCCGCAGGTGCGTCACCCAGGTCGCGCACTGCACCGAGAACATCACCGCCGTATTTGTTGAAGAAGCTCATGGCTTTGGCGCCAACGGAACAGAACTTCACCCCAATTTCTTGGTCGGCGTAGGTCTTGGATGTTTTCAGAACCTGCTTAAAGAGGTTGATGTTCAAACCACCACAAAGGCCACGGTCAGAGGCAACTACGATAAAACCGACGTTTTTCACTTCGCGCTCAACCATATAGCGGTGGCGGTATTCGGAGTTCGCGTTAGCGACGTTGCCGATTACTTTGCGAATGTTGTCAGCGTAGGGTTTGCCAAGTGCCATGCGATCAGAAGCCCGGCGCATTTTACTGGCCGCAACCATTTCCATAGCGGAAGTGATCTTTTGAGTACTTTGAATACTCGCGATCTTAGTTTTTACTTCCTTTCCGACTGCCACAGTTCGATACCTAGATTAGTAGGACTGAGTTTCAACAAACTTGTCGAGAGCCGCTTTAAAGCCCGCTTCGATGTCGTCGTCCCATTTGCCGCCGTCATTTACCTGAGCCATCAAGTCAGAGTGCTCAGAGTTCATGTAGCTGATAACCGCTGCTTCGAAGTCACCGATCTTGGCGATTTCCATACCCTTGAGGTAACCGGAGTTAGCGGCGTAAAGCACCACACCCATCTCGGCCACGTTCTGTGGGCTGTATTGAAGCTGCTTCATCAATTCGGTTACGGCTTGGCCGTGCTCGAGTTGCTCACGGGTAGCGTCATCCAGGTCAGATGCAAACTGCGAGAATGCCGCCAGTTCACGATACTGAGCCAGTGCCAGACGAATACCACCGCCGAGCTTTTTAATGATTTTGGTTTGCGCTGCACCACCTACACGAGATACCGACAGACCAGCGTTCATCGCAGGACGGATACCGGAGTTAAACAGATCGGACTCAAGGAAGATCTGACCATCGGTAATAGAAATCACGTTGGTGGGTACGAAGGCTGATACGTCACCCGCTTGGGTTTCGATAATTGGCAGTGCGGTCAAAGAACCGGTTTTGCCTTTTACTTTACCGCCAGTGAATTTCTCAACGTACTCGGCATTGACTCGAGCTGAGCGCTCTAGCAAACGTGAGTGCAAGTAGAAAACATCACCAGGGTAGGCTTCACGGCCCGGTGGGCGACGAAGCAATAGAGAGATTTGACGATAAGCCCAAGCTTGCTTGGTCAAATCATCATAAATAATCAGGGCGTCTTCACCGCGGTCACGGTAGTACTCACCCATGGTGGCACCAGCATAAGGAGCCAAGAATTGCATGGACGCTGGGTCGGATGCGTTGGCCGCAACCACAATGGTGTGGTCCATGGCGCCGTGCTCTTCGAGCTTACGAACAATATTCGCAACGGTAGAGTTCTTCTGCCCAACCGCAACATAAACACACTTAACGCCGGTGTCTTTCTGGTTGATGATGGTATCGATCGCAATAGCAGTTTTACCGATCTGACGGTCACCAATAATTAGCTCACGCTGGCCACGGCCGATTGGCACCATGGAGTCGATAGCTTTCAAACCGGTTTGCAGTGGCTGATCAACTGATTGACGCTCAATTACACCAGGTGCAACTTTTTCGATGGCGTCAGTTTCTGTGGTTTCGATGGCGCCTTTGCCGTCGATTGGCATTCCGAGGGCGTCAACAACACGGCCTTGAAGAGCCGGGCCAACAGGTACTTCCAAAATACGGCCAGTACAGCGGGCTTTTGCACCTTCGGAAAGACCTAGATAGTCACCAAGAACAATGGCACCAACAGAGTCGCGCTCCAGGTTCAACGCCATGCCGTATAGGCCACCGTCGAATTCGATCATTTCACCGTACATCACCTCGGCCAAGCCGTGGATACGTACGATACCGTCTTGAACCGAAACGACTGTGCCCTCGTTCTGGGCCTCGCTTGTCACCTCAAGGGAATCAATCCGCTTTTTGATGATCTCACTGATTTCGGAGGGGTTGAGTTGTTGCATCTATTTTTTCCTCAGGAATTCATTGCTTCAGCCAACTTGTTCAGACGTCCCTGAACCGTGGCATCAATGACTGTGTCACCCGCGTTAATTCGAACACCACCGATAAGGCTAGCGTCGACATCGCAGGTCAAAGAGACTTCGCGATCCAGGGTTTTGGTCAAGGTAGTAGAAAGTTGGGTAACTTGTTCTTCAGAAAGCTCATAGGCGGAAGCAACATGCACTTCGACGCTTTGCTCTCGCTGGGCTTTCAATGCCTGAAACAGTTCGGAGATTTCCGCAACCAGATTCAAACGTTTTTGTTCGGCGAGTACGCCGATAAAGTTGGCGACTTCACTACTGAAATCGTCGCCACCTAAGCTGAGTACCATCTCTGATCGCTGGGCACTGGTTAACTCGGGTGAGTTAAGCGCTGCCGCGACCTTTGCTTCAGAACAGATCGACGCCAACTGGATAAGTTGTGTTTCCCACTCACCAAGTTTTTTCGCTTCGTCCGCATGTTCGAATGCGGCGCGGGCGTAGGGTCGAGCTAGTGTTTTAAGTTCTGCCATGGTGGACTCTGTGTTACAGCTCTTGGTTACAGTTCTGCTGAAAGCTTTTTCAGCATGTCGCCGTGTTTCGCAGCGTCGATGCTTTCGCCAAGTATTTTTTCTGCCCCTGCAATAGAGAGTTCAGAAACCTGGGCGCGCAGTTCTTCGCGAGCTTTGGCGATTTGCTGTTCAACTTCGGCTTCAGCCGCGGTGCGAATTCGCTCCGCTTCTTCTTGAGCTTTTTGCTTGGCTTCTTCAACCATTTGATCACCGCGCTTTTTAGCGGAATCAATAATTTCAGAGGCTTGTGCCTTCGCTTCTTTAAGATCTTCGCCGGCTTTTTCTTGAGCCAGCTCCAAACTTTTTTCAGCGCGGTCGGCAGCAGCCAAACCATCGGCAATCTTTTCGGCGCGTTCTTTCATAGCGTTGGTGATGGGCGGCCAAACGTATTTGACGCAGAACATCACGAACAGCACAAAGAAGATCATTTGGCCGACAAGTGTGAAGTTAATATTCACTGTTATTTACCTTTTTTAGATTCGAGGATCGTATGTGAGGCAGCAGTTATTGAGCGAGCGCTCAATGCCTTAGCTGCAACGGAACGAGATCCTAGGCTACGCCAGGCGCAACAACAAAAATCAGGTACATAGAAATACCAACACCAATAATGGGCACAGCATCAATCAGACCTGCTAGCAGGAACATCTTTCCCTGAAGCATAGCGGCCAATTCTGGCTGACGAGCAGTACCTTCAAGAAGGCGGCCACCCAAAAGACCCATACCAATAGCAGCACCAAGTGCGCCCAGTCCTAGCATGATCGCAGCAGCAACAATTACCAGTTCCATTTTTTTCTCCTAATTCGTCGAAGTGTTTTTAAATTTAAAAGCGTGTGAAAACGTAATCAGTGATCTTCGTGCGACATACTTAAGTAGACGACGGTGAGCACCATGAAAATAAAGGCTTGAAGTGTAATAACCAAAATATGGAAGATCGCCCAGCCAATTTGCAGCAGACCACCCATCAAAAACCAAATGCTTATTCCGCCAACAAACATGGTGGCGATAAGAATAAAGATCATCTCCCCGGCGTACATATTGCCGAAGAGTCGTAAACCCAGTGAAAACGGCTTGGCCAACAGACCCACAATTTCCATAAAGAGGTTTACGCAGATTAGAAGCGGCGCCAGGATAATTGCAGGGCCTTTAGTCGGCGGTGCAAATGGCTGGCAAGAAAGCTCCTTAATAAAGGCAACCGGGCCTTTCACTTTTAAGGAGTAGTAGATCATCAGGATAAAGACACCCAGAGCCATACCCAGAGTAATGTTGGGGTCGGTGGAAGGCACGATCTTCTGATAGTCGACACCCAGTGCGATCATAATTTCCGGAATCAGATCTACCGGAACCAGGTCCATCAGGTTCATCAAGAAAACCCAGACAAAGATGGTCAGTGCCAAAGGCGCTACCAGCGGGTTTTTGCCATGGAACATGTCTTTCACGTTGCTATCGACAAATTCGACAATGATTTCAACGAAGTTTTGCAGACCGGCGGGAACACCAGAGTTAGCTTTACGAGCCACCTTGGCAAAGAGCAGGCAGAAAATCACGCCCAAACCAAAGGACCAAGCCAGACTGTCAACGTGAACGGCACTGAATCCCATAGCCGCTGCTTCATCAGCACCGTGAGCCCAGGTCCATTCGGCGTGTTCTAAAACTTCATGGTGGCCATCGTAACTATGCCGCTCATAACCAGCGGGAAGTTTTCCATAGACCAGATTTTGTAGATGGTGGGAAATATAGGCGGACGTATCAAACGTTTCGGTTTCAGTTTCCGTTGCCATTCAGCTCTCTCAGACCTTTCGAATTGACCTAGTGCGTCAATTTTATTTTTTTGCAGCGAGCTTCTTCTGAAGAAACGCACTGCCGATAATTTGTGTCACCAGCATCACACCGAACCCAGTAAAAACCGCTGGGGCCAATATGTCTGGCCGAAATTTAAACAACAACGCAAACAAAGCTGCTGTTAGTAAAAACTTTCCCGACTCGCCACGCATCATTGCGAAGTAGGCTTTTTGGGGGTCAACTGCTGCCGAGATTCTGAATGCCTGCAGTGCAAAATAACTCTGCGGCAAAAATGAAATCAGCGCGCCAAACCCGAATCCTGTGGCCCAATCTACCGAAACTACCAGATTAACTAGGCTGAGGACGGTACCAATACAAAAAAGCGTTAGGAGGTGTTGGCTAATCGTCAGAGCGGTTTTTTGCAAATCTGCTACACCAAGTGGCACCCGCTAAGTTGGGTACCGCACCAAGTCCGGGGTCGCGATTATAGAGATCGCAGGTGTATTGTTCAAGGAAGCTGAGGGCTATATAGCGCTTCTAAAAAAATCGATATTTCTCAGGCGCTTGTGACGAATTATCGACTTTTTGTTTTTGCCCTTTTTTGAGGCTAATTCTAGAGTTTAAAGTGAGACAAAATTCCTTCGAGTTCATCGGCAGAGTTGTAGCTAATAACCAGCTTCCCTTTGCCGTTCGCCTTGTGCTGAATTTGCGTCGAGGCGCCGATTTTTTCCGCCAACTCCTGCTCTAGTCTTTGGATATCGGCGTCCGGTTTTTGCGGTTTCTTGGTGGCTTTGGTCTTAGCGCTACCAAATCCGCGCACCAGAGCCTCGGCCTGTCTAACCGACATCGCTTTTTCGACGATTTGTTTTGCCGCTTCCAATTGTTGGCCAGAATCCAGGCTTAGCAGCGCTCGAGCATGGCCCATTTCAATATCGGTATTTTCGACCATTTTCCGAACCGCTTCCGTCAGGCTGTTGAGACGAAGGAGGTTGGTTACTGTGCTACGGGATTTCCCCACAGCCTTGGCCACTTGATCGTGGGTCAGATTAAATTCTTCTTTGAGCCGGCTTAGCGCGTAGGCCTCTTCCATGGGGTTGAGGTCTTCACGCTGCAGGTTTTCGATCAAAGCAACGGCAACGGTGCTTTCGTCGTCGAGCTCTTTGATCAAAACTGGGATTTCATGCAGGCCAGCAATTTGACTGGCGCGCCAGCGACGCTCACCGGCAATAATTTCGTACTTCGGTTTTTTACCTTTAGAAACCGAACGCACAACTATGGGTTGCAGCAGACCCTGCTCTTTTATGGAGTCGGCCAATTCATTGAGCGCGTCCTCATCAAAGTATCGGCGTGGCTGATACTGGCCGCGCTGAATCTGATCGACCGGCAGAGTTTGCAGGCTGTCTGCGTGAGACTCAGTACCACTTTGAGTGGCTTGAGCTGCTTGGGTTTTGGCAGCTTCCGTTTGAGCTTGTTCTATCTCTTGAGATACACCGAGAAGGGTATCGAGGCCGCTGCCTAATCCACGTTTTTTTGCTGACATTCGTTTAGTCCAAATTCTCTAGCTTGTCTGTTTCTGTCTATCCGTTGCTTTCTAGTCTTTCTCTAGGCTGTTTCGCGCACCCGGCGAATCACTTCTGCCGACAACCCCATATAGGCGATGGCACCTTTGGAGTCTTTATCGTAATCGAAAATAGACAGGCCGTGGCTGGGTGATTCCGCCAATCGCACATTGCGCGGTATCGCCGTTTTATAAACCACATCTCCAAAATGCTGCGCCAGTTGCTTGGCAACGTCGGTTGTTAAAGTGGTTCGGCTGTCGTACATGGTCATGACAATGCCTTCGATATGCAGGCCTTTGTTCGCCACTTGCTGCACCTTCTTAATGGTGTTGACCAGGGCAGACAGGCCTTCGAGGGCAAAAAATTCGGTCTGTACGGGAATAATCACACCATCTGCCGCCACCAAGGCATTGAGGGTCAGCATGTTCAATGAGGGTGGGCAGTCAACAATGGCAAAGTCGTAGTCATCTTCGACGCGCATTAATGCGTGTTTTAGCCGTTGTTCACGCATCAACTCACTGAGCAGCTCCACCTCGGCTGAGGTCAGTTCAGCATTGGCGGCCAACATATCGTAGTTGCTCGCCTCGGTTTTGATGATGGCGTCTTCGATATTGGTTTCGTTCATCAAGACTTCCAATACCGAGGAAGGTAGGTCGTTTTTATCCAATCCGCTGCCAGTGGTGGCGTTGCCCTGTGGATCCATATCGATCAACAAAACTTTTTTGAAGCTGCGAGCCAAACCTGCTGCCAAATTAACCGCGGTTGTGGTTTTACCCACCCCACCCTTTTGGTTGGCAATGGCAAAAGTAATCATTGCGCGGCGGTTTCTCTGGTGAGTTTTTTGATCTGTAACAGGTGCCGATCTTCTGACAATCCGGGAACCGTCAGGGGATAACATTCTGTGACCGTAAAGGAGTCGGACATATCGGCAATTTCTTGTTCTGGGTATTGGCCTTTCATGGCCAGGAAAGATCCATCGGCAGCCATCAGGTGTTGGGCATTATGTGTGATCTCTTTGAGGCTGGCAAAGGCTCTGCAAATAATCAGCGAATAAGGCTGATCTGATTTGTGATCTTCTACCCTTGAGTTGATCAGCTGCACATTTTGCAGGTTGAGCGTGGTAATCACCCTCCGCAAAAAGCTTATGCGCTTTGTGCTGTTGTCTAATAGATGCCATTCAATATCTGGCTGGGCAATGGCCAAAGGGATGCCAGGCAAGCCGGCACCGGTGCCAACATCCAGCACTGGCGACGCGGTGATATAGGGGTAGACAGAAAAACTATCGAGAAGATGTCGTCTAACTTGCTCGAGCGGATCGCTAACAGCGGTGAGATTAATGCTGCGATTCCAGTGGTTCATTAGATCCAGATATTCCAGCAAAGATTCGATTTGCTGATCGGCTAGATCGATGGATTGTTGTTTTAGTCCAGCGCTCAGCTCTGCGCCAAGCTGCTGTCTTTGAGCCATTTTAAGAGCCCTCAGCGAATTGAGCGTCTTTAGCCAAAAAAATTGAGGGCATTAAGCGCTCTGCTTAAGAGCTTGGCGACGCTTAAGGTGTATCAGCAACAAAGAGATTGCTGCTGGTGTAACCCCTGGCACTCGGGAAGCTTGACCAATGGTTTCAGGTTTTGCCTGGTCCAGTTTTTGTCGAACCTCATTGGATAAGCCAGAAACAGATGCGTAATCAAAATCTGCTGAAAGCTTTTGATGCTCCTGATTTTTCAGGCGCGCAACTTCAAGAGTTTGGCGATCAATATAGCCAGCGTATTTGGCCGATATCTCCAGCTGCTCACCGGCATCTTCCCGCACCTCTTCTATCTGGCTGAGCTCACACACTTTTTGATAGTCGAGTTGTGGTCGTTTGAGTAGTTCAAAGAGCGAATACTCATGTGTGATGGGTTTGTCGATGTATTGACTTAACCGATCAGCTTGTTCGGTACCTGGTTGCACCCAGGTGTCTTTAAACCGCTGGGTTTCTTTCTCCACCAGCTCACATTTCTCTTGGTAATGCTGCCAGCGATCTTCGCTCACCAAACCAAGCTCCCTACCCTTCTCGGTCAATCGTTGGTCGGCGTTGTCCTCGCGCAACATCAATCGATGCTCGGCACGGCTGGTAAACATTCGATAAGGTTCCTTGGTACCCATAGTCACCAAGTCATCAACCATGACACCCAAATAGGCCTCATCCCGTCCGGGACACCATGACTCTTGTCCTCGAGCCAGCAGAACCGCATTAACCCCTGCCAATAAACCCTGCGAAGCCGCTTCTTCGTAGCCTGTGGTTCCATTGATTTGCCCGGCAAAAAACAGCCCTGGCATATGTTTGTTTTCCAGCGAGGTTTTTAGATCTCGCGGATCAAAGAAATCGTATTCGATGGCATAACCAGGGCGAGTAATTCTCGCTTTCTCAAAACCCGGAATACTTTGCACCAAGGCCTGCTGCACGTCATAGGGCAAGCTGGTGGAAATGCCGTTGGGGTAGAGTTCGTTGGTCTGCAAACCCTCTGGCTCTACAAATATCTGGTGGGAATTTTTGTCGGCAAAGCGAACAATTTTGTCTTCGATGGATGGGCAATAGCGTGGGCCAATACCCTCGATCACTCCAGTGAACATGGGAGAGCGATCCAAGCCGCCGCGGATAATTTCGTGGGTCAGTTCAGAGGTATGAGTTATCCAACAACATGTTTGTTCTGGATGTTGCTCTGCCGACCCAAGGAAACTCATCACCGGCTCGTTGCCTCTGCTGTCCTTGTCGCCCCACTGTTCTGTCATCACCGCAAAGTCGACACTGCGAGCATCGATTCTAGGAGGAGTCCCGGTTTTAAGGCGATCCACTCGCAGAGGTAGCTCGCGTAAACGATCTGCCAATTTAATCGAGGGTGGATCACCGGCTCGACCCGCTGAATGATTTTCCAGTCCGATATGGACTTTTCCACCCAGGAAAGTACCCGTTGTCAGAACAACAGCAGGCGCATTGAACTGCAAACCCATATTGGTAATGACACCAACCACTTTGCCCGATTCAATCGCCAGATCATCAACGGCCTGCTGAAATATCTCTAGGTTTTCCTGGTTTTCCAGCACTTCTCGAATCGCCTGACGGTAGAGCAGGCGATCGGCCTGAGCTCTTGTTGCTCTTACCGCAGGGCCCTTGCGCGAATTGAGCAATCTAAACTGAATGCCAGCTTGATCTGTGGCCAATGCCATAGCACCACCCAAGGCATCTACCTCTCGAACCAGGTGGCTCTTGCCAATACCGCCGATTGCAGGGTTACAGGACATTTGCCCAAGTGTTTCGATGTTATGTGTCAGCAGGAGTGTTTTGGCACCCATACGGGCAGCCGCGAGCGCTGCTTCTGTACCAGCATGCCCTCCTCCGACAACAATAACTTCGTAACTATGGTTCATAAATTGATTGCGGTTTTAATCGATCAAGTTTTATTTGGGTCGCGCATTATAGGCTAGTCGCTGCAAAGGCCAAATCTTTGATTTCACGTTAGTTATTAATATTTATATAAGAATATATATATGTATATGGAAGAGTTAGAAGGATTATTGTTGTTATTACTACTGAAGCTGTTTGCGGTGGATAACCGGGTTTTGTTAAACGCTTTCATGGGTTTAGCTGAAGCATAACTAGGCAGATAAGTATTAACTAAACTGCGTAATTCTTGAGTGGGACCTGTGCTTAGTTTTGCAGCCGAAAAGAACGCTCTAATTTATCCCTGCTCAACCCACAAAGGATCCACAGCAAACTGACTTTATTAAATGATAAGTATTTTTTATCAGCGGCTTCTGTGAATAAGCTGTGCTGATCTTGTGGGGTAGGAAAAGAAAAGCTTTTACTGCCTTTTTTTATTTAGCAGCTTATTTCCCGACGCAAAAGCTGGAGAAGATTTCCCCCAAGAGGTCATCTGTACTAAAAACGCCAGTAATGCTTTGCAGTTGGGTATGACCTAGTTTGAGTTCTTCGGCAATCAACTCGCCAGCCTGATCGGATAGCAGAAGCTCAAGGCCGGTATCAATATGTTGCTGTGCAGACTCCAAAGCGTGGATATGACGAGTTCGAGCGGAGAATGCAGGTTCACTGTCGGTGAGGCCGGCAATGTCTTTCAAGTGTTGGGTAAGTTGGTTTAACCCTTTGCCTTCTTTGAGGCTGGTGCCGTAGATGGTCAGGCTGTCGTATTTGCCGCTATCCCAGTGTCCTTCGAGGTCGCCAGAAAGATCAATTTTGTTGGCAACTAAGGTGATACTCAGCTGCTGCTCCAGCCCTGATTGATACTTGCCAATAAGCTCTAGAGCCGATTTTGCGCTGTCCGTATTTGCATCAAACATCACCAATAGGTGGTCTGCCTTGGTGGCGGAATCTAACGCTCTTTTGATCCCCAATTCTTCAACTGCATCCGGGTTTGCGTTGAGACCTGCGGTATCGGTAATGGTTACTGCAAGCCCATCTAGATCTATCGTCTCGGACAGTGTGTCCCGCGTTGTTCCGGCAATGTCGGTGACAATGGCTCGGTCCGATCCAGAAAAATGATTTAGCAAGCTGGATTTACCGGCATTTGGCGCACCAAGAATAACCAAACTAAGGCCGTCTAAAAGTTTTTGCCCTCGCCTGCCCTCTTCCAGGCAGTTGCTGATATCAATCTGGATTTCTTTCAATGCGGATTCAATTTTGCCATCGCTAAGGAAGTCGATTTCCTCTTCGGCAAAGTCGATGGCGGCTTCAACATACTTACGTAATTCAACTGTTCTGTTGGCAATTCCATTGACGATTTTGGAGAAGGCGCCTTCCAGAGATTTGGTTGCTGCCCTAGCGGCAGATTCGCTACCACTGGCGATAAGGTCGGCGATGGCCTCTGCTTGTGCCAGGTCGATTCGGCCATTTAAGAAAGCGCGCTGAGAAAACTCTCCAGGCTCGGCCAGTCGAGCGCCGAGCTGCAAGGATTCACGAATAAGCCTTTTTAAGGTGACTGGGCTGCCGTGCGCTTGAATTTCAACGACATCTTCTCCAGTGAAAGAATTAGGATTGGCAAAGAAAAGCGCCAAGCCCGTATCAATGGTTTCTTCTTTTAATTGGCTGTTGGCACCTGATTGGCTGTGGGCACTTGATTGGCTGTGGGCACTTGAAGAGTCGCTAGCGCGGCTAACAAAGTGACAGAACTTGGCGGTGCGGGGTTGTAACTCACCGGCCCCAAGGAATTCCGCAATCATGGTGCTTTGAGGTCCAGAAAGGCGGATAACACCTATTCCGGATTTACCCGGTGCGGTTGCCAGCGCGACTATCGTGTCGCTCAGGGCTGTTGTGTCGCTCAGGGCTTCTGATTGGCTCAAGGCTGCTATATCGCTTAGGGTTGTCGTATCGCTCAGGGGCTGTCGTATCGCTCAGGGCTGCTGTTCTGCCATAGCCTAGCTGGTGGCTTCGGGCTCGCCCCTTTCTATGCTGCGGGTGATAACCCACTGTTGAGCAATGGACAGAATGTTGTTGCTCACCCAGTACAGCACCAGCCCAGCCGGGAACCACATAAACATAAAGGTGAACATAAAGGGCATCATTTGCATCACCTTAGCCTGTGTGGGATCAGGCGGTGCAGGGTTGAGCCGCATTTGGAACCACATGCTGACACCCATAATAATGGGCAAGATAAACCAGGGATCCTTGGCTGATAGATCAACGATCCAACCAAAGAAGGGTTCGTGCCGGAGTTCGACGCTTTCTTTTAATACCCAGTAGAGGGCGATAAAAACAGGCATCTGAACCAGCATAGGCAAACAACCACCTAATGGGTTAATTTTTTCCTTCTGATACATGCGCATCATTTCTTGCGAAAACTGCTGCTTGTCGTCGCCATAGCGTTCTTTTAGCGCCGCCATCTTGGGTTGGATCTTGCGCATCCGAGCCATGGATTTGTAGCTGGCTTCTGACAGTTTGAAAAACAGAAGTTTGACGATAAGGGTCAGCAAGATGATGCAAATACCCCAGTTGGTAAAACCACTAAATACTTGGGCATCAATACCAAAGGATTTAATTTCGCCTTCGTGTAAGAAGTAGAGAACCGCATAGATGGGTTGAGCTGCCCACCAGATCCAGCCGTAGTCCACAGTTAGGTCAAGGTGCTCACTAATTTCTCGCAGGCGATATTGATCTTTAGGCCCGACGTAAAACCCAGCGGACAGGCTTTCTTGCGCACCGGGTTGAATCACCATCGGAGCCTGTGTGAAACCAACATAGTAGTAGCCGTTTGCCGCGGACCGTCTCAGGTTGTACTCGAGCGCGAGGCTAGAGTCCGGTATCCAAGCGCCGAGGAAATACTCCTGCAGCATGGCGGCCCAGCCGGTATCGACAGATTGGCTGAAAGAGTCGTCGTCCAAATCCCCGAAATCAAACCTTTGATAACGATCGTCGGGTGTCGTAATCGCCGCACCGACAAAGGGTTTCATGCCCATTCCACCGGTTGAGGCTGGTACGTAGTCGTCTCTCTTTATTTGCGCATAGAAAGCAGCGGACCAGTTTTCATTGCTTTGGTTATCTATGAGGTAGTCGACACCAATAAAGTAGTCACCGCGATTCATGGTGAAACGTTTAATAATTTCTACGCCGCCCTGCTGATAACGCAGATCGAGAATCACTTGATCCTGCCCTTCTCTAATTTCCAGATCAGAGACGTAGCTTACAAAGGTGGGTCTTCCGGCATTGGTGTCCGTGCCGTTTGCGCCCACTAGCCCGCTTTGTGCGATGTAGGTGTGATTCACGTTGTTGCTAAGCAGTGTGGTGGGCTCACCATCCAAGCTGTCGAGGTGTGTAAGTAATTCGGCTTCAACTATGTCGCCACCTAGGGGGTCGATACTTAGCTCCAAAACATCATTGGCAAAACGAATGAGATTTTGGCTGGCAGGAGTTGCCTGAACCTGAGGAGCATCGACGGCCGAACTTGTTGGGATACCAGAAAATTCTGCTGGAATCTCTGATGCCAAATTCTCTGGAGCGTTGGGGATTTCACTAGCAATTATGTTTTGTGCGAGGACTTCCTCAGCAATCGCGATACGCTCAGCTTGAAAGTCATCCCACTCTCGAAGAAGCATCAGGGCAACAGCGAGCATTCCGAACACCAAAGCGCCGCTAATAAAATCAAATTTCTTCAAGAGGTTTCACCTAAATTGGGTTGATTCGTGGAAGTATCTATTTTGTTGTTCCGAGGTTTTGGAACTGGATCAATACCACCAGGATGAAAAGGATGGCATTTTAAGCATCGACGGGCCGAGAGGTAACCCCCTTTTATTACACCGTGCAGGCTTAAACTTTCTTTTGCGTATTGGGAACAGCTTGGGTAAAAGCGACAGCGTGGCCCTAGCAGTGGGCTAATAAGCTTTTGATACAACCAAATAAGCCCAATAAAGGGAGCTGCTGCCCTACTCTTTTTATTTGGTGAATCGGTTTTCCCGCTGTCAGTCATCTGTCTATTGTCCGCTAGAGTCGCCGTTGTTTGCGACTTTCTTATTCGCCACTTCATTGGTGGCCACTTTCTTGTTCGCTACATTCTTGTTGGCCAGGGTGGTAAACATCTCGTCCAGGAGGTTACGCAATTCTTTGTTTGCCATATCTCCAGCTCCGGGACGTGTCAGCACAACGCAATCCAACCCCGGGAAACTTGACTGGGAGTGGCGAAAAGATTCTCTGACTATGCGCTTGACGCGATTACGGTCGTGGGCAAAACGAACAAACTTTTTACGAATCACAAGTCCGAGCCGGGAAATCTCGAGTTGGTTTGGTTTCGCTAGAATCAGTATGCTCGGGGAGCCTACGCGGATTTGGTTGTGGTCAAAGACCGACTGAAATTCTTTCGGGCTTTTCAGTCGGTTTTGTTGGCGGAATTTGTAGCGGAGCACTTTTGATAGTGGAGCACCACTAGAAGGAAGTTAAGAATACACTTCTGAGCGGCTAGTTAGGCGCTCAGTACTTTCCTTCCTTTTGCTCGGCGGCGAGCCAAAACTTTACGACCGTTTGCGCTGGCCATGCGTGCACGAAAGCCGTGAGTTCTTTTGCGACGAATGTTGCTTGGTTGAAATGTTCTTTTCATCGGATTGCTTCCGGTTTCCTAAATTTAGCTAGCCGAATCGGCTCGCTTTTATTCGAGTGCTCAACCAGTAATAAAATCACTATCGAGCGGGCGCGCGATTCTAAGCAACCAACCTGAATAAATCAATGAAACTGCTAAAAAATATGTGATGCGAGAGATCGCTAGAAATTTGTTATCTAAGTTAAAAAGCTAATAGCGGGAATTTATATGTCGTTGATGAATTTGGTAACGGTTGAAATTAATGCGATGTCTTACACTTCACTGCCAATTCACTGTTAACTCACAGGTTATCCACAGATGTGGCGCAATTTGTGTCGTGCTTGGGGATAGAAAGCAAAAAGCGGCGATTTCATTGACTCTACCTAACGCATTGAAAAATAAGAATAATACACATAATTAGCTAGGGCTTTACCAAGGCATTTCGTTGTGGATAAAATCGCCGCTCGAATAATTAAGGGGATTCGCCATTTTGGCGGATAGCTATTCCTAAACAAGGATTGTTGGGGGACAAACTAAGTTGCCAGCAGTGGGCAATGTAGAGCAAAAGAGGTTTTATCGGTGTCTACCCTTCTTTGGGAGAGGTGCAGCAATGCCCTTCAAGATGAATTACCGGAACAACAGTTTAATACATGGATTCGACCCCTGAGATCTCAGGAGGGCAATGGAGAGCTGCGGCTGTTGGCACCAAATAAATTTGTGTCCGACTGGGTGACAGAAAAGTTTCTGTCACGCATAAGAACGATATTGGGAGAGGCGTCGAATGAACCGCCTCGAGTCATTATTGATTTGCAGGACTCTAATGCCGAGGTTCCTGCGCTAAGTTTTGGTAGAGCGCTCGACCTGGGCAGCCAGAAAGAAAACACCCAAAGTTCAGAATCCAAGACCAATCAAAATCATTCCGATGCGAGCAAGGTCCATTCTTTAATGGGAACTAGCCGATCCAACCTGGATAACCAGTTTACTTTTCAGTCCTTTGTAGAGGGGAAATCAAACCAACTCGCATTGGCTGCAGCAAAGCAGGTCGCCGAAAACCCAGGGGAGGGTTACAACCCGCTTTTTATATATGGCGGCGTTGGACTGGGTAAAACCCATTTGATGCAAGCTGTGGGGAACGAGTTAAAGAGAAAGAACCCCAATGCGCGCGTGCTTTATTTGCACTCTGAACGCTTTGTTGCCGATATGGTGAAAGCCCTTCAGCTCAATGCCATCAATGACTTCAAGCGGTTTTATCGTTCCGCCGATGCGTTGCTTATCGATGATATTCAGTTTTTTGCCAATAAGGACCGCAGCCAGGAAGAGTTTTTCCACACCTTCAATTCACTGTTGGAGTCCCGACAGCAGATGATTATGAGTTGCGATCGTTACCCAAAAGAGATTGACGGTTTGGAAGAGCGTCTTAAATCCCGGTTTGGCTGGGGCTTAACGGTCTCGGTTGAGCCTCCAGAGTTGGAAACTCGAGTGGCTATTTTGATGAATAAGGCGCAACAGGCGAACATGGATCTGCCATCAGATGCTGCCTTTTTTATTGCGCAAAGAATCCGGTCAAACGTTCGCGAGCTAGAGGGCGCGCTAAAACGCGTGATGGCAAGCGCTCACTTCACGGGTGAGCCAGTGACTCTGGATTTGATTAAGGAGTCACTTAAGGACCTCCTCGCGATGCAAGACAGATTGGTCACAGTTGAGAACATTCAGCGAACCGTTGCCGAGTACTATCAAATTAAACTTAGTGACCTTATGTCGAAGAAACGGACACGTTCTTTAGCGCGACCACGACAGGTAGCTATGGCATTGTCGAAGTCTCTGACTAATAATAGCTTGCCTGAAATCGGTACCGCTTTTGGCGGCCGAGATCACACTACCGTACTGCATGCATGCCGCAAGATTAAAGAGCTTGAAGAGAGTAGTGCGGATATGCGAGAAGACCTGAAAAACCTAAACCGAACGCTAAGCCATTAGCCCTAGGGACTAGTAGCTATTAGCAGATAACTTTAGCCATTTAGAGAGTGAGCCGGGAATTAACCACAGATGAAATTTTCTACCGATAGAGAGTCATTATTAAATGCACTGCAGCTAGTTGCCGGTGTTGTTGAGCGCCGTCAAACATTGCCTGTTTTGTCCAATGTTTTGGTGGTCGTTGATTCGGGAAAGTTAGAACTTACTGGAACCGATCTGGAAGTTGAAATTGTTGCCCGTGTTCAAGGGGTTCATGTAGACAATGCAGGGTCTTCGACTATTCCGGCCCGCAAATGGCTCGACATAGTTCGCTCATTGCCAGAAGGCAGTGATATCAGTGTTCATCAGGAGGCCGAGCAAGTAGAGGTGGTCAGTGGGCGCAGCCGCTTTAAGTTGAGCACTTTGCCCGCAAGCGAATTCCCTAATGTTGAAAGTGGACAGAACCTGGTTGGTTTTAAAGTTGGCCGCGGCAATTTGAAGAGCATGATTGAAAAAGTGGCTTTTTCTATGGCGCATCAGGATGTTCGGTACTATTTGAACGGAATGTTAATTGAGCATACTGCAGACCATCTGCGTATGGTGGCCACCGATGGGCACCGTCTAGCTATGGTGACTTCAGCCAATACCGGTGGCGAGTCTGACGAGGCGTCCCAGTCTATCCTGCCGCGCAAAGGGGTGATGGAGCTGGCACGTTTGTTAGATGATTCTGAAGACGAAGTAGAAATAAGCATTGGTTCCAACCATTTCCGCCTTATTTCTCCAGAAATGGAGTTCACTTCGAAGTTGGTAGACGGCAAGTTCCCCGATTATCAAAAGGTTGTGCCCCAGGGCGGCGATAAGTTGATTCTCTCTAACCGCCAGAACCTGAAAGCAGCTTTTTCGCGCGCATCTATTTTGTCTAACGAAAAATATCGAGGCGTGCGTTTGCAGCTGAATCAGGACTTGTTGCGCATTACTGCCAATAACCCGGAACAAGAACAGGCAGAAGAAGAGGTGGGCTTGGACTATTCCGGTGGCGATCTGGAGATTGGATTCAATGTGAGCTACCTGATTGACGCCATGAACGCCTTGGAGGGCGATGATGTCCGGGTGACACTTAGCGACTCTAACAGTTCGGCTTTGGTGGAAAATCCCCAGGACGAAACAACCAAGTATGTTGTTATGCCGATGCGTCTCTAATTCGAGCGTCTGAAAAAATACTGTCTGAATGAAAATTCTCTCCGTAGAGATTCAAAATCTGCGGAATCTCAAATCTGCCAATTTGGATCTCTGTTCCGGGCACAACCTGCTCGTGGGGGACAATGGGGCAGGAAAGACTTCGGTGCTGGAAGCGATTCATTTGCTCGGCTATGGCCGAAGCTTTCGATCACGTCAACCAAAAGACCTTATTCAGAATGATCAATCAGAGCTGATTGTGAGCTGTGGCTTCCTCGACGCAGAGGGGCAGGAGAGTAGGGCGGGCATTAGTAAAAACACCTCAGCAGCTTCTGCGGTTCGATTGAATGGCGCTGGTCTAAATTCTTCTGCCGAGTTGGCAGCTAAGTTCCCTGTGGTAACCATTGAGAGCAGTTCATTTGATCTGCTGGATGGCGGCCCAAAAGAGCGTCGGCAAGCTTTGGATTGGGGAGTGTTCCACGTGGAACATTCTTTTTCCAATCTCTGGCGGGATTATCGACGTGTGTTGGCGCAGCGCAATGCGCAGCTAAAAGTCAGCGATGACATATCTGATTATTCTGTTTGGAATCAACAACTTGCAAGCCTTTCGCTTCAAATCCACGGGCTTAGGAAGAGTTATTTTGAGGCTTTCTTGCCGGTTTTTCAGAAGTTGATGGCGCAGCTAGGTCCAGAGTTGGGCGAGATCACCCTTCAGTATCAACCTGGCTGGAATGAGGCAAAAGGTTTGGAAGAGGTGCTAAAGGAAAGATTTGCGCGCGACCGTTTTGAAAAGAGGACGACGAGGGGCTGCCACTCCGCCGATCTGGAGTTTTCCGTTGAAAAGAGCTCTGCCAGAGACAGACTTTCCCGTGGGCAGAAAAAGATATTGGTAATAGCGTTCAAGTGTGCCCAAGCTAGCCTGTATAATTCGGCTACTGGGAATAGCTGTGTTTTGTTGTTGGATGATTTGGCTTCTGAGTTAGATTCTGACAAGTGGCAAAAGGTTCTAACAATCCTGGATGAGAGCGGCTGTCAGACTCTGCAAACCTATACGGAACTAGAGCATTCCCGATTTGAAGGGCAAGAGAACAGAGAGCTAAAGATGTTCCACGTGAAACAGGGAGAAATTTCTCCGGTGGACAGATAAACAAATAACCCAGAGTTTTAGCTAAATAAATCACCCCTCGGAGAGCGCTTTGAGCGAAGAGACTACAGAAGAAAATACTACCGAATACGATTCCTCCAGTATTAAGGTCCTAAAGGGCCTGGATGCGGTTCGCAAACGTCCCGGAATGTATATCGGTGATACCGATGACGGCACTGGCTTGCACCACATGGTGTTTGAGTTGGTGGACAACTCCATCGATGAGGCTTTGGCGGGGCATTGTTCTGAAATACGCGCGGTAATCCATGCTGACGAGTCCATAACCGTTTCTGATAATGGCCGTGGTATTCCGGTAGATATGCATGAAGAAGGTGTATCTGCAGCGGAAGTGATCATGACAGTACTGCATGCCGGCGGTAAGTTTGACGATAATACCTATAAGGTCTCTGGTGGTTTGCATGGTGTGGGCGTCTCTGTAGTAAACGCGCTTTCCGAAACCTTGCAGCTGACGGTTCGTCGTGAGGGCATCGTTTATGAGCAGTCCTACTCCCACGGTGTTCCCGATGCACCACTCAAAGAAGTGGGCAAAACTGACAGCTCCGGAACCGAAGTACACTTCTCGCCTTCCAGAGAAACTTTCACTAACGTCGAATATCATTTCGAACAGTTGGCGAAGAGACTTCGTGAGCTGTCTTTCTTAAATAGCGGTGTGCGCATTGTTCTGCAAGATGAGCGCGATGGTCGTGAAGAAGTTTACGAGTACGAAGGCGGCTTGCGAGCTTTTGTTGAGCACCTTCACCTAAATAAAGTGCCCATTAACAAGGTTGTACATTTTAATAAGTTTCGCGAAGAAGACGGTGTTGGTGTCGAGGTCGCTTTGCAGTGGTCTGACGCCTATCAGGAAAATATCTACTGTTATACCAACAATATTCCGCAAAGTGATGGCGGTACGCACTTGGCAGGTTTTCGAGGTGCATTAACCAGAAGTCTGAATCAATACATCGAGAAGGAAAACGCCGCTTCCAAAAACAAGGTCTCAACTACGGGTGATGACGCGAGAGAAGGGCTGACGGCCATCATCTCCGTTAAAGTTCCCGACCCTAAGTTTTCTTCGCAGACAAAAGACAAGCTGGTTTCATCAGAAGTGAAAACAGCGGTTGAGCAGGAAGTAAGCTCAGCGTTGCAAGAGTATTTGCTGGAAAACCCCGGCGAAGCTAAAGCCATTATCGGCAAGATGCTGGAAGCAGCGCGCGCTCGAGAAGCGGCCCGCAAAGCCAGAGACATGACTCGCCGAAAAGGTGCGCTGGATATTGCCGGTTTGCCCGGCAAGTTGGCGGACTGTCAGGAAAAAGATCCCGCTTTATCAGAACTCTACTTGGTGGAGGGTGACTCTGCTGGTGGTTCCGCTAAGCAGGGCCGTGATCGAAGAACGCAGGCCATCCTGCCTCTCAAGGGTAAGATCCTGAATGTTGAAAAAGCCCGCTTTGACCGCATGCTCGGTTCTGCTGAAGTTGGCACACTGATTACTGCACTGGGCTGTGGAATCGGGAAAGATGAATTTGATATCGAGAAGCTTCGATATCACCGCATTATTATCATGACGGATGCGGACGTGGATGGTGCGCATATCCGCACCCTGCTCCTCACTTTCCTATTTCGCTATTTGCGCGAACTGGTCGAAGCGGGTCATGTGTATATTGCCCAGCCGCCTTTGTACAAGTTGGCCAAGGGTAAAAATGAGCAATACCTTAAGGATGACGAAGCCCTCACGGAATTTCTTACCTCTAGTGCACTGGAAGAATCCAGCCTGCACGTCAATGCGGATGCACCGCCACTGCAGGGCTCTTCTTTGGAATCACTGGTTCGTGAATACCGCTCGGTAATGTCCATGTTGGATCGTATGGACAGAGTTCACCCTCGCCCACTTTGCGAAACGCTCATGATGGAGCCCAAGTATTCCTCAGCGGAAATGGGAGATGAGAAGAAGGCAGCAAAATGGGTTGCCGACTGGCAGATTGCCTTGGATGAACTTTCCGATGGGCGACAGCAGTATGTAGCTGAAACCAAGTTTGACGAGGAATACAGTGTTTACCTTCCGGTGGCCGTCATCAAAGCTCATGGTATTGATCGGGAAATTGTTTTCTCTAAAGACTTTTTCTCTTCTGGGGAATATCGCGCCATTTCGGAACTGGGTGCAAAACTCAGTGGCATGATGGAAGAGGGCGCCCATATTCGCCGTGGCGAGAAAAATCAGCCGGTTTCCAATTTCGGTGAAGCACTCGAATGGATGATGAACGAATCACGGCGCGGCTACTCCTTCCAGCGCTATAAAGGTCTTGGTGAGATGAACCCTGAGCAGCTTTGGGAAACCACAATGGATCCGGCAAATCGCCGTCTGCTCCAGGTGACCATTGATGATGCGATTGCCGCTGATCAGATATTTACTTGTTTGATGGGTGATCAGGTTGAGCC